>NZ_CVJQ01000001.1:1200000-1509166 GCF_001375595.1 Phenylobacterium immobile (ATCC 35973) | reverse complement strand
CTGGCTCGGCAGCCTGCCGGGGCACGTTTATGCCAATGTCCGCCAGCCGCCGGTCTCGACCCTGAACCTCGCGCATATGATGCCGTTCTCCGCAGTCTGGGCGGGACCGGAACGCGACGAGCATTTTGATGCTCCGCCACTCTTTCTGGCCAAGACCGAAGGGTCGACGCCATTCCGCTTTTCGCTCCACGTCGGCGACGTCGGACACACACTGGTTGTCGGCCCAACGGGCGCCGGCAAGTCGGTGCTATTGGCGCTGATGGCGCTCCAGTTTCGTCGCTATGCCCGGTCGCAGATCTTTGCCTTCGACTTCGGCGGCTCAATCCGGGCAGCCGCGCTGGCGATGAGTGGTGACTGGCACGACCTTGGCGGCTCACTCGCCGAAGACGCGAGCGAACCGGTCGCCTTGCAGCCGCTGGCCGGGATCGATGCCGAGGAAGAACGCGCATGGGCGGCCGAGTGGGTTGCCGCCATCCTGGCCCGCGAGAAGATCGACATTACGCCCGACGTAAAGGAACATGTCTGGTCGGCGCTCAACAATCTGGCGTCGGCCCCCAAGTCCGAACGCACCCTCACGGGCCTATCGGTCTTGCTCCAGAGCCAGGCGCTCAAACAAGCGCTCAAGCCCTATTGCGTCGGCGGGCCTTGGGGTCGTCTACTCGATGCCGAGATCGAGCGTGTCGGGTCAGCCGACGTGCTCGCCTTCGAAACCGAAGGCCTGATCGGCACGGGCGCCGCCGCAGCCGTGCTTGCCTACCTTTTTCACCGGATCGAACATCGTCTGGATGGTCGTCCGACGCTGTTGATCGTCGACGAAGGCTGGCTTGCCCTCGATGACGAAGGCTTTGCCAGCCAGCTCCGCGAGTGGCTGAAGACGCTGCGGAAAAAGAACGCGAGCGTGATTTTCGCCACCCAATCGCTCGCCGACATCGACGGTTCGGCGATTGCGCCGGCCATTATCGAGAGCTGCCCGACGCGGCTCTTCCTGCCTAACGAGCGCGCGCTCGAACCCCAGATCGCGACAATCTACGAACGCTTCGGGCTCAACGATCGTCAGATCGAGATCCTCAGCCGCGCCACCCCGAAGCGCGACTATTACTGCCAGTCACGCCGCGGCAATCGTCTGTTCGAGCTGGGCCTGGGCGAGGTGGCGCTCGCCTTCACAGCGGCCTCCAGCAAGGGCGATCAAATCCTCATTGCTCGGCTGATGGCCGAACATGGCCCGACCGGCTTTGCCAAGGCCTGGCTTGAGGCCCGCGGCGTCGCTTGGGCGACCGATCTCATCATCACCCCACAAGAGGAGAAACTGCCATGAAGCTCCGATTCCGTCCGGCATGGACTGCCGGTCTCGCCGCCCTGACATTGGCCACGCTGCCGATGCCATCTCAGGCCCAGATCACGGTCTGGGACCCGACCAACTATACCCAAAACGTCCTGCAGGCCGCGCGCTCGCTCCAGCAGGTCACCAACCAGATCACCTCGCTGCAAAACGAGGCGCAAAGCCTCATCAATCAGGCCCGCAATCTGGCGAGCCTGCCCTACTCCTCGTTGCAAGAACTCCAGCAGTCGGTCGCTAGGACCCAGCAACTGCTGGGGCAGGCGCAGAGCATTGCCTATGACGTGCAGCAGATCGATCGCGCCTTCCAGACGAGCTACGCGCCAGCCAGCGCCTCCAGTTCCGATCAAGCGCTCTTCGCATCGGCCCGCCAGCGTTGGCAGACATCGGTCAGCGCACTTCAGGATGCGATGCGTGTTCAGGCCGGCGTCGTGGGCAATATCGAAACCAACCGCACGCAAATGGCGGCATTGGTAGGTTCCAGCCAGTCCGCCACCGGCGCGCTGCAGGCGACCCAAGCCGGCAATCAGCTTCTGGCGCTCCAGGCCCAGCAACTGTCCGATCTGACTGCCGCCGTCGCGGCGCAGGGGCGTGCGCAAAACCTCGAAGCGGCGCAGCGCGCGGCGGCTGCGGACCAAGGTCGCGAGCAGCTTCGCCGTTTTCTGACTCCGGGTCAGGGCTACCAGCCCACCGAGGTCACCATGTTCCACGATCGCTGAGCGGGCGGATGCGCTGGCCTGCATTGCTCGCCGACAGGCTCCAGCGACCAAAGCCTGGTCGGATCCTCGTCGTCGGCACTGTCGCGGCGGTGATCGTCGCGATCGCGGTGTGGTTCACGACGGCGGCACGCTCCGACAGGCCGGCCGAAAGAAGCCCCGCGACGACGATCGCGCGCGATCCGCTCGAAGCCGAACTGGCCCGCTGCAACGACCTGGGTTCGCCCGCGATCGATGATCCAGGCTGCAAACGGGCCTGGTCTGAAAATCGCCGCCGGTTTCTCGGCGGCGCCAACGCGCAGGCGCCAGCCGTGAACGAACATCCCGGCGCTCCGATTAGCCGACAGGAGCAACGCTGATGCAGGGCACCGGGGTCATCGACCGCTTTCTGGAAGTCTTCACCCGCTATATCGACAGCGGCTTTGGCTTGCTCCAGGGCGAAGTCGCGTGGTTGGCCTCAACCCTGATCGTCATCGACGTAACGCTCGCTGCACTGTTTTGGGCCTGGGGTGCGGACGAGGATATCCTCGCCCGCCTGGTCAAGAAGACCCTCTTCGTCGGTGCGTTCGCCTTCATTATCGGCAACTGGAACACGCTGGCCCGCATTGTCTTTGAGAGCTTTGCGGGGCTCGGGCTGAAGGCATCGGGCACAGGGCTGACGGCTGCGGAATTTCTGCGCCCCGGTCGGATTGCCCAAGTCGGCTTCGATGCCGGTAGGCCCATCCTGGAGTCCATCTCCGGGCTTATGGGCTACATCAGCTTCTTCGAAAATTTCATCCAGATCGTCGTCCTGCTGCTGGCCTGGGCGATCGTGCTGCTGTCTTTCTTCATCCTCGCCATCCAGCTCTTCATCAGCCTGATCGAGTTCAAGCTCGCGACCTTATGCGGCTTCGTGCTCGTGCCCTTTGGCCTGTTCAACAAGACCGCGTTCATGGCCGAACGAGTGCTTGGTCTCGTGATCAGTTCAGGCGTGAAGGTGCTGGTGCTCGCCGTTGTGGTCGGCATCGGATCGACGTTGTTCGGCGAGTTCACGCAAGGTTTTCAGGCCCAGCCCACAATCGAAGACGCGATGGCGCTGGTGCTTGCTGCGCTGTCGCTGCTCGGCCTTGGCATTTTTGGCCCCTCGATCGCCAATGGCATCGTCTCGGGCGGCCCGCAGCTTGGCGCCGGGGCAGCCGTTGGCACTGGACTGGCTGCCGGCGGCGCGCTCCTTGCTGGCGCAGCCGGCGCGCGCATGGCGGGCGGTGCGGCGATGGCGGCCGTGCGGGGCGGAGCCAGTGTCGCTGGCGGCGCTTCGACGGCCTATCAACTTGGAAGCGCCGCCAAAGGGGGCAGCGTTGCGGGCGGACTATCCGGCGTCGCGCAAGCCGGGGCTTCCGCAGCGGCCTCGCCGCTCCGCAGAGCAGCCGCCGAGATGGGGCAGCGCTACCAAGCCGGTGGCCGGGCGGCGTTCGAAGCCATGGGCGGCAAAGTCACCGGAGGGACCGACGCCAGCCCGGCCAACGATGCGGGCTCCGCCTCCGGGGAGCCCGCCTGGGCCAAATCGATGCGTCAACGCCAATCAGCCGCGCACGGCATCCAGACCGCCATTCATGCCGTCCGTGCCGGCGATGGAGGCGGCGCAGGCTCTTCTGTCAGCATTCGAGAGGGTGAATGATGTTCTTCAAACGACCGTCCAGCCGTTACGGCCGGACGCCCGAACCCGAGACCCCTTATCAACGTGCCGCTCAGGCTTGGGATGACCGCATCGGGTCTGCGCGCATCCAGGCTCGCAACTGGAGACTGATGGCGTTCGGCTCGCTGTGCCTGTCTGCCGGCCTGTCCGCTGCCGTCGTTTGGCAAGCCATGTCTGGAACGGTCGTGCCGTGGGTCGTGCAGGTTGACCGGCTCGGGCAAGCCCAAGCGATCTCGCCAGCCGAGACCGGCTATCGGCCGACCGATCCTCAGATAGCTTGGCATCTCGCCCGCTTTATCGAGGAAACCCGCTCAATCCCGGCGGACCCGATCGTGCTGCGCCAGAACTGGCTACGCGCCTACGACTATACGACCGACCAAGGCGCGCTGGCGCTTAACGACTATGCACGGGTCAACGACCCGTTTGCCAAGGTCGGCCGGGAACAGGTCGCGGTCGATGTCTCCAGCGTCATCCGAGCGTCACCGGGGAGCTTTCGCGTTGCTTGGGTCGAGCGGCGATACGTCGATGGGGCGCTCGCGGCCACCGAGCGCTGGACGGCCATCCTGACCATCACAATCCAAACCCCTCGTGACGTCGAGCGCCTGCGCAAGAATCCGCTCGGTGTGTACGTCCATGCCCTCAATTGGTCGAAGGAGCTCGGCTGATGCGACTGATCCCCGTTACAACCATCATGCTTGCGTCGGTATCGCTCGCGGCCTGTTCGCATACCTGGAAGCCGCCGGAGATCACCTATGATCCTATCGCGGCCCCGCAGCCGGCGACGCCCGAGGTCGAGCCGCCCAAGCCGGTCGAAATCGTGCAGATTCCGACGCCCTTGCCTCTGCCAGGCCAACTCCAACGCATTCCACCGCCCCCCTCGCAGACACCGGAGCCGGCCGACCCGCGCGCACGGGTGGAAGCCGCCAATGGCGCCGCCCGCATTCAGCCAAGCCGGTCCGGCTATTTCAACGCGGTTCAGGTCTATCCCTATTCGGATGGCGCGCTGTACCAAGTGTACACAGCGCCGGGCCAGGTGACCGACATCGCCCTCGAAGCGGGTGAGCAACTGGTCGGCACAGGACCTGTGGCCGCCGGCGACACGGTGCGCTGGATCATCGGTGATACGGAAAGCGGCAGCGGGCCGACCCGACGGATCCATATCCTCGTCAAGCCGACGCGCGCCGATCTTCAGACCAACTTGGTGATCAATACCGATCGCCGGACGTATCATCTCGAACTGCGGGCGGCCGAGCGCACCTACATGGCCAGTGTTTCCTGGTCTTATCCGCAAGACCAGCTCATCGCCCTACGCCGCCAGAACTCACAAGCGCAGGCCGCGGAGACGGCAGCGACCTCGCCGTTGCCGGCGCTGGAGTCGCTGAACTTTCGCTACCGGATCGAAGGCGACAATCCGGCTTGGCGACCGGTTAGGGCCTTCGACGACGGGCGGCAGGTCTTCATCGAGTTTCCAACTGGCATTGCGCAGGGCGAGATGCCCCCGCTCTGGATCATCGGCGCACAGGGCAATGCGGAACTGGTGAACTACCGCGTGCGTGGCCGCTACATGGTCGTTGACCGTCTCTTTGGCGGCGCTGAGCTTCGCCTGGGCGGAGACCGCCAACGGCGCGTCCGTATCGTTCGCATTGACCCGAGGCCGGCATCGTGACCGGCCCCGTTCTTGAGCAAACGCCGGACGAGCCTCCTCGGCCAGAGCGCGAAATCGCCGCTGAGCTGCGTCTTCGGCCCGACCGGCCCAAGGTCGTCCGCCTTTCGCGAAAAGTGCTCGGCCTCATCGCGGGCGTTTCGGCCGTCGCCATCGGCGGATCGTTGATATGGGCGCTGCAATCCAGCCGACCGAGAACGACCGCCGAGCTTTATAACACCGACAACAGGACCACGGCCGACGGCCTGTCGCGGCTGCCTACATCCTATGCCGGGGTGCCTCGTGAAGTGCCGCCGCTCGGGCCGCCGCTCCCCGGCGATCTCGGACGCCCCATGCTCAACAACGGCATCCAGCCCGGTCCTATCCCGGGCGCTCCGGCACCCGCGACCGCGCCGGATCCGGAAGCCCAGCGCGTTGCGCAGGAGCGTCAGCGGATCGCTCAGGAACGCGAGGCCGCTCGCGCCAGTCGACTGTTCGCGGGGGAATCCCGCACGCCCGGCAGCGGTCCCTCAGCCGCTGGGCTCGAGATGCCGGGAGCGGCGTCGCCGCAACTCGGCGCCCTCGCGGCCGGAAGCGGTCAACCGACACCGCCGCCAAGCGAAGGCGATCGGAGGTCGGCATTCTTGGGCGGTCCCGCTGACCGGCGCACGATCAGTACCGAAACGCTTCAGGCCCCGGCGAGTCCCTATACCGTGCAAGCGGGCGCTGTGATTGCCGCCGCGATGGTGACGGGCCTGCGCTCGGACCTGCCGGGCCAAATTACCGCGCAAGTCACCGAGAATATCTATGATGGCCCCACCGGGCGCATCTTGCTCATCCCCCAAGGTGCCCGGCTGATTGGACAGTACGATGCACAGGTCAGTTTCGGCCAATCTCGGGCGCTTCTGGTCTGGAACCGCCTGATCCTCCCCAACGGCCGCTCGATCATCCTGGAGCGTCAGCCCGGCGCCGACGCCTCCGGCTATGCCGGACTCGAAGACAAGGTGGACAATCATTGGGGGCAACTTTTCCGGGCCGCGATGCTGTCCACCCTGCTGAGCGTTGGGTCGGAAGCAGGCACATCCTCGGATGAGAGCGACCTGCTTCAGGCGATACGGCGTGGCGGATCCGACAGCATCAGCCAGACAGGACGGCAGATTGTCGGCCGCTCGCTGAGTATCCAGCCCACCATCACCATCCGCCCTGGCTTCCCGGTCCGCGTGATCGTCACCCGCGATCTCGTCCTCGAACCTTATAGAGGCTGAACCGATGACAAGGCTCAAACTCGGCGCACTGGTTGATGACCGCCCGGTTCGTCTGACGATCGAACTGCCCGCTGCAATTCACCGTGACCTGGCCGCCTATGCCGACGTCTTGGCGCGGGAGACCGGCACGAAGACCGAGCCGACCAAGTTGATCGCGCCGATGCTTGCGCGGTTCATGGCTTCGGATCGCGCTTTCGCCAAAGCCCGTCGGGCTAAGGCTCACCCCTCGGGTGACGGCGACGGCTCGACATAGCCGCTCTTGAGGAACGACCAGAACCGCCGCAGCGGTGGGTTATCGTTTCCTGGATCACGATACGCCGTCAGCGGCACCAAGGCGTCGTCCGCCCCGCTGCCGAGCGGCACCGCCACGACGCCTTCAGGCAGCCGCCCCAGATCGGATTCGATCATCAATGCGATGCCCAAGCCCATACCGACCATGGAAAGCGCCGTCTCGCGACTGATCAGATGCGAACGTGTGAGTGGCTGGCGGCCTGGCCCAGCAAGCTGCGCCGCGAGCAACTGAACTGCTTCAGGGCCGGCGCCGTGGGCCGACACGAGGAAGGTTTCGCTTTCTATATCTGACCAAGCGATTTCGGACCTCTCCGCCAATGGGTGATCGGCCATGAGGATGATGTGCAGCCGCTCGCGCCAAAGCAGGAGCGGTTCGCCAAGCATGTCATCTGGAGCGCCGAGGAGGACCACAATATCAATCGAGCGCGAGCTGATGCCCTCGACCATGCGCGAGCGATCGCCCTCAACAACGTGGAGCTCCACTTCAGGGTGCCGGTCAGTGTAGGCCGCCAGCGCATCACGCAGGCGGCCCGTCGAGAGCGATGTGTAAAGGCCAAGGGTCAAGCGACCGGCAACACCCCGACTGGTCGCGCCAGCATTGGCCACCGCAAGGTCAAGCACGCGCAATGCGTCGCGCGCTTGTTCAAAAAAGACCAGCCCCGCTTGAGTAGGCTCCACTCCCTCCGATGAGCGATGAAACAGAGCAACAGCCAGCACATCCTCCAGGGCGCGGAGACGATGGCTCAATGCCGACTCGCTGATACCAATCACTCTCGCCGCACGGCGGAGGCTGCGATGTTCGGCTATGGAAAGCGCCAGACGAATGGACGCCAGATCAAGGCCGAGACGACGACTGGGTTTGAAACCAGCCGTCATTTGCTACCCAGCCTCCAGATCGTCGGAATACTCATAAGCGACCTCTGGCCGCACGATAATTCGACGATGATTAAGCCTTGATGACAATCATTCGATCGATTTTTCGACAAATCCCAAAGTGTTGGCGTTTTCGATCAGGGTCCGAACCTTGGCTCGATCGAGGCCGCTGGGCACGTCCGCATCGATCTCCAACTTAAGAGTCACGGCGCTGCCAGGGATCGTCGTCAGTTGCTCCACGATCGCTTCCACGATTTGATGGATTTCCCGCGCGGGTCGCTCAGCAGAAATCATGACCGTCCCGAAAAACCGGGTCGGCTTACGCTCCGGTGCCGGGGCATCCGGCGTTCCATCCGCAGGACCAGCGGCGGGTGGGAGACCTTCTGGACTGGCGGGAGGACCTGCAACGGAAGGCGGGCCGGGCTGCACCGGCGCCGGACGATGCGCTTCAGCCACGTCAGGTTTGATGATGACACTGTCGCTGTCGATCACAACGGCGGCGTTGGTGGCGCGCTCGATCGCCAGTCCCAGATAGGTGTCGGTCTTGTCGTCCCACCGCTCCGCATAGCCAAACGGCCCGGGTAGCATTCCCGTAATGGCGGTCTGCACCGTCTTCACCAGCACAGCCTGGTTCTTAAGCCGGGGCAGGTAGGTGTAGCGGTTCAGATATTCCCACAGATCCTTGAGCGAGAGATGCGGCTTTCCATTCCAGATGTATTTCTGGAGATCCCGGTCAAGGCGAGTGGGGCCAAGTTCGGGGAGCAGCCCCTCCTCCGCCACCAACTTCTTGCTCGCCCGCGCCAACAGACCGTCCTGGGCCGGCACCTTGCCCGAAACCCACTCGACCTCGGCCTGGGCGCTCTCCTGAACCGGATAATGAAGGTAGCACCACGCCTCCTTCAGCCGGGTCTTCACGGTTTCATTGGCCTCGGTCAGCTTCGCTTTGGCCAGCGCGCTGTCGCTTTGGGTTAGGTTGAGCCGATCTGTATCGCGGACGATCTCGCCCCATGCCAAAGCCGAGCGGACGGCGTCCTTGAGGTTGTCGAGCTGCCGTGCCTCGGCCGCGATGAAGACCAGCATGTTACGATAGACGCGCGGCGTGCTGCCGCGCTGGATCAAGATCTCCTTGGCCTCGGTCAGCGCCTCGGAGCCGTCGCGTCCGGTATGGGGATGGGCGACACCCAGCACGACAGCGCGGACGCCACCTGCATCATCGGGCACCTCCGCAGAGGTCGAGGGCGCCACCTGCACGGCGTCGAAATGACCACGGTCAGCGATGCCGTTGATGTATTTCGTCAACTCATTGTCGATGGTCATCAAGACCAGCGCGCTCTCAAGCTGCGCGGCACGATCCGCCGCGATGCGGTTGAGGCTGGCCGACATCGAGTACCAGTACCGACCGAGGTCGGCGTGCATAAACTTGGCCTGGTTGGTCAACCGCCGCAACGCATCACCGAAAATGGCAGGCCGTTCGCCGGGCTGGACGACGCCCAGATTGATCTGCTTGTCGTCGAGGCCCGTATTTTGCTGCTGATGCGTCGGCGCCGTACCCATGAAGATCGCCCGGGCAACGCGCCGCGTCGCTGAGTAGCGATTGAGGTTCGGCGCGGACTGATCGACTTTGTATGGCGTAGCGGCCGTGCCATCGACGTCAGCCGCGATGATCGACTGCCAACTCACATCCAGGTAATGGAGCAGTTCAGGTTCGACCCGCGGCGAGCTGACAGAGACGCTGCCCGGCATGATCATCACGGACGGGTCACCGTTCATCCACAATTCGTGGATGACCTGCGCCATAAGCCGCAGAACGCCTCGCGTGCGCTGAAATTTTTCCAGCGAGCCCCAGCTCGTGTAGAGCTGATCGAACAGCTCCGGATGGATGGGATAGGCCTTCTCCAGCTTTCGACGATAATCTTCGTCGGCGCAGCCCTGCGGGAAGTCGTTCGAGTTCTCGCGATAAAGCTTGGCGAACTGCTTGAGCGTATTGTCGCGGTGATGGAATTTATCGCCGGGTATCTGCTTGAATAGCCGACGGCGAACAATCTCATAGCTCTCTTCCTGCGAAGCCGGACGCCATGACGATTCCACGCGACTGAAGGTCTGCTTCAGCCGAGCCAGAGCTTCCTGGCCGCCTTCGCCGCCGACCTCGATCTGCGACGCGGGCAGCGACGCCACTAGCAATGTGCCCGGGCTCGCCTTTACGGCTTCGGTCAGCGACTGGACGAACGAAAGGTTGGCATCAAACGAGCCGGACGGGAGACCTTCGACCCGGTAGATTTGGCGCAGATAGGCGACCCATTCGTCGATCAAGATCAGGCACGGCGAGTATTTGTTGAATATTTCCTCGAGGAGGTTCGACCCAGGCGCGATGCCCTTCGCGTCATTCTCCGCGATCATGTCGAAGGCTTCTTCGCCCCCGAGCTGCCATGCCAGCTCGCCCCAGGTGGTGCGGATTTTCCGGTCGCCAGTGGCGTTGAGAACGTCCTGCGGCCCGCGCGACGTTCCGACCAGAACGGCGCGATTGATCTTGGCCGGGACCGCCAGACCATGCTCATCGAGCAGTTGATCGAGACCGGACAGATCCTGCGCCGGCGTACCGCCAGCCATATGATAGAGCGCCAGCATCGAGTGGGTCTTGCCGCCGCCGAAGTTGGTTTGCAGCTCGACAACTGGATCTCCGCCGCCGCCCGACAGGCGTTTGGCGGCGCCGACAAGCAGCGTACTCAGCCCCTCGGTCAGATAGGTCCGGCTAAAGAATTGCTGCGGATCACGGTATTCTGCCGGAGCGCTGCCCGTATGAACCTTGCCGAGATCGGCCGCGAATTCGGCCTGCTGGAATTCACCTGTCGCAACGTCCTGGTGAGGCTCGACCACTTCACGCCATGGGAAAAGGCCGGCGACAGTTTCGACAGAGATGTCCAGCCGCTGCGTCTTGCGACGCTCTTCATTCCGCTGAAGCTCGGTGAATTTCGTGCGCAGGATTGTATCGCGCATCTTGGAAAGCTGCTCGGCAGTCTCGCCGGCGCTGATCGCCTCCATTAGACGGCGCATGGAGTCCAGCGCGCGCTCGGCGTCATCGTAGGTGAAGGTCTCATTATGCGAGAGCTTGTTGCGGACGTCGACCAACTCGTTGACCAGTGACCGCTCAGCTCGACCAAGCACGGCCTTGAACGCGTCCATCCAGAAGCGGTCCATGGCGTTGAAGAGCGCGGCCTGATCCCAGCCCACGTCGCCTTTACCGTTGGGTCGCAGGCCGGGGAGCTTCTCCAGCACCTGGACCTGCCAATGACCCTTAAGCGAGCTCTCCAGACGCTTCTCCACAAAGGGGATCAGCGCCTCGGGCAGCAGCTCCATACCCTCAAACACTTGCTGGCGCGTACTTTTGGCCATCTATTCGTACCCCTCAGAGATCCAACCGGGTCTGGCGATTGCCGCCCGTGTCGTGGATTGCTGCAGCCTGCCGAGTAAGCTCGGTCCAAACGGCAATCAACGCGTTGTAAGATGTGGCTTCCTTGGCATCGGCTCGCTTCTCGCAAATGCCGTACAAGCAATAGGCCAGATCCTTGACGGCTTCCGCCATCTCCGATCCCAGCTTCTTCAAAAGCAACGCTGCGCTGGCTTCACCGTCATTCTCGAGAGCGCGAACGAGATGCTGGCACGCCTCCCAGACTGTCAGATGGCCGTCTGCGGCAGGATCCCACTTGTCGTCCAACTCGTCGCGCGCGAGAATGCGAACCTTGCCAGCTTGGCCTTCAACGATCCCAGCATGGCGGACACTCTCCACCGACACGCCGCGTGCTTGAGCAATGGAGTTCGCGGTGCCGTAATCACCTGCCTTCAAACCGTTTTGCTCAAACCATGTGATCGCAAAGCGGGTGTCGGGATCAAATTCACCTTGGATGCCGCCAAGGTATTCATCGAGCTCACGATTGATGAGCTGCAAAGCGGCTTTGACGGTCATTGGCGTGTCATCCGATTCCAGGACGGCACCATACCGAGAGAAGATCCCCATGCCGGGGCCGATCGCCGATTGCGGCATGTCTGCAGGCGCGATGCTCACGGACTGCAATTCCGATATTGCCGGCGGTAGCTCCCGCTTTAACGCGCGGATGAACTCGGCTCGCGTGATCGCCTCTGCAGCAATGTCTCGCTTACGGCAGACTAGCACCACCGAGTTGGCGAGCGCGTTGGTCCCGACGGCGATCATCCGCCCCGGCTTCTCGGTGCGAAGCGGCCACGTTCCCACCACTGCGTAGCCAGCCTCGACGATAGACTGGATGAACGTGGCCCAACCGGTCGAACTTATGCCCTCCTGCTCCACCTCACTCTGCTTGAAGGCGTAATAGATGGTCGTAGGAAAATCGGCCGAGGTCTGCTGAGCCATAGTCGTGATTGCCCGACGCATTCCCTGCAAAAAGAACGCGTCAGCGGCCTCGCGACCGCCATGACGGTACGGAGTGGCAACAAGCTCATCAGCCTTCGGCGTCACGAGAAGCCCAAAAAGGTCGGGATATACTTCCTTCAGAGAGGGCTTCATCCAACAGAAGAAGAAGTCCGACAGGTCTGCATATGCGATATTGTCGTAATAGGGCGGATCAGTGGAGACGACCGTTCCAGAGTTGTAGGACAAGCTCTGCGCATCTGCCTGCGTTACAGATGCTTGCTGCACGCCGGCACCTATGGCCTCAAAACCCTTCACCATGCGACTGAAGAGGCTATGATAGCTGCCGCTTGAGGTGCTGAACACATTCACCTCGGCAAAATCCCAGGTCATCGGGATAGCCTGGCGGGCAAAGGTCGAGCGCATCTGCTGATTGGGCGCGTTCCATCCGCAAATGGTTGAACAATGATTGGCGAGTTGGCCGGTAAGGAAGCCCAGGTAAACGGCTACCGCCTCTGCATACGCCTTTGCGCCTTTTCCGCTATCGGCGAGACGCGCATGGTCATCTAGCATTCCAGAAACCAAGGCATCCTTCTCGATGATTGCACGCACATCGTGAACCAGATCGCTGAATGTCGTCAGGGCAACGAGCTGGCGATCGGTGAACAGATCGCCGAACGTCGTAAGACCGTAATCGACCGTCCAGAAATTCCGTGGATCATTGGGTAGATTGGTAGTTGGCTTCCAGTCAGGTTTGGCCGCGAAGGCGGCATTTACCTGCTCAGGCGTCGGCGCTGCATAAGCGCGACCGTTTTTGCCTTCCGCAACGATCGCCATCAGCACCTGGCCCATACGTCCAGCGCGTCCGATGCTTTTCACATAATCGGGTGTGATTGCTGTATCGGAGAGCAAGCACCGGAAATTGGCGCCTCGCCCTGCCTTTGTACCTTCCTTGGCCTTGGCAAGCTCTGCCTTGGTTCCACCGCGCCTGATCTCGTAGGAGATTGTCATCGATGCCTTATCGACGACAGGCTGGATCCAGACTTCCTTCCCCGGCTTTGCACTAAGGAGAAACGAGGAGGCGATAGGAACCGGCGCACCGGAAAAGGCGGGGTCAGGACTTGGCACGGTTCGCGACCATATCCAGGCGATCGGAATTGCCTCGCCACCCCCGTATGCAGCCGGCAACTGGACGTTCGGATAGAGATGCCCGATCCGCTGAAAAGCCAGATCCCGCAGGCGTTCGCCATAATATCGCACGTCCTCCGCCAAGCCCTCAGCATTGCGGTAATGGATGCGGTCCTGGGGTCCGGGGTGAATGGGGCCCTTCCCCTGGAAGAGCGAAGGCAGCTCAACCAGCGCTTTCCCGATCATGACCGCGACCGGATTGAGGTCAGAACCCTGTGCCGGCAAACCGAGCCGCTGGGCCTCAAGCGTGATCGAGCCACCGCCTGAGAAGGGATCATAGATTTGCGGCAGCCGGCCACCACAGCTTCGCCGAATCTCGATCCTGGCCCGTTCTAGCACCTCTTCGTTGGCGGAGTTTTCCCACACAACGAGATCCTCGATGATCCGGAACAGGCGCGCGCGCTCCGCATCGACTGCGGCTTCCGTCGTGAACACCTCTGGGTGGCTGGATGGATCGTCAACCAACTGTGCGAATAGCACCGCCCGACAAGCCGCTAGCGGGCGCCGCGCCCACCACAGGTGGAGGGTCGAGGGATGACCGTGGCGTATCGACTTCTCGCGGGCCGACGCAGCATTAATTGCTTCGAGGGGCAACGCCACCTCGATGAGCTTTTTTACGGTCAACGCCCCATCTCCACTAACATTTTCTCATCTTCTGCGCTCAGATTCTGAAAGTTTTGAGGTGGCGAAAAGACCATCCTGCTCGAAATATCGTCCGCGCTAACTGGACGATTAAAAAACTCGAAGCATTCCATATAGATCGCACCAACGGAATCTCTGTCAGCGAGATATTTAGCGAGTTCGGCTTCGGGTATGCAGCCTCGGGGTGCGAGGCTGAGCGCCTGACTTGCGCTCACACGCTCAATCTTCGTTACCTTTGCACTGCCTACGACCGACATGACGGGCGCGCCAATGTAGAAGTAGACTCGGTCAGGCAGCTTCGACGGAAAGCGCTTTCGAAAGAAGAGATGGACCTTCCCCGATTTTAACGGCGCTTCCCACTTGTTGAAAAAGGAATACACGACTGAACGGCCGCGAGGCTCTTGGGTCAAATTCTCTTCACTCATAGGGGTAGTCCTGATCGGGAGAGTAGCTTTGCGAGGTCGAACTGTATTGCAGTCGTCTCAAACGAAGGCTCATGGTCCGATAACGGGCCATGTAGGTAGCGCGGCGCTTGCGCAATTCCATTCTCAACCTGAACAATAGCTAGGATATATTTTTCCGGCTCGTGGAGCGAGGTGATGACCTCCTGCCGGGTGATCATCACGCTATCGGCACCGTGGATACGGCCCTTAACCTCGATGAAGCGCAGATGCTTGGTGCGTGGATCATACGACGCGATATCGTACCCGATTTTCTGCGCCGACACGTCGCTGGGCACATTGCCGAGCGCCCGCTCCGTCGCGATCACCGCGTCCATCGCAGCCAGTTCGATAACGCGGCGCGCGTCAGCGTCGGCCGAGAACGGGGGTGGCGCTCCCTCGGCAGGAGCTGCGCCCGGAATGCCGCGCGCGTCGAGAAGGCCGCGCGGGACGACAACCATCCCGCCCCGAACCCTGGGGGGCTGCGATGAAATGAACCGCTCTTGTTCGAGCTGATCCATGCGCCGCTTCTGGCGCTCGGCTAGGTCTTCGGCGCGCCGCTGGGCGTTTTGCCAGCTCAAGCGCGTCTTCTTACCCGCCTTCTCTTCTTCCTTCAGTTCAAACGCGCGCGAGTCCCAGTAGTTGATCTCCTTCTTGAGGCGTGCGCGCACCTCGCGTTCGACCTTCTCGATCTCGGGCAAGCGGCGCGCCTTGATCTCGGCTACATGCGCCTGCGCCAGCTCGACAGTGGCGAACCGCACGGCCGTCTTTTCCAGCTCAGTCGTCAGCCAGTCCTCATGGAGGACATCCTGCACGCTGGCGATCTCCTCAGGGGTGGCAGGGCGCAGGTTGAGGTGCGGCGCGATGCCGGCGTTGGCGGCCTCCCCGGCCTTGTTGATCGAGGCGAATTGAAGCTTCTGCGACACCACATGCGGCTTGCCCGCGCTGGTCTCCAGGCCATCCTGAATGCTGTGCTCAAGAAGGAAGACCGCAGACAGGTCAGTCCCCGCATCAAGGTCGTCGACCAAGATCGCGCCCTGACGCATGATCTGCTCATATTGCTCGCGCACGATGCTGATCACCGCTTCGAGCAACGGATGACCCGGGCACACGAATGTCGCGACCGGTTGCTGGTTGATCCGGCCCTTTTCGAAACAGATGCGCTCATACTTCTTCTGGATCGGCGCGCCGGTGCCGATCTGGCGATCCCGCTCGCGGATCCGAACCGGGACATGAGTGATCTCCCAACGCCCCTCTTCCCGGCGCTTCATCTTGCCGCCCAAATGCTGGAAAGCTTCAACGAAGAAGCTTTGGACATGGTGCGGTTGCAGCCGCTGAGCCTCGGCGCGCTCCATCTCCAACCGCAGCTCCTCGACCTTGGCCTCGGGCATGGTGTCGTTCGTCAGCGCACGCCGCTGGAGCAACTCAAGCAGGTGTCCTTGATCCACCGCGCCATCGACCTGGCGGAATAGCCTGGCTTTGACGTCCTCCTGCTCGCCATACTGGATGGCCTGAAAAAGGAGATCCTTGAGCGCGACACCCTCGAAAAGTTCGCCCAGGACATCATAGACCCGGCCGCCCAAGGCTTCCCGCGCCGCCTCGAGCTTCTCGAGAAGCCGAGCGTATACCTCGCCTTCGCGGGTATCGGCCGCGACGAGGTTCCACAGATGGCAGACTTCGGTCTGGCCGATCCGGTGGATGCGGCCGAAACGCTGTTCGATTTTGTTGGGATTCCAGGGCAGGTCGTAGTTGACCATCAGGTGGCCGCGCTGAAGGTTCACACCTTCGCCGGCTGCGTCGTTGGCAATCAGCACCAGCATGTCGCGGTCCTGCATGAACCGCTCGATGACCTTGCGCCGCTCTTCCCGCGACACGCCGCCATGGATCACATCGACGGCATCAGGATTGCCGAGCCGAGCGCGGACCTTGTCGACCAGATAATGGAGCGTGTCCTTCGGCTCGGTGAAGATGATCAGCTTGCGACGATTGCCGTCGGCATCGACCATGAGGTCATCGTCGAGGATACGATTGAGCTGCGTCCACTTGGCGTCGAGGCCAGAACGCAGGACCCCTAGCGCCATGGTCTCCAGGCCTTTGAGCGTCTCAACTTCGAGCGCGAGCTGCTCGACCGTCTCCGCGGTCGTCGCACCGGTCGCGATCAGGTCTTCGAGGTCGTCAATCTCGTCCTGGCCATATTCCTCGATATTCTTGAGGATGTCGGCGTTGACGTCCGGCGCGGCAAAGCCCGCACGGCGGCCCTTGGCGGCAAGCCGAGCCTCCCCGAGTTCGTTTTCAAGCCGCTCGCGCCGGCGCTTGAGCGACTGGTAGATCGCCGCTGGTGATGAGGCGAGGCGCCGCTGGAGAATCTGCAGGGCGAAGCCGACATTGTTGCGCTTCTTTCCGTCTCCTTCGGCGAAGCGCTGCACCCGATTCATCTCGGTACGCACATACTCGGTGACGGCGGTGTAGAGCGCCGCCTCCAGCTCGGAGAGCTGATATTTGACAGTGTACGCCCGGCGTTCCGGAAACAGCGGTCGACCGTCGAAGCGGAGCAATTCCTCCTTGGTGAGGCGGCGCATCATGTCGGCGGTGTCGGCGTAGTGAACGCCGTCGCGGAAGCGTCCCTCAAAACGGTCCCCGTCGAGGAGCGCCATGAAAAGCTGAAAATCCTCCTCCTTGCCGTTGTGCGGCGTAGCCGACATCAGCAGTAGGTGGCGACACGCTTCGCCGAGCTTCTGACCAACCTGATAGCGTTTGGTGTATTTAACGTCGCCGCCGAAATAGGTCGCCGACATGCGATGCGCTTCATCGCAGATGATAAGGTCCCACTCGCGGGCGCTCGCCAGCTTTTCCTGCAACTCCTCGTTCCGCGCCAGGACATCGAGGCGAACGATCAGCCGGTTGCGGTCCTCGAACGGATTACCTGACCGTGACGTCTCGATCATGTCCCGGGTCAGGATGTCGAATTCGAGATTGAACTTCTGACCCAGCTCGTCCTGCCATTGCTCCACCAAGCTGCCCGGCGCCACCACAAGACAGCGCTCGAGATCACTGCGCGCGATCAACTCCTTGATCAGCAGGCCGGCCATGATCGTCTTGCCCGCCCCGGGATCGTCGGCCAGCAGGAAGCGTAGTGGCTGGCGCGGCAGCATCTCGCCATAGACGGCCGAGATCTGGTGCGGCAGCGGATCGACCAGACTCGTGTGAATGGCCAGATAGGGGTCGAAAAAATGGGCGAGCTTGATCCGGTTGGCCTCGGTCACCAGTCGAAGCAGCGCACCATCGCCGTCGAACGACCAAGGCCGCCCGTTGACCTCGACTTCGAGCCGGTACTCGTCGTCGCGATAGAGCACGGCTTCGGCAACGGCACCGTTTAGATCGCGGTAGACGACGTTGATCGCCTGATCGCCGATCCAGTCGACAGACAGGATCTGGGCCGCCTGGGGTGAGGCGATGCCGCGCACCGACGCGCCATTCCGAATCTCTTCAAGCCTTGCCATATCTACCCCTACTGACCGCAACCGCCTTGATGCTCACGCCGCAAAATCGGCTTTTTCCAAAGCCGCCTCGGTCTCGGCCTGATTGACGACAACGATGTGCTGACTCCGGGCCGGCAGCTTGGCGGCGTCGCCCAAGAGGCCGAGCCGCTTCAGAACATAGAACAACATGGCGTAGCGCACGGTGAGGACCGCTGAGCCTTTCTCCATGCCATAGTCTTTGGCGACGACGGCCTTCTGACTTGTGGTCAGATCAGGGTGAGGGCCAATCTCGACACCGAACCGCTCTTGCCAAAGCGCATCATGCTCTGCGGGCGCCCCAGGTTCGTCGAGGCTCCCGATCCCGAGAACGCGCGGCAGCAGGAAATCCTTGAACTTGTCGGTGACGTGACAATAGCCGCGAACGTGCCAGCGGAAGCCGTCATAGCCGAAGGCGTGGGGCGTGATCCGGCGCCAGATCGGATCGGGCCGATCTTTACTCATCGACTGATAGTGAATGTCCACAGACCGGTGATCGCGCACGGCGCTGAGGACCGTGCGCAGTACGGACGCGTCGATATCTCGCCGGGGCGTCAAGGCGATGTCAGTGTCAGGAACCTGGGTGATCCAGGATTCCGATAGATCGATCAGTCCTTCAGCAACCGACCGCAGGCGCGACAGATAGCCGTCGGGATCGGGCTTGAGGAAATGGGGTTCGAAATGCTCGCTCGCGACGTACCGCTTGGCGCTCTTGTCGTAGAGGGCGTTGTGGGGCGCTCGCTCCTGGTAGAGCGTCAAATCCTTTGATGCTTGCGGCACCGAGACATCGAACATCTCGATGATGTCCGAGCGATTGACCCCGCCTTCCCAGAACAGGCGGAACTCGATGAACTCGAGCCGACGCTCAACGCCCCACTTCAATGTCGTCAGGCTTTCCGCCATCCGAATCTTCCTCCAAAACGGATGCAGATAAAAACTATATGGACACATCTGCACGACGTGTGTAGTTTCTATTCCCATCATGGAGTCGCGTCAAGCGAAACCGTGCCGGGCAACAGGAGGACTACATGGCCAAGACCCCCTCGAAGAATGAAGTAACGAGCAAGAAAGCCGCGAGTGCGGCATCGCAGGTGCTGCGCGACCCCAAGTCGAGCGCAGCGGCAAAATCGGCGGCGGCTTCGGCGCTGACGCAGCGCCCGAACAAGAAGTAAGTCAGGGAGAACGACGATGACCACCCTTTCTAACCGGCGGACCATCGTCGCCCATGGCCGTTTGGCGATGCGCGAGTTGCGCCTCGACGCGGCGCGGCAGCGCCGACACGGCGTGCAGATCATGTCATTTGAACAACTCGCGGTCCGTCTGGCCGGCGGCTTCGCCCGTCCGATCGATGACGAGTGTTTGCGAACCGCGATCCAGGCCGTGCTGCCGGACACGACCCTCGGAGAGCTGGAAAGCATCAAGCTGCTTCCTGGCATGGTCGATGCGGCGGCCGACACCCTCCATAAGGCGTGGCGGGCCGGTATCGACTTGGCCGCTCGCGCCGGGGATCATCCTCGGCTCGACTCGATCGCGCGCCTGGAAGCTGCGGTTCTAGCCCAGTTGCCGCCCGGTATGATGCGTCCTACCGATCTCGTGGCCCGCGCATTGGAGCGCGTTGCTCATGCTCATGCGGTTTTGGGTCCGCTCGAGATCGTCGGTATCACCGAGCTTTCGCCGTGCTGGCGTCCGCTCCTGCAGGAGCTCACCGCACATACTTCGGTGAGCTGGACAGCCGGCCCTCGGCCGACCCCGCCGTGGCTGGACGCGTTCGACGTCACGATCAATCGGGCAGACCCAACCGCTCCGGCAATCAGCACGGTCAGCGCCGCGACTGCCTATCACGAGGCGATCGAGGCCATTCGATGGGCGCGGGGCCTGATGGCTTCAGGCGAAGCGGAGCCCGCCGACATCGCGATCGCGGCCGCATCGACCGGTGACTATGACGATCACCTCCTCGCCCTGCGCGCCGATGCGAACCTGGATCTTCACTTCGTCCACGGCATCAAGGTCACGACAACCCGGGATGGTCAGGCGGCTGCGGCGCTCGCGGATCTCCTCATTCGCGGCTTCTCGCAGACCCGGATGCGTCGGCTCGCATCGTTGTGCGGTTCGGAAACCGGCCCGTTTGCCGGCTTGCCGCAGGGCTGGCTGCGGGTCCTGCCGACCGACGCGCCGCTGGCTTCGCCGGCATCTTGGCACCGCTTGCTGGACCGGCTGACCGCCGACGACTGGCCCGACGCGACGGATCATACGCCGACCTTGCGTGGCATCATTGATTTGTTGGCGAAGGGACATCCGACAGCCGACGAGATCGGCGCAGCCTTTCTGTCCGGACGCGCCCTGGCGATCTGGCGCAAGGCACTGCTGGCTGGACCATCCGGGTCGCTCGATGCGACCCTGGACAGCCTGAAACAGGATGACGGGCTTGAGGCCTGCGTTTCCGTGGCCTGGATGCCCGCAAGCGCCTTGGCGGCTTCGCCGCGCCGTTTCGTTCGGCTCATCGGCATGAATTCATCGCGCTGGCCGCGCGGCATTTCCGAAGATCGTCTGATTTCCGATCACATCATTCCAACCGCTGAGCTGGACCCGCTGCCGGTCGGCGCGGCGGATCGGCGAGATTTTGAGACCATCCTCGCCACGACGAGCGGTCAGATCGTCATGTCGCGCGCTCGCCGCGACAGCGAAGGCCGCTTGCTGGGGCGCAGCGCGCTGCTCGGTCCGGCATCTGAGGAGATCTACATCCGGCGCAATGCGGTTCCGGCTCACGCATTCAGCGAGACCGATCGATTGATGGCACGACCCGATGAGTTCGCGCGGGACAGCCAGGCCATCAGCGCCACCACGGCTTGGCGCAACTGGCATCGCAAGGAGATTACACCGCACGATGGACTGGTTCGCGCTGACCATCCTCTCCTGCAGGCCATCCTCGGCCGGACTCAATCGGCCAGTTCGCTTCGTCTGCTGCTCCGCAGCCCGCTGGGCTTTGTATGGCGCTACGGGATGCGCCTGCGCACCCCAGAGAGCGGCGCGGACCCGCTTGTCCTTGATGCATTGGCCATGGGCGACCTGGTTCACATGACACTCGATCTGGCGCTTGCGACGCTTGAAAAGGGCGGCGGCCTTGCCGCGGCTGACGAAGCGCAGATCGCTGGCGCCGTGCAGGATGCTGCTGCCAGGATCGCGGTCGTGTGGGAAAGCGAACGAGCGGTCCCACCGGCGCTCATCTGGCGACGGACGCTCGACGACGCCCGGATTCTTACCACGCGCGCCCTGACGTACGGCGACGAGCATCTGCCCGACGCCCGTTCTTTTGGCGAAGTCGCCTTCGGCGGCGCCACGCCCAAGGCGGACACCGCCAGCCCGTGGGATTCGCAGACACCCGTCGAAATCCCCGCAACCGGCTTTCGCATCGCCGGCTATATTGATCGCCTGGACATTGCCGGAGACGGCAAGCGCGCGCTCGTTCGTGATTATAAGACCGGACGGCCGCCCAAGGACGACATCAGTCTCGATGGTGGCCGCGAGTTGCAACGCTGCCTCTATGCCTTCGCCGTCAAGGCCCTTCTTGGCGACGACGTGTCGATCAGTGCATCGCTGCTCTTTCCGCGCGATCAGGTCGACTTCCAACTCGGCGACCCGGAAGCGACGCTCACCGAGATCACCGGCTATTTGCAAGCCGCTCGGGCGAACCTTCAATCCGGCCAGGCGCTCATCGGTCCCGACACCGGCGGCGCCTACGACGATCTAGCGTTCGCCCTGCCGGCCAATGCGGGCGCCACCTACTGCAAACGAAAACTGCCCGCCGCGACCGAAGCTTTCGGCGATGCTGCGCTGGTCTGGGAGGCACAGTGATGACCGCTGCTACCAACACACTGCGCGATGACGCC
Source organism: Phenylobacterium immobile (ATCC 35973) (assembly GCF_001375595.1). Taxonomy (NCBI): domain Bacteria; kingdom Pseudomonadati; phylum Pseudomonadota; class Alphaproteobacteria; order Caulobacterales; family Caulobacteraceae; genus Phenylobacterium; species Phenylobacterium immobile. The sequence continues at coordinate 1,487,315 of NZ_CVJQ01000001.1, read as the reverse complement.
GCACGCCGCACCGCCATCGGCGTCCATGATCGCTCGATCCTGGTTGAAGCCGGCGCAGGCTCCGGCAAGACAGCCGTGATGGCCGGCCGCATCGCCGCCATGCTCGCCGAGGGCATCGCGCCCAAGTCGATCGCAGCCGTCACCTTTACGGAATTGGCAGCCAGCGAGTTGCTGATCCGCGTTCGCGACTTCGTCGCCGACCTCGCGGCCGGCACAATTCCGACCGAGTTGCGCATCGCATTTCCCGACGGCCTGTCAGCCAACCACAGCGCGAACCTTGCGGCCGCCGCATCGGTCATCGACGAGATCACCTGCTCGACAATCCATGGCTTCTGCCAGCGGCTGATCAAGCCCTACCCGGTCGAGGCGGACATCGATCCCGGCGCGAGCGTGATGGACCGCAATCAAGCCGATCTCGCCTTCATCGAAATCGTCGAGACGTGGCTGCGCGAACAGCTCTCGGGCGGTGAAGGCGGCATCATCGCGGAAATGGTGCTGCACAATCCCGGCGAAACCGTGGGCTTGATCCACAAGATCGTCGCCAACATGCGCAAACGCAGGACCGTCTCCGCGCCGCCGGTCAGCGGCCTGGCCCCGCACCTGACCGCTTTTCATCACGCCGTCGATGGTTTGATGGAGTTCATCCGCACCGCACCAGCGGTGGAGGAAGAAACCGCCATGCTCGCCGAGCGCTTCGCCGGAATGGCGGCAGGGCTCGACAGCGGGCCGGTCATCGAAACGCCAGTCGGCTTGGTGCGATTGCTGGTTACACAGCCGCATCCCGACCTCTGCACCAAAACCGGCTCGTTCCTTGCCTACAAGAAGAAAGGCAAATGGGTCGAAGCCGCCAAGCGCGAAGGCTTGGCCAAGACCGAAGGCGAACGGCTGAACATCGCGGCGGATGCGCATTACGCCGCGTGCTGCCAAGCCTGGCAGGATCTGGTCCAGAACGTCGCCAGTCGCGTCCTGTGCGACCTCATCGCTCAGGTACAGCCTGTGCTGGCCCGTTTCCGGGACTACAAGCGTTCGGCCGCCCAGCTCGATTTCGACGATCTGATCTTCGCGGCGCGCGATCTTTTGCGCGATCACGACGATGTCCGACGGTCCCTCGCCGACCGCTTCGCCCACGTCCTTGTCGACGAGTTTCAGGATACTGACCCGCTTCAGACGGAAATCTTCTGGCGCCTCTGCGGCGAGCCGCCGGCCGGGGTCGCGAGCGCAGACTGGAGCGCCTTCACGATCCGTCCCGGCGCGCTCTTCCTCGTCGGTGATCCCAAGCAGGCGATCTATCGCTTCCGCGGCGCCGATGTCAGCGCCTATGTCCGGGCGCGCGATGCCTATCTCGCGCAGGACCCTGACAGCGTCCTGGCGATCTCTACCAATTTCCGTTCCTGCGCGCCGATCCTGACCTATGTGAACGACCGCTTCGAGGCGCTGCTTTCGAGCGAGGGCCAACCCGGCTTCACGGCGCTCGATCCCTTTCACGCCGATCGCGGCGAGGCCCTTTGCGTTGCGGCTCTCGACGTCGCCGTTGCCGATGAGAACGGCAAGGCCTCAGCCGAGCAACAGCGCGACGGTGAAGCCGACGCGATCGCCCAAATGTGCGCCCGGCTAATTGGCAGTGAGATGATCCTCGATCGTCGCTCCGGCGCTAGTCGACCTTGCCGGCCAGGCGACATCGCGTTGCTTGCGCCCACCGGCAGTGATCTTTGGCGATACGAGGAGGCGCTCGAACGTCACGGCATCCCGGTAGCCACGCAGGCAGGCAAAGGCCTGTTCCGCCGCCAGGAGATCCAGGATCTGATCGCGCTGACCCGTGTTCTCGCCGACCGCCGTGACACGCTCGCCCTCGGGGCATTGCTGCGCGGCCCGCTCGTCGGTCTGACCGAAGAAGAACTGCTCGACATCATCTGGGCGCTTCCTCGTGCCGAAGACGATCCCGAACGGCTGCCCCGCCTCGACCTCGGCGTTGAGCTCGAGCATATCGCGCATCCGCTGGCCCGATCGACCATCGAGACGCTACAGGCGCTCTATCGTCAAACCAACAGCACCACGCCGCACGACCTTTTGTCGCAAGCGATCGACGCGCTGCGGGTCCGTCCCATCCTGCTGGAGCGCCATCGCGGCCAAGCAGAGCGCGCGCTTGCAAACGTCGATCTCTATCTCAGCCTGACGACGTCCTTTGCTGTTCGCGGTCTGCGCGCTTTCGCCGAGACGATGACAGCGGCGTGGACCGATGAGGCCCGGGCGGTCGAGGGACGGCCCGATGCTCAGGAAGAGGCCGTGGCGCTCTACACGATGCACGCGGCCAAGGGCCTTGAATGGCCGATCGTCGTCCCGATCAACACGATGACCGGCATCATGGCGCCCGAAAGCGCCGTGACCGACCGCGACAGCGACACCTTCTATTGCCCGGTGTTTGGGGTGAAGCCTATTGGCTATGACGCTGCGCGAGACGCCGAGAAGGCCGAACTCGACCGCGAGCGCATCCGGTTGTGGTATGTCGCAGCAACGCGCGCCCGCGAGCTTCTAGTGCTTCCGCGCCTCGATGCGGCGCAATCGAAATCGGCATGGATTTCGCTTCTGGATCTTTCGCTTGCCGAACTGCCGGCGCTCGATCTGTCGCATTTGCCGCCCGAGCTCGACCTTGCGGCAGGCGGCGAGGCCAACGACCAGACCAGGGATGATTTTGCCGCTGAAGCGGCATCGATCGTAGCGCGACAGCGTCGCCTGATCTGGCTTGCGCCAAGCCGCGACGAAAGCGCCGATGGACCGGTTTTGACCCCGGAAGCGGCAGAAATCTGGGCAGCGTCGGAGGCCGGTCAGCCCGATGACGAGGCGGTGCGCCCCAATGTTCAGGGCGGCCGAGAAAGGGGCCTGATCCTGCACAAGCTGCTGGAAGAGGTCCTGACCGGCGAGACGCCGGACGATGCTGGAGCCCTCAGCGAGCGCGCACGAGCGCTCATCGGGGAGATCGGCAGGCCCGTCATGGCAGACCCTTCTCAGGGCCTTTCTCCAGACGAGCTTGCCGGTTGCGTGGTCCGCACATTGGCGCTCCCCGAGATCGCGGAGTTGCGTCCGACGTTGGTGCCCGAGCTGGCGGTCTATGCAGCGGTCGACGTTGACGGCGTCGAACAGGCGACTGTGGGAATCGCTGACGCCACCAGCTTCGACAACGCGGGTCGGCCAACCGTTGTGATCGACTGGAAAAGCGATGTGCAGCCGACAGCCGAAACCCTCAATCACTATCGCGCGCAGGTGCGAGCCTATCTCGACATGACGGGGACTGAGCGCGGCCTGATTGTCCTCGTCACGACAGGGCAGGTCATCGCCGTCACGCCCACAACCGCGCCCTTGGCCGCCTGAAGAGAAGGGAACGGACGCCATGCTGACGCGAGCGACCGCCAAGGCGCCCGAACAGGATGATCTGTTCAGCGAGGAGGTGACGCTTCTGTTCCCGGCTCTGCTGGCGCTGGAAGGCAGACTTCTGGGCAGCGCTGTGCGTCAGCAGGCGGTTCCCTCCGCTCTAACCCCATGCCGCCTGAAGCCGTTCACGGTTCGGCGGGTAAGCGGCTTTGAGACGAACCTGAAAAGCGGCGAGACGCTCAAAATCATTAGCGCCAAAACAGCAGCCTCGCTCGATGCCGACCTCGTCCTGCTTGTCCCCGGCGCGACAACGGCCCAATCCATCCGTGAGGCGCTCGAACGTGGTGAAGGGCGTTGGCTGCATCCAAAGCCGATCGATCCGGCAGCATTGGGTGCCCAGGCTATGATGCAACGGCTGACCGGGGTTACGGCATCCTGGGAGGATGCGTTCCATCTGCGCGAAGGTCGTGCGGCCACAGATGACAAGCCGCTCTATCCGGGATTACGGCGGCCGCAGATCGGTGCCCTTCACGCCTCGCTTGCCCATGCGACGCGCTCGACGGACCCCGCCACGATCGTCATGCCGACCGGCACGGGCAAGACGGAGACCATGCTTGCGCTCAATGCGCGTCAGCGGTTTGATCGCTTGCTCGTCGTGGTTCCGACGGATGCGCTGCGCGAGCAGATCGCTGCGAAGTTCGAGACGTTTGGCGTCCTTAGAGGGAGCCACAAAGCTGGGCGCCGGATGACGAGCACGCTGGTCAGCGGCGGACTCCGCAGCCGGACGGCCCGCGGCGCCGGCTGGGCGCCGCGGGCTCCTGGAATCACGCCACCGGCGAGGTCAGTCGGCGCATCGATTCACCAGACAGCTGGATCCGGTGACTGGTGTTGACCATCCGATCGAGAACGGCATCGGCCACCATCGGATTGTCGATGTAGCCGTGCCAGTCCTTGAACGGGAGTTGGCCCGCCAGCAGGATTGAGGCCGATCGGGTTCGGGCGTCCACGATGTCCAGCAGGTGGTGCTTGCCCGACTCCGTCAGAGGCGTCAGGCCGAAGTCGTCCAGGATCAACAGGTCGAAGCGGGCGATCGCCGTGCGCAGGCGGTTCATGCTGCCGTCCTGATGGGCGATCGCCATGTCCTCCAACAGTTGATGGGTGCGATAGTACCGAACCGTCAGACCGACGCGGGCGGCATGACCGCCAAAGGCGCACGCCAGATGGGTCTTCCCGGTCCCTGTTGCGCCCGTCAGGATCAGATTTTCGGCTTGGCGCACCCAGGTACAGGTCAGAAGCTCGGCCATCTGGGCCCGGTCCAGGTTTCGTGCGGAGCGGTAGTCGATGTCTTCGGCCGCGGCAGGGATCTTCAGTCGGGCGGCTTTCAGGATGCGTTTCAGGCGACGGTCGTCACGATACGCCGCTTCAGCCTGCAAGAGGTGCATTAGCCGATCGTGGAACGGTAGATCGGCGAACGCCGGCGTGGCCGCGTGATGCTCGACCGCTTCCACCATGCCGTTGAGGCCGAGGTCGCGGAGTTTGTCGATGATGTGGGTGGTGTTCATGACTCGTCTCCGGCGAAATAGTCGGGACCGCGCACGTTCTCATTCGTCGCGGCAGCGGCTGTTTTGGGCGTGATGAAGTCTGCCGGGTCCGTGAACTCCAGATTCCGATCCAGGACATTGCGCACATGGGCCAGTCGGGGTTCGCCGCACCGCACGGCGCGGGCGCAGGCTGCTTCCAGCCTCACCGGACCGACGCGGTGCGCCAAGGCCCGAAACGAGCGATAGACGGCGGTCTTGGCCGCGCCGAAGAACGGACGCCCAGCTTCGCCCTGGACCACAGCCTGAACACCGGGCCCATGCAGACGGGACCATAGGACAAGATCTTCGTCCTCCCCCGCGCGCCGCGCCAAATGGTTAGGTGGCATATGGGCTGGATCAGTCGAGGCCTCGCCCGCTACGGCCAGGCGCGGGTGGACGCCTACCGGCTTCCCGTCGTGCCAGATCTCGACCGTGGCGGCGTTCGCGCGCACATCAACCCGCTGCCCGATCAGGGTATGCGGCGCCGAGTATCGGCGCTGATCGTGCATGACGTGATAGTCTGGTCCGAGGAGCAGCTGACGCCTGACCTCGAAGAAGGCGAACGGCTCCGCCTGGAGAGGCCGCAACGCCGGACGGTCCAACTGCTCGAACAGAGTGGTGCGAGACTCTCCCGGCGCGCGCCGCAGCGCCTTGGTGTTGAGGCGGATGAGCAGGCTGGCCAGCAAGGCGTTCATCTCACCGAGCGACATCGCCGGGCGATCTGCGAGGGCCAACCGCAACAGGCGCTGAATCAGCTTCACGCCGATCTCCACCTTCGCCTTGTGCGTGGGACTGTAAGCCTTGGCGGGGCGTGCGATCGTTCCATGATGGTCGCAAAAGGCTTGAAACGTCGGATTGATCTCAGGCGCCTGTCCGCGCTTGTGGGAAATCACAGCGGCCTTGAGGTTGTCGGAGATGATCACCTGCGGGACGCCGCCGAAGAACCGAAGCGCCTGCTCGTTCGCCCAGATCCAGTCGCCCGCACGCTGTGAACGGGTGACGCAGGCGAAGGTGTAGTCAGAGGCGGGCAGCACCGCGACGAACAGTTCGAACGGGACCCGGTCGGCGGGGTCATCGTCTCGCCCGCGCGGCCGAAGCCCGGCGAAATCGACCATCATGGTTTCGCCAGGCCGGTGGCGCTGTCGCATGATCGGATGAGCCGCCACGTTGTATTCTCGGAATTTGCGGCAGTAATCGCGATAGGAGATGGTCGGCTGGTCGCCCGCCGTCTCGACGTAGGTGTCGTGCAAATCCTTGAGATGGTGGCCGGCCTTGACCTTTACGGCCACGGCCGCCCAGTCTGGCTGCAACTGTCCAATGGCCATCGGCGCCGATCGGCCCGCATTGAAGAGGCGCATCAGATCGCTGTCAGAAAGTGCGCAAAGGCCTTCGCATGTCAGGGACATCTCCAGGGCAAGCGAGCGGTAGCGAGCGACGGTCGTGTAGGAACAGCAGATCATGCGGCCGATCTGCCGATTGCCGTAGGCCGTGGTGAGGATGAGGCGCAGCAGGCCTCGCGGGTCGAACATGGAAGCTCCCGTTGTTCAATTCTTGATGATGGGAGCCTGAAAGGGGCGCGCGCGTCGGCGGTCTCCGTCGCGCTGACGCGACGGAGATTCCTTGACGGCGATGACGCTTTCGGGGAGATTGGCGGGGTCGCTGTGGAAACGACGAACCAATCTTCCGAAAGGGCCTGCGCTTTTGCCGAGCGCGGGCCTTTTCACTTTCAGGCGTGGATTGTGTGAAGCTTGATCAGGGGACGGGCATGGCGGTCTCCTTGTGGTGATCAGCCGATCCACTGCGGTAGCGGTCAGGCCAAATTTCTTCCGGACGCTGTCCCAGCGCGTCGGCGATGGCTTGCTCGACACGCCGCGAGCGCCTGAAACCGCGCGACACTATGGACACCGTGGAGGGCGTCACAGCCAGCGACCGGGCAATGTCCGACAGGCTGATGCGTTTGAGACTCAAAGCGGACTTGATCCGTGCATGCCTTTTGTCGTCTATCATCGCCTTGGCTCCATCTTGTGCGGCTAAAGGACCATAGTGTGCGAAATTCCAACTCCGCAACCATCAATGATCCAGACCCTGGCATCGCCCGGCGGCTGATCGCCGTGCGGCAGCAAAGTGGTCTCAATCAATCCGCCTTCGCAGCCCGGCTCGGTTTCCCCCGCCGCACCTATCTGGGATGGGAGCGCGGTGAGTCTGATCCTCCGATCTGGCTGCTGGACGCTCTGCACCAGGAGTTCGGCATCGACCCTCACTGGCTGCTGCACGGCCCCGGTGATCGGCCACGCCAATATGGCGCCGGACTCGATTGGGCCCGGTTTGGCCGCCTGCTTGTGGCCGTAGATCGCGAGGCTCGGGCGGCGGGCCTGGCGCCGAGACCCGAACAGATCTGCGAGTTGACCCGCGCGGTCTTCGAAGGCGCGCCTGAAGATGAAAAGGACGCCATCGAACGTCTGGCGCTGACCTTCAAAACAATGAAGAACCGGAATCGCTGACCATGGACGAAGACGTGCGCGTGGTTCCCTTTCCGAATCAGACGCAAACCCCGGAGGTTCAGCGGGAGGATGCCGTGGCGGACGCACTGGAGCGGGTCGGCGATATCCCGGTTGCGAAGGTGGAGGCGGTCGCCGCACTCGAGCGAAGGCCGAACTGGCCGGCGATCATCACCTTCATAGCGATCTCAATGCTCTCGTTGTCGGTAGCGGTCTTTTCGACGGGGGCGGATGATGTCCTACGCATGGGCGCGGCCATGGCGTTGGTGATCTCTATTCTGACGGGCGGGCTGGCCGTTCTGTATCGCCATGCACCGACGTTCTGGCGGCCCGGCATTGAACATACCGATCGTGTTGTGGATGACGGCGTTCAATCGCCTACGCCGTAGTCATAGCGAGCACCATGGGCGACCAGAATCCGACTCCCCGTCGAAGCCCGCAGCCGGTTCCCTCGCAGGGCGGTCCCGCCAACTTTCCAGCCCCAGGAGGGCCGAGGCGCACGGATCCGCACAGGACGATGATCTCGTCGCCGAATCCGAGGTGATCGAGACATTTGTGAAGTATCCCTCGATCATCGCCCGCGCCGCAGGTCTCGCATCCGAGATCTGACTGGCGGAATTCGAGCAGGAAGCGCAGATGATGGTCGCGCTGAGTGCGCCCGTGAGCTTCGGCAACCGCACTCTCATCCTCTTCGCATCGAAGTGGCTCCCTATCCCTTGACGAACGTCATCATATGGCGTCCGGAAGTTTAGTTCCCTAGCTTCACAAGCAAGGCTCAGGAGGGCGGCGGTGTCTAATCAAACGCATTGGGAAACCGTTTATGAACAAGGCGGTGGAAGAGGTCAGCTGGTATCGACCCCATCTTGAGGTTTCGCTACGGCTCATTGCAGACTCTGCGCCATCCGCCAGCAGCGCGATCATTGACGTGGGCGGCGGAGAAGCGACGCTGGTCGATGATCTCGTCGCGCAGGGCTACAGCGACGTCACGGTCCTCGACATCTCCCCGGCGGCGATTGACGTGGCGAAGTCCCGTCTGGGTATGTCCGCCGCCGCGGTGCATTGGATCACCGGCGACATTACGGCTGTTGAGCTGGAACCGGCTCGCTACGATGTCTGGCACGACCGGGCCGTCTTCCACTTCCTGACCAGCGCAGGCGACAGAGCCGCATATGTTCGGCAGATCGCCCGCTCTGTCAGGCCCGGGGGCCACGTGATTGTCGCGACGTTCGGGCCGGACGGTCCGGACAAGTGCAGCGGCCTGGACGTAGTCCGCTACGACGCCGAACATCTTCACGGCGAGTTTGGGCCGAAGTTCCGTCTCCTGGACAGCGTTAGGGAGTTGCACGAGACGCATTGGGGTACGAATCAGCAGTTCATGTATTGCCTCTGTCGGATGGAGTGAGAGGCCAACCCGCCCCAGCGCGCCGCTTCGGCCCTGATCGGACTGAACGCCAGCGGCAAGGCCCCGGCCCTCGCCGTGCCGGTCGAGATGACGGTGCTCCAGTTCCACCCTTGTTCGCCGCCCGCCTTCGGCGATAAGACGAACCTCCCCCACGTCGCTCGATCACGCCCGATCTGTCTCTCGATATGCCAGCGCGGGGAGATAAAAGCGCTATGTCGCTCGTCGTTTTCAAACCGCGCAAGCCCTCGACAGCCGAACACAGCCGCGGGCGGAGGCGCAGGGCCTCGGCGTCAAACGCGGAGATCGGTTCACATGGAGAGCTCATCATTTCACCCGTTCATCACCGCCCCCAGTTGAGGCTGGCCGGAGCAAGTTCACAGGAACGGCGCGCCCCATCAAAGGCGTGATACAAGTGAAGATTGATGTCGCCTGAGGACGACGAGATGCCTTCTACGAGCCCTTCTGCACGGCCAGCGCCGCGTTGACTCCCTGGGCCAAGTCCTCTGCGGGTCCCTTGCCCCAATAGTGGACGAAATAGAACGCGGGGGTCTCCCCAATCATGTGATTGTGCAAAGCCACGACATGGATGTCTCCGGCCCGTAACGACCGGAGCACCGGCTGCACCTCCTCAGCGGTCATGATGAAGTCCCCGGCCACAGTCGCCATCGCGGTGCTTCCGGAGAAGGCCGCCCACGTCGTCAATCCCATCGATCCTCCGACTTCGACGCCATGCATGCGACCCGTGCGCGGCAAGGTGAACTTGACCACGCCACCGTTCAGCTCGGGATCGACTTCGAAATAGCGCCGCAATGAAGCGACATCGAACTCTCCGGCAACGGTCGGGGTGGATCCAGGAAAGCGTCGTCGAGGTGTCGGCGTCTCCGCACGAACGGCTCGAATGGCGTCCCACACGGCCTTCACCCCGGTGGCCAGGTCGTGCGCCGGCCCCGTGCCGCCGACGTGCATGAAATAGACGGGCGGATCGTCGAAGATGAAGTGATTGTGCAGGCCGGTGACCTGCAGCCCGGCGGCGAAGGCGGCGTCCATGGCGGCCGTGATCTCGTCCTCGAACACCACGGTGTCGCCCATCAGCATGACATTGTCGTCGCCGTGCGCTTTGAAAGCGGCCCAGGAACCCAAACCGGCGGCCGGCGCGAGGGGGGCGCCGTCCACTATCACCGGGACATCGGTTCGCGACCAGGCGATGCGCACGACACCGTCGGGAGCCACGGTCGCCTGTACGCCGGCCGCGGACGAGATGACCTCCCGCTTGTCGGATTGGGCAGCGCCCTTGGTCGCTATCGCCGTCGGCGATAGCGCCATGACTGCCAGGATCTGGACCATATGTCTGCGGTTCATCGCACGCTCCGTTTCTTAACTGACTATTCGATGCTTGGGGGACTTACGATAGTTGCAGTCGGCCACGCTTTAACTCGCCGGAGCGAAAAAGACCCAACCCGCTAACCCGGCGGCGGCCAACGCGACCACGACGTTGAGCTTATTCTTCCATGTGTAGAGCAACGCCAAAGCGACCGCGAAGATAGACACGCCAATGATCAGATCCGGGACGCGCTGGGCTGTGACCGTCGCCAAGTCGATCGTCGTAGCGGCGATGAGGCCAACCACGCCGGCTGAGACGCCTGCCAAAAAGGCATGCAGCCGCTTGGCTTCCAGCACCGATTCCAAACGGTCGTAGAGGATCAGCGAAAATGCGAATGCCGGGAGGAATATTCCGACGGTCATGGCTACGGCGCCGAGCGGTCCGCCGCCGAAATAGCCGACGAAAGTTGCGAAGATGATCAGAGGCGCCGGCAGGATGCCCGACAGCGCCAAGCCATCCAGAAATTGGCCATCGTTCATCCAACCTTGACCCACGGCGTCGTTGCGAACGAACGGGATCGCGGTGTAGGCGCCGCCGAAAGTGAGGAGGCCGGCCTTCAAGCCGGAAACGAACAACAGCCAAACGGGCGCTTGGCCGGGGTCACCGATCGCCGTTTGGACCTCTGGCGTTGCGGCATCGGGCGCCAAGAGCGTTACCAGAATCGTCAGAGCCGTCGCCCCGGCGGCGACAAGCGCAGCGAATACTCGCAGGCCGAGCGCCCATAGCGCGTAGATCGCCCCGGAGGCCGGAAGGGTGATCCAGAACGGAGCGCCGGCGAAGGCTGCCAGGCCGCAGATGATGGCGAGCATCCACAGGCGACCGTCCAGCAGGATATGCTTTCCGATCCGATGGACGGCGGCGACGATCAACGCGATCACCGCCGCCTGAATCCCCAGGAACGCCGCGCCGAGCGCTGTGTCGATCAGGGCGATACGGAAATAGAGCCATGACAGCGCCATCATGAGGAGAAAGCCGGGAAGCATGAAGCCCAGGCCAGCGAGGATGCCCCCGAGTCTTCCCTTGGCGCGCATCCCCAGGTGGACGCAGAGTTCGTGCGCCTCGGGGCCCGGCAGCACCTGCATCACTGCCAGCAGCCTGTTGAAGCGCTCGCTGGAGATCCAGCGCTCGTCGTCGACCAGTTCACGGCGCACCATGGCGATCTGTGCGACCGGACCGCCCCAGGCCAGCAAGCCGAACCTTAGAAACCGAATGAACAACTGCGCATGCGTCAGGTTGGGCGGCGCGGCCTCCGGGCGCGGTTCCGAGAGATCGACCGTCGTATTGATGTCCGTTCCGGCGCTCATGCCGCTAGGCCCGGAGTCGCGCCAGGGACCTCGATCCGACCAGACCAACTTCCAGTTTCAGGTGACCAATCGCAGGCGACCCAGGTCATACCACCTCCTCAACTTGCTAGCTCGTTCACCTGTATCATTTGTGGTCATTGAATGATACACCTTGTATATGATTTCGTTCCCCGGCTCGCGCGCCCCTTGGCTGCTGTTGATCCACCAACTGCCCGCCAAGCCCGCCTATCTGCGCGTCAAAGTCTGGCGGCGGCTGCAGGCGATCGGGGCGACTCCGCTGAAGAACGCCGTTCACGCGCTACCGCTTCGCGACGACACGGCAGCTCTGTTCGACGACCTGCTGCGCGAGATCACCGAGGGCGGGGGTGAGGCCATCATTTTGGAGGCTGCGCTGGTCGGTGGCTTGGGAGACGCGGACGTGCGAGCCCTGTTCGATGCGGTTCGCGATTCCGATTACGAGGACCTCGCCCGCGAGGCGCGCACGATCGACGACGGGCAGGTCGCCCGCGAGATTGTTCGCCTGCGCGCGCGTCTGGCCGAAATCGCGGCCATCGACTATTTCGGCACCCACGGCCGGCAAGCTGCCGAAGCGGCGCTCGCAGACCTGGTGACGCGCTCGACGCGGCACCCTGACGTCAGTTCGACGTGTCAGGCGGTGATCGCGACCGCCGACCTGAGACAGCGGGTCTGGATCACCCGGCGCGGCATCCATGTCGATCGTATCGCGTCGGCCTGGCTGATCCAGCGCTTCATCGACCCCGAAGCGACTTTCAAGTTCGTCGACGGCCAAGGCTACGAGCCTGCCGCGGACGAACTCAGGTTTGACATGGCGAATGCCGAGTTCACCCACGAAGGCGAGCGCTGCACCTTCGAGACGCTGCTCGTGCGGACACAACTCGACAATGATACCGCGCTGGTCGCGATCGGCGAAATCATTCACGACCTCGACATCGCTGACAGCCGCTTCAATCGGCCGGAGACGGCCGGCCTGGGCGCCCTCATCGCCGGAATTTGCGCCCGAACGGATGATGACAACGAACGGCTGGCGGAGGGAACCGCCGCGCTTGAACAGTTTTACGCCTATTTCAGCAGAGGGCGAAAGGCGTGAACTGCGAGCTCTGCATGAAAGTTCTCGTAACAGGTTTGACCCAAGGAGGCCGAAGATTATGAACCTCGGTATTTTCTACTTTTCGCTCGCAAGCTTAGTTGTCTCACCGGGATCGGGCGTGACTCAAGATGTTCCGCCTTCCGCAACCGGCTCCGCCCTTTTGGAGCAATGCAGACGCGGGGCGCCCGAGTGCGGAGCCTATCTGCAGGGTATGCTCGATGAGTTGATCGTCCGTCGCGCCGTGTGCGGCGCCCCGAGATATGACCGTCAGCGTCTCCGCCAAGCTTATCTGCGCTGGGCCGAATCAGAGACTTATCTCAGAGGCAAGCACATGGCGGCCGGAGCCAACGAGGCGTTGACTAAGGCGTGGCCTTGCGCTCGGCAGATCGATCCCAGCTCCAGCTGAGGGCCTGTTTGAGCCTGCCGACTTGGGCATGCTCGACACGGGCGTGGGCGGGATTATCGCCCTGATCTTCCTGCGGTCGGCAATCCGTGTATTGCGCGAGGCGTTGCCCGCGCGGCCGAGGGCTGGCGCGAGCTGATACACCGGTTCTGTTCGCGCCGTTAGCGGACCTTCCGAACGTCAAGAGCTGACACCAAGTAAGTTGATCAGCGCCAAGATTTCTTCTGACTACGGTTCGATCCCGCGAACGGGCGACTGAGCTTTGTCGAATAGCTCTGTCGCCCGTTCACTACTGCCAAAAACATGCCCAGCGTGGCTCGAGGCGCCCACTCGTTCTGACCGCAGGAGTCCAGTTCGTTGGCGGTGTGCATCCTGAAGGCACAGTCGTGTCTCGACGTCTCTGCGCTATTTCCCGTGGTCACCCGGCTCACCCGCATCCCGACCTCGATCGCCGAAGTTGATCAGATCTTCGACAGCGCCAATGTCATCGTCACCACCATGCATATTGCCGGCCGCGCCGAACCGCCGATTCAGGAGCATATGGCGACCCGAGCCTCGGCGCTCTTCATCGATGAGGCACACCACATCGGGGCTCGCACCTGGGCATCCTTTCGCGGACTGTTCGCCGAACGCACGCCGCCCATTCCGGTCGTCCAGTTCACTGCCACACCGTTCCGCGAAGATGGCCGCCGCGTCGACGGGGAGTTCATCTATACCTATCCGCTGAAGAAGGCGCAGCAGGAGGGGTATTTCAAGCCGATCCGGTTCGAGGCGGTGTTCGGACTCGATCAGCTCGACGCAGACCAGGCGATCATCGACAAGCTGGGTGACGTGCTCGCCGCCGATCTGCATGCCGGCCTCAATCATCTGGCGATGGCCCGGTGCAGCACCATTGAGCGCGCCAAGCATCTCCATCGCCTCTACACGCTTGCCTACCCGGACTACCGACCCGTCATCGTTCACAGCCAGCAGTCGCTTAAGGAGCGTCGCGAGAATCTTGCCGCTTTGCGACGGTTCGAGAGCCGGATCATCGTCTGCGTCGACATGCTCGGTGAGGGCTTTGACCTACCGGAGTTGAAAATCGCGGCGCTGCACGATCATCACAAGAGCGTCGCAGTCACGATCCAGTTCGTCGGCCGCTTTACACGCCAGGATCCCAGGTTGGGAGACGCCACGGTCATTGCCAACACCGGCGTCGATGACGTGGATCGTTCGCTCGCCAAGCTCTATGCAGAAGATGCAGACTGGAATGCGCTGGTGGAGGCCCTCAGTTCGGCAAAGATCGAGCGTCAGGTACGCCGGGCCGAGATGTTCAAGGGGTTCTCCGGCGATCTGAGCGACATCCCGCTCCAGACGCTTGAGCCAAAGATGAATGCCGTGGTCTACCGCACGGCCTGCGACGCCTGGGACCCGTTCCAGGCCGAAGAGCTCTACGACGCCGGGGTCTATCTCGGCATGAAGCTCAACGCTCACAAACGCGTGGCGATCTTCGTGACGCGCGCCGAAGAACAGGCCCGTTGGACCACCGCGCAACAAGCGGTCAACGTGACCTGGGACCTGCACATGCTGCACTGGGATCAGGCTAGCGGACTGCTCTACATCAGCAGTTCCGCAAAGGGGCCTTTTGATCGTCTCGCCAAAGCGGTGTGCGGCGAGACCGCCCGCCGCGTCGAAGGCGAAGAAGTGTTTCGCAGCCTCCATGGGTTCAAGCGACTCATTCTGCGCAATCTCGGACTGACCCATCACCAGGGCCGCGGGGTTCGCTATTCCATGTACATGGGCGTCGACGTCGCCGACGGTCTCGACAGCGCAAAGTCCCAATCGAGGATCAAGAACAACATCTTCGCCACGGGCTTTCTCGACGGGATGCCCGCATCGCGCGGCTGCTCCGCCAAAGGCAAGTTCTGGTCGAGCGCGAAGGTTCGCGACCTCACCGATTGGGTTGATTGGTGTCAGGATGTCGGTCGCACGGTCAACGACCCGAGCATCACGACCGATGGGGTCTTCAAGAGCGCGATGCGCCCCCGCCAGATCAACGAGCGCCCGACCGTACCACCCGTCGCGATCCACTGGCCTGAATCATTGATCATGCAGATCGAAGAACGCATCGAGATCTCGTTCGGCGATCAACCGGTCTCGTTCACCGAATGCGATATAGAGCTGCTCGGCAATGCCCGCACGGGACCGCTGCGTTTTGCGGTCCGTAGCGACGATCATTCGGCCGAGTTCGAGATCGTGTTCAGCGATGGCGGCGCCCGCTATCCGCAGCGCAGTGGTCCCAAGGCCTCGATCAAGATCGGCAGCAAGATCCAGTCGCTTGCGGAATCCTTTGCCGACGACTCGCCTCAGATTGATTTCGGCGATGGCTCGCTGCTCATCTACAGCCACCTCTACAGCCTGCCGGAAGGCGAGACGGTCGAGCCCTACCCGGTGGCCAAGATCGAAGCCTGGGACTGGTCGAAAGCCAATATCCGCATCGAATCGCAGGGCACGGCCAAGCGCGCAGACTCCGTCCAGCGCACGGTGATCGAGGCCCTGCTAACGGACCCCGATCCCTATGACGTGATCTTCGACGATGACGGCAAGGGCGAGATCGCAGACGTCGTCGCCCTGCGGATTACCGACAGCGTCGTTTCAGCCACCCTGTTCCACTGCAAATATTCCGGGGCCGATACGCCGGGCGCGCGGCTCAGCGACCTGTACGAGGTTTGTGGACAGGCGCAGAAATCGGCGCGTTGGCGCGACCGCCCCAATCGAATGCTGCAGCATATGCTCAAGCGTGAGCAGAAGCGTCGTGACAGAGGTCTCAGCTCTCGGATCGAAACGGGCTCTGCGGCCGCGATCAAGAAGCTGAAGGCGGGGTGGCAGGATTATCGGTTCGAATATGACGTTCGGATCGTGCAACCTGGCCTATCGCGCAAAGCCATCGGGGAAGAGGGCCTCCACCTATTGGCCGGCGTCGAGACCTACCTGCTCGAAACTCGCGGAATGCGCCTTCGTGTCATAGGCAGCGACTGACAATCGATCACTAAGGGCGCTAGTCGTCCATTGAATAAGCCACGGGGGGCCAATGTCTTCACTTGCCTGGATTGATTTCGATGAAGCCGAGCGCCAGCGCGCGCAGCGGATCATGGCCCTATTCCAGGAGCGGGAAACCCGCGACGAACTGGGTCTGGGCGGCATCCGCGATTCGATCGCCGATCACCTTTTCCCGGGCACCAGCACGATCCAAACCCGGCTGCGCTACATGCTGTTCATCCCTTGGCTGTTCCAGATGCTCGAAGGATCATCGGCCGGGGCGGATCAGCTCGCGAGCGAAGCGCGCGCCCTCGAAAACCGGCTCGCCAACGCGCTCAAAGCCGGCGGCGAGTCCAACGGCATCATTGGCAGGGATGCCGGTGCGGACCTCCAGAGACTGCCCAGTTCGGTCTACTGGGCCGGGCTCGGCACATGGGGCATCCGTCTCTTCCCAGGCTCAACCGACAACCTCTTTTCGTCCATGCGCCATCTCCAACGCGCGCGGCCTCGTGTCCGCGAAAGCGAGGATTCAGCGTCCGAGGCCCAAGCCCTTCAGATCTGGACCGCGACGCTGCCAGCGCGTCCCACCGACCTGCTCGACCATACGCAGTTCAAGCTCTCGCTCGACGAGGCCCAGTTCATCATCGATCGGCTCATCGCCCATCAACCGCACAGCCTCTTGGCGTTTTTGGCGCGAAGCGGGTCCAGCCAAGCTGAATGCGACAACATCTGGGAGCACCCCCATCTTGCCGATTTCCCTGACGACGCCCGCACATTGGTCGGCCATGGCGCGATATTCTCCAGCGTGATGCACGGCGCCTCGCTGCTCTACAACTTGCTACTCAGCCGGCTCCGTGAGCGGGCCGAATGGATCGAGAAATACGAGGTGCGGTTTGCCGAATGGCAATCCAGCCTGGACATGGCCGCAATCCGGGCTTGGTCACTCGATGCCTTCTGGGCGGCGATCGATCATCCCGCACACAGCATCCGGCCCGCCGCCAAACGCTTCGTCGCCGAATGGCTTGGCCTGTTGACATCGGGCAGCGTCCTAGACGGTGCGCTGACGCCGGCCGCCCGTCTTGTGCAGGATCGCGAGCGGCGACTGAAAACAAGCCAGTCCCGATTTGCCAATCGAGCCGTGCGAGACCGTTGGACAGGCGCTTCTGGTGTCGAGCCGCTGACCTTCCGATGGGCGCAAGCCAAGTCGCACCTGCGGGATCTTGCCAGTGCTGAATAGAACGACGCTCGATCCGGAAACCCGCGTTCTCTACGGCGACAGCCTTCAGCCCCCTCCGGGCTATGTCTTCGACGCTGCGATCGCGACGACTTTCTCGCTCGATTTCGAAACCGCGCTCGCCGCACCCGTCAGCCTCGCCCTGTTCGCGGCTGAAAATCGTGACGACATTCTTACCCACCCGCTGGCGCTGCTCGAAGGCGCCGAGCGGATCGCCGGACGCCTCGTCATCTATGCCGATGCAGGGCATCTACATGCTCAAAGCCGCCCTCATTCACGGCTCTGCTCTCTGCTCGAACGCATCATCGTCGAAGTCGCCGCACCGCGCGAAGGTGCTTTCCATCCCAAGCTCTGGGCTCTCCGCTATCGGCCGACGCGCGCCGAAGATCCGATGCTCCTGCGGTTGCTGGTGCTCTCGCGCAACCTTACGCGAGATCGGTCCTGGGACATCTCGCTACGCCTCGACGGCGAGCTGACGCGCCGACCCGATGCGAACAACCGGCCGCTTTTCGATCTTCTGAGCCGACTGCCAGACCTCGCCGTCGCAGGCATCTCCGACGATGCGCGCACACTGACCGCTGAGGTTGCCGAAGATATTCGGCGCGCCAGGTGGACCGTTCCCGACCGGTTCGACGAGGTCAGCTTCGCGGTCAACGGGTTCGGCGGCAAAATCTGGCAGCCTACGTCCTGTGCGCGACTGGGCGTCATCTCGCCCTTTTGCGACACCAGTGCGCTCAACCTGCTCAGCGGGCTGCCGACAGCAGAAAAACCCGTCATCATCAGCCGTCCGGATCAATTGGCTTGCGTCGACAGCGCCACGCTGGACGCTTTTGAACGCGTTTCCGTTCTCGACGAAATGGCCGCCACCGAAGACGGCGAGGAGGTCTCCACCAGCGCGCTTCAGGGATTACACGCCAAGGCGTTCATCGCCGAGACGGGCTGGGACACGATCCTGACGATCGGGTCCGGCAACGCGACGCGTCCCGCCCTTTTGTCGGGGACCAATGTGGAGCTCTTCGCTTCGCTCAGAGGCAAGCGATCTAAGGTCGGCAGCGTCGAGCAGATCATGGGCGAGAAGGGCTTTGGGCGCCTCACCCGCACCTTCGTTGCCAGCGAGCTTGAACCCATTGATCCCGCCACCATCGCCGCAGAGGCAAGGCTCGACGACGCACGCCGCGTCTTGTGCCGCGGTGGATTGCGCCTGCGCTGTGAGCGGATCGAAAGCATTGACGGCGATGCGCACCCGTGGCGCGTCTGGCTCATTCCCACGGAGCCGTTGCCGCTTGTCGGCATCGCCTCGCTGCAGGTCTGGCCCATCACCCGAGGAGATGGCCATGCCAGCGATGTGCTGGATGCCCTTCGCACAGGAACGGTCGTCGATCTCGGTGCCATGCCGATCGTCGATCTTACCCGCTTTCTGGCCTTTCGGTTGACCGCAGACGGTGCCCAGGTGTCAGCCCTGTTCAGCACCAGTCTGGTGATGGAAGGCCTTCCGCCCGAACGCCATGCCGCGATTCTTCGCTGGGTGATCGACAGCCGAGATGCGTTCTTTCGCTATCTGCGGCTCCTCTTGTCAGACCTCGGCGATCCATTCGGCGCGGCCTTGGCGGCGCAGGAGGGTTCCGGCAGCATGGCTTGGGCCAGTGCCGCCGACGACGCGCCGCTCCTGGAAGATATGGTTCGCGCCTTATGCCGTGGAGGCGAAAGACTTCATGCGATCGAACGCCTGATGACGCGATTGGAGGCTGGCAACGATACGGGAGCCGATCCGATACCCAGCGATTTTCGAACCCTTTGGGATGCTTTCCGCATTGCCCTCCAAGATCAGGGCCTCAGCCATGACGGATAACCGGTTTGAAGCCGAAGCTGCCCTCGCTCCGCTGAAAGCCTTTCAGCGTCGTACAGTCGATTATGTGTTTGACCGGCTTTACGGCGATCAGGATCCCGTGAGGCAATTTCTCGTCGCGGACGAAGTGGGCCTTGGCAAAACCATGGTCGCGCGCGGCGTCATCGCCCGCACTATCGAGAAGCTTTGGGACAGCACCGACCGGATCGATATCCTCTATATCTGTTCCAATCAGGCGATTGCAGCTCAGAACATAAATCGGCTCAATGTGCTTGGCCGACGCGAGCTGGCGTTACCGACGCGCATGACCCTTATACCGCTCCAGGTCCGGGGCGATCAGGGGCTCGACGCCAACAAGGTCAACTTCATCAGCCTGACACCAGGCACGACCTTTGACCTGCGCTCGACCACAGGCGTCACGCAGGAACGCGCCTTGCTGCTGCGGATGCTCGAAGACCGGGTGTCGCGGCCGCGCGGCCTGCACAATCTGCTTCAGGTGTCCGCCGGTGTTGATGGCTGGAATACCGCCGTCCGCGAGCTGTCTCTGGATGGTGTTGATCAACGCATCATCGATCGCTTCCGCCGCGAAGTCGAAAAAGATGCCGAACTGTTCACGGAACTGGAGGCGGTCTGCGACCTCTTCCCGCGTCGCCGTGAAGCCTATCCTTATGAGCTGAACCAGCGGCGCAATGGTCTGGTCGGTCGTCTTCGCGGCAAACTCTCGCACGCCTGCATCGACGCCCTGAAACCCGACCTCATCATCATGGACGAGTTTCAGCGGTTCCGCGACTTGCTCCACGGCGAAACCCCGGCTGCTGACCTGGCGCGCGAGCTGTTCGACTACTCGGACGGCAAGGGTCATGCCGCGCGCACGCTTCTGCTTTCCGCCACACCCTACCGGATGCTGACATTGTCGGGTGACGAACCCGATGACGGCGAACATTACCGTGATTTTCTGGAGACCTTGTCCTTCCTCTACGGTCGGACCAACGGTCCCGACGTGGCCAAAGCGCTAGAACGCGAAATGCGCGAGTTTCGCGGCTTCCTTCATGCGCTGCCCGGCGCGCGCAACGAGGCCATCGGCGCGCGCCACGTCGTCGAGGACCGGCTGCGCAAGGTAATGGCGCGCACCGAACGCGTGGCCAGCACCATCGAGCGCGACTCAATGGTGAGCGAGCCGCCGATGGCCATCACGATCCTGCCATCTGATCTACGCCAGGCCGCAGCAGTGTCGGACGTTGCGCGCGCCCTCGATGCGCCGGAGATCACCGAATACTGGAAGTCCGCGCCCTACCTCCTAAACTTCATGCGCGACTATGCGCTCAAGCGGCTTCTGAAAGATCAGCTCGACAAGCCGGCGCCCAACCTGTGCGCTGCGCTCGAACGCGCACGGCCTGCCATGCTCGAGCGCGACCGGCTTGACGCCTACGAGCCCCTCGAACCCGCTAACGGTCGGATGCGCGGCGTCATGGATGACGTGTTCGGCGATGGTCTCGATCAACATCTGTGGATCCCGCCATCCCTACCCTATTACGGTCCCGAGCGATCCGGGCCGCCGCTGACCAAGGCGCTAATCTTCTCATCCTGGTCGATGGTGCCCGATGCGATCGCGTCAATCCTGTCCTACGAGGCCGAACGCCGCATGGGCGTCGGCGCTTCGGGGCAGCGATATTTCGGTCATGTTCGCCCACGCCCCATCCAGTTCCGGCAAAATCAAGGGCGGCTTGTCGCCATGCGCGCAATGCACCTGGTCTATCCGTCGCCGACCTTGGCGCGCATTGCCGACCCTCTTGCGATCTTTGGAGCGTCAAACGAAACCCTGTCGGTCGAAGCCATGCGTAAAGCCGTCGCCGACCGCTTGCGCGAGAGCGTCGCCGCGCTCGCCGAGCGGTCAGGCGACACCGCAGATGGCCGCGATTGGGAATGGGCTGCCCCGGCCGTCATCGACGCCATGGCGAAAGCCAGCTCCGTCGCCTGGGTCAACTCGCCTTACGGCTTCGCCCTCCTCGGCAACGAAGAGGGTTTCAAGGAGCATGTCGCCGAACTGCGGACTGTGACAACCGAACGCACCTTTGGACCCGTACCGGACACGCTGATTGACCTTCTGGTCGATGTTGCTCTCGGCAGCCCCGCAGTCTGTGCGCTGCGCGCCCTGCACCGGATCGCGCCCGATATCGCTTGGGACGATCATCGACTGCTGAAGGCAGCGAACCAGATCTCTTGGGGTTTCCGCACGCTTTTCAACCAGCACGACGCCGTCGCCCTCCTCCGCAAGGACGACGATGACCGCTATTGGCGCCAGGTGCTCACCTACGGCGTTGAGCATAACCTTCAGGCCGTTCTCGACGAGTACGTCCACTATCTGCTCGACGCCGAGGGCTTGGGCGCCAAGCCGGCCGTCGATCGTATCACTGGAATCAGCAAGGCGATCTCGGAGGCGTTGGCCATTCGCCCCTCGCAGATCGATGTCGAGGATCCAACGGTCGACGGGAAGAAGCTGGTGATCAACAAGTTCCAGATGCGCGGGCGCTTCGCCATGCGCCTGGCCGACTACAAAGACGAGGAAGGCGGGGCCGCACGCCTCTCCAGCGTTCGCGATGCCTTCAACTCACCGTTCCGACCCTTCGCGCTGGCCACGACCTCCGTCGGACAGGAAGGCCTCGACTTTCACCCTTATTGCTATCGGCTCTATCACTGGAACTTGCCCGGAAATCCCGTCGATCTCGAGCAGCGCGAGGGGCGTGTCCACCGCTTCAAGGGTCACGCTATCCGCCTAAATCTGGCGCATCGGCAGGTCGACGTGGTGCGTGGGCGCGAGAGAGATCACGATGATCCCTGGCAGATCATGTTCGACGCAGCTCGCGCCGAGACCGAGAATGACTCTGACCTCATTCCCTACTGGATTTACGAAGGGCCGGTGAAGGTCGAACGCCGCGTGCCCATGCTCCCGTTCAGCCGCGAGGTCCGACGACTCGAGTGGCTCAAACGAAGCCTGACCGTCTATCGCCTCGCGTTCGGGCAACCGCGTCAGGAAGACCTGCTGGAGTATCTTCACAGCCTCATGGGAACCACCATGGCGGCAGAAGATCTCGCCGACCTGCAAATCCGGCTCCAACCGTGACGTCGCGCCGCTCAGTCGCCTTCAACGGCAAGTGCCTTGCAGCGCTCCCCGACCAAGGCGATCACCTTGTCCTGCGCTGCTTTGGCGGCCTCAGCCTCGGCCGCGAAGGCAGGTAGCTGAAGTCCCTGCGCCCGGTCGGCCACACGCGCGGTCAAGTCCGCAATCGCAGTCTCGGCATCTCCGGCGGATAGGCCGATTGTCCGCGCCAGCGCGAGGAAGTCCTGGCGCGTCAGACGGTCATCCTTGCCGTTGAGCTTGAGCGCCATGCGATCGCCCCCCAAACCCGGGAAGACGCGCGTGGTGACGGCGTCGTAGAGCGGCGCGAAGCGCACGCTCGTGAAGGCCTTGGCATCCACCTCGGCGATTTTGAGCACAGCGAGGTTCTTGAGATGCATATCGCCATCGGCGATGAGCCAGGCGAACACGGCCCGGCGGAACAGGATATCCAGATCGCTGGCCGGATCGGTCGACAGCGGTCGTAGGCCGCGCGCCATCCGCTCGATCGTTCCGTCGTATTTGGCGGATGCGGGAAGGTCCAGAATGGAGCAAAAGTCCTCCATCGCCAGACGCCGCTGATCCGCTGGCCCGCGACGAATATCGAACCGCTCGACGACCAGTGCGGGCGACATGCCGTCGGGCATCTCCAGCAGCGCGGCGTCGGGCACATCGAACCCGGCCGAGCGGCCAAGCTCCAGGCAAAGCCACTCGACGACCGGTAACGTCTCGAAGCCCGCCGTGCCGGCGGGCTTGAGGATATGTGTGAACGGCTGATCGATGGCCGGAACGAGGGCGCCATCAGGCATCAGGCTCATCGGTGCCTTGATCTGGACGCCCGACAGGCGCGGCGTTTCCGCGCGCGCGAAGATGCGCGCCAGGTTCTGCTCGAAGGTCTCCTCGATCTCGCCCCGCGCCGGACCGGCGTAGCGGCCCGTGAAGCGACCGGTGTCGATGTATCCAGCCAGTGTTGTCGTGAGAATGTCAGCAGGCAGCGCCGCCAGTTCTTCTCGACCCTCGACGATGACGATGTTCGACATATATCGCCGTCCGCGCCGGAGCGCCTCGCGTTCATCGCGTTCGTGGAGAACCTGCGCCAGCCAGCCCTCGGGAAGCAGCGATTCAATGAAGGCCGGCAGCTTGCCCGGCGTGGTTTCGCGCACGAGGGCCGGTCCCGCTCGACGCCCCGGCTTCCAGCGCCATTCAAATCCATCGTGGGTCAGCCGGCCGAGCGGCTCACCGTGCCATGCGACGAGGAGATCGAGCGCTGCCTTGTTGACCGGCGCCTTGGCAACGCCCGGCTGTGCCAGCAGGAAGCGTTCGGCGCCTTCACCTTCGCGATACCATTCGTTCTCGCGCGCCAGCACCCAGACGGCGTCGGCCGCGGCTTGAGGCGTCCCATGTTCCTCCACCAGGCGCGCCGCCATCTGCGCACGCATGTCGGCGGTAACCGCGCTCGCATGTTCGCTGCGCAGGCGGAACGCTTCGAGAAAGCGCTGGCGTGGCGATGAGGCGTCGACGCGCAATTCGCCCAGGTCGTCGCCGATGACCGCGATCGCGGTCGATGGATGCTTCGGCGCTTCGTTCTGGATGATCTCGAGCGTCCGCAACCGCGTGCGCTGGTTGCGGCGGCCGCTGATAAACAACCGTCCGTCCGGTGTCGGCGCGAGCAGCGCCGCGCTTGCGGACGACAGATAGGCGTTGGGATAGAGATAGTGCGCAATACGCACTGCATGGCCGAGGATCGTCGCCTCGATGTCACCTTGGTCATCGACGTAAACCCCGCGCACGAGCTGGATCAACTCACCGGCTTGCGCGCGCTGATGCGCGCGTTTGGCGTCAATTGTCTCACCGACTAGATGAAGAGCCATAGTATTATCTCGCATCTCAGATGCGCGTTAATCCCACCATCCGGCTCCGCGTGCAAGAATTATCGCGCATCTGAGATGCGCGATAATTCCAGCGCTTAAAGAGATTGGAGCGCGCCGACCCGGAATGATCGGCGCGCTCCAGAACAATCATGCCGCGAACGGCACGCAGCCAGCCCTATGGCGACTGGCCTAGCGGGCTCCGAGCGGGTTCGCCGCCATCCCCGCCACCGCCCTTGATCCGCCCCTCGCGGCGGCTTCTCCGACGGTCCCGGCGCTTCTGGGTCCCGGTCCCCAAGCTTGAACGGTCAGGGCGTCGTCGATTGATCGAGCGAGGTGGCCTGCACGATGGCGCGGAAATTCTCGAGAAATTCGGGGTGCCGCCCTGCCAGAAATCCCTCGATCTCAGGCTTCGCCAGCAGGCGCTCGATAAAGCCGGAAGCCACGACCAGGACCAGCATGTCGTCGCCATAGGAGACCTCAAGCTCCTTATAGTCCTCGCTCACCGACGCCATCTCCCGTTCGAGACGCCCCATCTGCTCGGCCGACAACCCCGTCGCCTTCTTGAGTTCGTCAGGCTTGTGCAGATCCGACGGCTTCGAGGTCGCCAGGAGCGCCTTGGCATAACTGACCGTATAATTGTTCGCCGACACCATCAGTTCGGCCACCTCAAGCTGACGGATCGGCTTCATCTTGCGCAGCTTCTGGAAGGCGTGGTGCCCTACTGGCTTGTCCTTCAGCAGCTCGGCGACATCCCCGCTGATCCCTGCCAGAAGATGTCGGCGCTGGCGGATCACCTTCACGTCGACATTGAGCGCTCGCGCCAGCTTTTCCTCCGACACCCCACGATCGAGCGCGCGCACGATCATGTAGTGTTCCTGGATCGTCGCCAGCCGGTTGACCCGCTTGTTGTAGGTGAAGGACTCGTCGTCATCGGCGACAACGCAAGGGGCCTCGGTCGCACCAAGAAACCGCAGGGCATCAAGGCGCATGTGTCCGTCGAGGAGAAGGTAGCTGCCGCCTTTCTGGCGCGCGATCGACAGCGGCTCGATCAGCCCGACTTCCGCAACAGATGCCGCGATCCGGCGATATTTGACGGACTCACGCACCCCTGCCGGCAGCGCCTTGGTCGCCAAGAGCTCACCGATCGGGAGGACTAGGATCTTGCGCTCGAAGGCGATTTTGACCGTATCGGACATCTTACGCCTTCGTCGGTCCGATCCGCTCGGCCAGTGCGCGCGGCAAGGTGCTCAGCCCCTCCGCCCGCAGCAGCGTCACGAAATGATCGTCGGCCAGCAGACGCCGCATGGCGTTGGCGACGAACAGCAACCGGCTGCGCGCCAAGGAGGCGCGCTTGATCAGCAGCTTCTGCCGCTCCGTCTCGCGTTGATACGCGCGGATCAGGCTTTCCGATGTGACCGGCTTTTGGGTGCGACCAACCCGCGATCCCCGCTTGTGAAGCTGCTTGCCGCTGGTGTTGCGCTGTTCGATGATCTGCCGGATCGCGAGCACCTGATTGCCCGGGATCGACTTCTCCTCATAGGCCTGCGCCAGCGCCTGCTGAACCTCGCCTTCCTTGGCGCGGGCGATTTCCATCGCGATTGAATGTGGGATGACGCCGCGCTCGACCGCCGCGATCAGCTTCTCCTCGCCATTGTCGAGCAACAGGCAGATCGCACTGACATACTCGACGGAGAAATCGACCTTGGCGGCGATCTCCGGGTGCGAATAGCCCCGGGCGCTCAGCGCGCCGATCGCGTGAACCAGTTCCAATGGGCTGTGCTGGCGCCGCGCAAGGTTCTCGACCAAGCTCATGACGTAACAATCTTCCTCGGCCGCATCGATCACGATGGCCGGGATTTCGGTCTGGCCGAGCGCGATGAAGGCCTCGAGGCGACCCTGACCGCACACCAGGTCAAACCGCGTCTTTCCGGGTCGCTGGCTGACCGTGATCGGCTTCTTCAGCCCGAGATGGGCAATGCTATTCACCAGCTCCTGGAAGATCCGCTTGTTGCGAACCCGCGGGTTGAGAATGGTGATCAGATCGACCGGCACCGAGCGGATTTCGGGGGGCGGCGCGCTCATGCGGCAACCTTCAGCGGCACGCGGCGCGTCAGATCGAAAAACGCCTCCAAGGTATCGAAGCGGTAGGCATCGAGTAGGATGCCGTTCTCTGGTGCGAGCCTCAGATTCGGCGTGGTGCCGACGTCCAGCCATGGCAGCAAGTAGTAGTCGTGTATGGCGGCATTATCTTCCTGCATCCGCGCCACGATGGTGATGCTGGGCCTCAACCCGCTGTCGAAGCGGACCTTCCAGCGCAGCCCGCCGGCGGGGCTGATGTAACACCGAGAAATCACCAGCGAGGCCGTAAACTCGTCATTGATATGCAGGAGGTCGGTGACGGGGTCGCGGCGCACCGTGCCGCCGGCCGCGCCAATGTCGGCGATGACCTGTGCCACGACATCGGGATGCAGTGTCCGCAGCGTTCGATTGGTCTCGATATAGCGATAGTCCCGCGACGGGGCGTACCCGACAAGCTGGTAGGCGCGCACCAAGCTTCCGAAACGGTGTCGGAACGTCGAGCTCGACGGCATGTCCTCGACCTCGTCGATCACGAGGCCCGACAACCAACCCTTCTCAACGAGCAGGGCTGACAGCCGACCAAGAAGCTCCTCGTCGGTGAAACGGCGGCTGCGCTCTTGAATAATCCGCTGGGCCGCCTCGAAGAAATCACGCTCGACGATCGCCTCGAAAGCCCCATCGCCCCGGACCCACATATCGGGCGTGTTCACCACCCGCTTGGCTTTCAGCTTGAAGGACGCCCGATTGTAGACGTTGTTGCCGATGTATTTTTCATTGGTCAGCACCTGATGAACGGTTCCGCGCGTCCATGGCCGACCAAGATCGGTGAGGATGCCCTCATCATTGAGGGCTGTGGCGATCTCCGTTTCGGTGCGGCGCTGGACGACGAACATCCGGTAGAGACGCCGGACCACCTCGATCTCTTCAGGTGGCCCCGGCCTGAGCACGACCCGGTCCGTTTGCAGGCTCTTCTGCTCTCCATGATTGAGGACCGCTTTGGGCTGGCGATTCTCATCGACGAGATAGCGGCGTAGGCCAAAGCCCGCGGCGCCGCCTTGACGGAAACCGAGACGGATCAACCGGCACTGGCCAGTAAAAACCTTCACCGACAGCTCACGGCTATATTCGCCAGCCATCGCCCGCTTCATGCTCTTGATGATCGTCGCGCTCAGGCTGCCATCATTCTCGAACTGCTCGGCGCAGTATTGAACGGCGATCCCCGCTTCCCGGCAGATGAACTCGTAATAGGCGCTCTCATCAGCGTCCTGGAACCGGCCCCAGCGGCTCACGTCATAGACAAGGATCGCTTTGAAGTCGGTCTGACCGCCTCGCACGTCGGCGATGAGCTGCTGAAGCGATAGCCGACCATCGAGCCGAAGGCCGCTCTTGCCCGAGTCCTCGTAGGTCTTCACGATCTCGAAGCCACGCCGAGCGGCGTATTGGGCGATGATTTCGGCCTGGTTCTCGGTCGAATATTTCTGATGCTCCGTCGACATACGGACATACTGCGCAGCGCGCACCGGAGGCCGCGGCGATGCTTCAGCAGTGACCGTCTCCGATAGGTTCATCACACCGGCTGCTTTCGTTTAGGCTCCGAGCGGACAGGTTCGACTTCCCACCAAATCTATTGGGAGTCAGGACGAATGTCGTTCTCCGAGAAAGACCGAAAACTTCAGTCGAAAACTGGAAATTCTTTTCCGTCGCCTCAGTCAGTCGAGCCGCTCGCGACAGCGATCGCCACGGCGCTGAAAGCGGAATTCGGCAATACGCCCTCCGCCCACAAGACCGTGGCGCAGCTCACGCGCTCAAACGAGCGCGCGGTTCGCAACTGGTTCGAGGGGAAGAACAGCCCGAGCGGCGAAAACCTGGTTATCCTGATGCGCCACTCCGATCTCGTGCTACGCACAATGCTCGGCCTGGCGGATCGGCAAGATCTGGTCCTGGCGATCGGTCTGGCAACTCTGCGCCGACAGCTCGTTGATGCGGTCGCCGCGATCGATGGCCTGCCGTCAGGATGAAAGACGCCGGTCAATCGGGCGCGCCGGCTGACAACGTCGACTGGAGGAATTTGGGTATGCTCGCGGAGGAAATTGTCTCGGACCTTTTAACCCGGGAAGTCCTCGCGCCTTCTGCCGCCCGGCCTCCGTCATCGCCGGGGTTTTATGCTTGGTGGTGTCGCGAGGAGCAACTCGACGACGCGTTTCCTAGCATCCCCAAGGAAAATAGACCGCCAGTGCCTACGGCTTGGTCGCTACTCTATGTGGGCATTTCGCCAAGCGGTCCGACTAGCTCACGGAATATCGCGATACGCCTCGCAAAGGATCATGCTGGTGGGAATATTGGCGGATCGACATTCCGGCAAAGCCTTGCGGCGCTCCTGACGGGAAGCCTGGGACTTGAGCCGCGACGTGGATCTGACCGTTCTCGGCTCGTTTCTGAAGTGCCGCTTTCACGCTGGATTGAGAGCGCATGTGGCGTGACTTTCGCAACCGCTGAGCGTCCATGGGAATTCGAGACGGACGTCATCGCTATTCTCAACCCACCGCTGAATATTGACTGCGGCACCCATCCGTTTCGCCTTGAGGTCAAAGCGCGCCGCGCTGCGCTACGTCAGGCGTGCGGCTTAGGGGCCTGATCCTAAGGTCAATGCAAATATTCTCCCCCGGCGGCCGCGATCCATTCGGCCGTGGACCCGCCGATTTGCACGCCATCGCCGCCGCGAGCCCTACGCCGGTGCGTTCGCTCTTTTCATGTCGGGTCTATCGGCTCCAATCGGCATCAGACGCCAATCTCGTTGGAGTAGAGTTATGTCGACGAAATCTGAGGCCCTCAAAAAGCGGATGATCCGCCGCCATGAGCTTCGGCAGATCGTACCGCTGGCCGACACCACCATCTATGAGATGGAACAACGCGGCGAATTCCCTCGTCGTTTTGCGCTCACCCCGCGCTGTGTGGTGTGGGATCTGGCCGAGGTCGAAGCCTGGCTGACCGAGCGCCTGGCGACAGCCCGGCGATCGCCAATCGACCGGGCGCCGCACCCCGATGTGCGCAAGCGCAAGGCGCGTCCCGTCAAAGCGCCGGATCAGGCGCGAGCATAGGCATCGAGGGCGGAATCAGGACCGGCACGCGCTTCTGCCCCGCCACCCAGGCATCGATAATATCAGACCATTCCTGCATCATATGCCGCCGCTGATGCTCGTACTCCGCCTTGTTGTAGACGCCGCGCGAGGACCGCCCATCTTCATGGGCCAGGCACTTTTCGATCCAGTCACTGTTGAACCCCAATTCGTTGAGCAGGGTCGATCCGGTCCGGCGCAAGTCATGTACCGTGAACGGCTCCAGCGGTAAGCCTTCCTTCTGCGCGCGCTCCACGACGGCATAGGTGACGCGGTTGAAGGTTGCCCGGGACATCGGCGCATCAGCATCATACCGAGACGGCAGAAGGTAGCGCGAGTTGCCCGCGCAGGTCTTCAACGCGATCATGATGTCGAGGCATTGCTGCGAGAGATAGACGTTATGTGCCTTGGATCGCTTCATGCGCTCCTTGGGGATCGTCCACACGGCGTTCTCGAAGTCAACCTCGTCCCAGACCGCATCCTGCAGCTCGCTCTTGCGCACCATTGTCAGCAGGAAGAGGCGCATCCCGAGTCGGATCGTTGGCAGCGTCGCCACATGCTCGAGCTGCTTGAGCATCACGCGAATTTCCGTCGGCGACAGCGACCGGTCCTTTGGAACGAACGTCGCGATCGAAGCGGGGCCGACATCGTCGGCCGGATTGGCGACCTTCTCGCCGTGCAAGATCGCAAACCCGTAGATCTGCTTGAGGATGTCGCGGACATGGATCGCAGTCGCCGGAGCGCCGCGATCAACGATCTTACCGCAGTGGGCGCGTAGGTCATCCGGCGTGATCTCTGTCAGCAGCCGATTCTTCCAGACTGGCAGAAGCTCTCGTTCGAAGATCGAACGCCGCATCGCGCGGGTGCTGTCGGCCATCGGCGCCTTCACCAACCAGCGCTCACCAAACTCACCGAAGCTCTTGGCCTCCTTGATCCGGCGTTTGTCGCGTTGCTTTTCCTGGGCCGGGGACCTGCCTTCGAAGACTGCACGTTTAGCGTCGATCGTTGCTTCACGGGCTCGAGCCAGGGACAGACCGGAGGGACCGTACTTCCCCAGCGTCAGCGTCTCGCGTCGCCTATGCAGCCGGTAGTCCAGCCGAAACGTCAGCGTCCCGGAGGTTGAGACCTGAACATAAAGGCCGTCACGGTCAGTGACCTTGTATGCTTTTTCGCGTGGTTTCAGGTTCTTAAGGGCAACATCGGTGAGCATACCGACCTCCTCTACGCAAAATACCGTCAGGCGATTTTCGGCCATTTTCGCCGACATTATCGCTTGTTTTACAATGGCTTAGTGCGGACAAAATACCGTCACTAGCTTCAATACCTCTGACGGTATCGCTGGATTGGGCCAAGTGCAAGTTTGCCGGATACCGTCACGCATGACGCCAGGGCCAACCGCTGCTCCGCGATTGACCTCGATAGATAACGTTAGATAATCTTTTTTATTTCAATGCTTTGACGGAGCATTGCCGATTGATCGCGATAGCCAAAAATGGCCCCGAATCATTCCCACTCGATCGTGCCCGGAGGCTTCGACGTCACGTCGTAGACGACCCGATTCACGCCGCGGACCTCGTTTATGATCCGTGTGGCGCAGCGACCCAGCACCTCCCAGGGGAACTCAAAGAAGTCGGCGGTCATGCCGTCCGTCGAGGTGACGGCGCGCAGGGCCAGAACGTCTTCGTAGGTCCGGGCATCTCCCATCACACCGACCGTCTTGACCGGCAGCAGAACGGCGAAGGCCTGCCAGATGGCGTCATAGAGGCCAGCCTTTCGGATTTCGTCCAGGTAGATGGCGTCGGCCTGTTGCAGCACCGCGACCTTCTCAGGCGTGATCTCGCCTGGGATGCGGATGGCCAGGCCGGGCCCCGGAAACGGATGGCGGCCGACGAACGCCGGCGGCAATCCCAGTTCGACGCCCAGCTTGCGGACTTCGTCCTTGAAGAGCTCGCGCAGGGGCTCGACCAGCTTCAGCTTCATATAGTCCGGCAGGCCACCGACATTGTGGTGGCTCTTGATCACGGCGGAGGGGCCGCCGCTGGCCGAGACGCTCTCAATCACGTCTGGATAGAGGGTGCCCTGGGCCAGGAAGGTTGCGCCATCAATCTTGGCGGATTCGCGGTCGAACACGTCGATGAAGAGCTTGCCGATCGTCTTGCGCTTGGTCTCAGGGTCGCTGACGCCCGCCAGGGCGCCCAGGAAATCCTTCGATGCATCAACATGTACGAGCGGAATATTGTAGTGGTCTCGGAACATGGTGACGACCTGCTGGCCCTCATCCTTGCGCAGCAGGCCGGTGTCGACGAAGACGCAGGTCAGCTGATCGCCGATCGCCTCGTGGATCAGGACGGCGGCCACGGAGCTGTCGACGCCGCCGGACAGACCGCAGATCACCTTCTCGGTTCCGACCTGGGCGCGAATCTTGGCGACCATCTCGTCGCGGAACGCGGCCATGGTCCAGTCGCCCTTCAGCCCGGCGATACCGTGGGTGAAGTTGCGCAGGATCAGCGCGCCGCGCGGGGTGTGGGCGACCTCGGGGTGGAACTGGATGCCATAGAAGCGGCGTCCCTCGTCGGCGATCACGGCATAGGGGCTGCCCTCGGAGGTGGCGACGACGTGGAAGCCTTCCGGGATGGCGGTGATCTTGTCGCCATGACTCATCCAGACGGTTTCGTCCGAACCGGGCTCTCCCAGGCCGTCCAGCAAGGGAGATTCCTGCGCGATCCTAATTTCGGCGCGGCCGAATTCGCGGTCGTGGCCGCCCTCCACCTGGCCGCCTAGTTGGGCGCACATGGTCATTTCGCCGTAGCAGATGCCCAGCACCGGCACGCCGAGCTCGAAGATGCGCTGCGGCGCCGACGGGCTATGGGCCTCATGGACGCTGGCCGGGCCGCCGGAAAGAATCACCGCCTTGGGCGCGAAGGCGTCCAGCATGGCGTCGACCTTGTCGTAGGGGTGGATCTCGCAGAACACCCCGCTTTCGCGCAGGCGCCGCGCGATGAGCTGAGTCACCTGGCTGCCGAAATCGACGATCAGGACGCGTTCGTGTGCGGGCATGTCGGTCATGGTTTCTCGTCAGGCGGCGCGCTCCAGCACCGCGACGAAGAAACCGTCGGTGCCGGAACTCAAGGGCGAAAGGCGCAGATATCCCTGCGCCGTCAGGCGGGATTTTAGTTCAGGATCGGCCGTTGCTGGACGCGCCGTGAAGCCAGGCGTGCGAGCCAGGAAACCTTCAACGCGATCCTCGTTCTCCTCAGGCAGAAGCGAGCAGGTGACATAGACCAACCTGCCGCCAGGCTTGGTGAACGTGGCGCCGGCGTCCAGCACGCTGTCCTGGTCGGCCATCCGTTGGGCCAGCGTCTCCGGCTTCAGCCGCCATTTGGTGTCGGGGTGGCGGCGCCAGGCGCCGGAACCGCTGCAGGGCACGTCGATGAAAACGACGTCCATCTTCCCTTCCAGGCCCTTCAACGGGTCCGGATTGACTGGCGAGCGGATCTGCAGATTACGCACGCCGGCCCGATCGGCGCGACGGATGGTGTCGGCCAGACGGCGCGCCTCGCTGTCATAGGCGTAGACCTGGCCGGTGTTGCCCATGGCCGCCGCCAGGGCCAGGGTCTTGCCACCGCCGCCGGCGCAGAGATCAAGCACCTGCTTGCCCTTCACATCGCCCGCCGCCGAGGCGGCGACCTGCGAGCCCAGGTCCTGCACTTCGAACCAGCCCTTGGAGAAGGCCGGGATGGTCTCTACCGAGCCAGACCGGTCGGCGGCGTCAGGCGCAGCGATCCGCATGGCGGTGGGCAAGATTCCCGCCGGCGCGGCGTGGAGCGGGGCCAGCGCCTTCAGGGCGCGCTCAGGATCGGTCTTCAGCAGGTTGGCGCGCAGGTCCACCGGCGCGCGTTCGGCCAGGGCCGCGCCCTCGCTGGCAACGCCGTCGCCATAGACCCGCCTCAACGACGGCTCGAGCCAGTCGGGGACATCCGCCTGAACGGCGACCGGCGCCGCCGCCAGATCCTTCGGCGCAGCAAGGGCGGCGACCTCGGCCTCAGTCAGGGCGCCGATCCCGTGGGGTTCTTCACCCGCCGCCTCGGCGACCCGATCGACCGGCCAATCCCAGATGATGGCCAGTGCGGCCAGCGCCGCGGCGCGGGCGCTGTCGTCGCCCATCCGCCAGCCCAGGGACCTGCGGCGGCGAAGGACGTCCAGCACCAGACCGGAAACCCAGGCGCGGTCCTTTGAACCGGCGAACCGAGAACGCTCGCCCCAGTTCTTCAAGGCCATGCGCACCGGCCGGTGGCGGGTCTCGATGTCCTCAAGGACCTCGATGGCTGCGGCGAGCCGCCCGGCGTCACGCACCCCGGCGGCTCAGACGAAAATCGCGGCGATGACCATCAACAGGCCGACGACGCCGGCGCCCCACGCCATGCTGCGCACCAGCGCCACGCCCGAGGCGTAGAGCGGCGCATAGACAGCGCGGGCGGCGACATAGAGCACCGAACCCCAGGCCGTGAGCGAGCCGAAGCGG
Source organism: Phenylobacterium immobile (ATCC 35973) (assembly GCF_001375595.1). Lineage (NCBI taxonomy): Bacteria > Pseudomonadati > Pseudomonadota > Alphaproteobacteria > Caulobacterales > Caulobacteraceae > Phenylobacterium > Phenylobacterium immobile. The sequence goes on along the minus strand of NZ_CVJQ01000001.1, from coordinate 1,453,472 downwards.
TCGGTGACGGCGCAGGCCAGGATCGCCACGGCGAACAGGGGGAAGGTCTCCATGAAGTTCGCAAAGGCGCGCTTCAGCCGCGCCGCGACCACGCCGACCGGACGTTCGTCATCGCGCGAGCCGCCGGCCCACTTCAGGTCCTGGCCGCTGCGACGCGCGGCGACCGCGGCCCACATCAGTTGGACGAACCCCAGTAGCGCCGCCAATCCCAGGAGCTTGATCTCGAGCGGTGAGGTCAAGCCTTAGCCCCCCGTCGGATAGTTGGGGGCTTCGCGCGTGATCATCACGTCATGGACGTGGCTTTCCCGCAGGCCCGCACCGGTGATGCGGATGAAGCGAGCGCGTTCCTGGAAGGACTCCAGGTCGGCGGCGCCGACGTAGCCCATGGCGGCGCGCAGGCCTCCGACCATCTGGTGTAGGATCGGGGCGATCGGGCCCTTGTGCGCCACCTGGCCCTCAATGCCTTCCGGCACCAGCTTCATCGAGTCCGACACGTCCTTCTGGAAGTACCGGTCGGCCGAGCCTCGAGCCATCGCACCCAGCGAGCCCATGCCGCGATAGGCCTTGTAGGAGCGGCCTTGATAGAGGAACACTTCGCCCGGACTCTCATCGACGCCGGCGAAGACCGAGCCCAGCATGGCGACCGAAGCGCCCATGGCGAGCGCCTTCGCCAGATCGCCGGAGTATTTGATCCCACCGTCGGCGATGATCGGCACGCCTGAGCCCTTGGCCGCGCGCACGGCGTCGGCGATGGCGGTGAGTTGCGGCACGCCGACGCCGGCGACGATCCGCGTGGTGCAGATCGAGCCCGGGCCGATGCCGACCTTCACCGCGTCAGCGCCGGCGTCGATCAGGGCGCGGGCGGCGTCATAGGTCGCGACGTTGCCGGCGATGATCTGGACGCGGTTGGTCTCACGCTTGATGCGGCTGACGGCCTCAGCGACGTTGATGTTGTGGCCGTGGGCGGTGTCGATGATCACCACATCGACGCCAGCATCGACCAGCGCCATGGAACGCTCGTAGCCATTGTCGCCGACGGTGGAGGCCGCGCCCACCAGCAGTCGGCCCTGGGCGTCCTTCGCTGCGAATGGGTGCTCCTCGGATTTCTCCATGTCGCGCACGGTGATCAGGCCGACGGCGCGATAGTCGTCGTCGACGACGATCAGCCGTTCGATCTTGTGTCGGCGCAGCAAGTCGCGGGCTTCGGCGGTGGAGACGCCCTCTTTAACAGTGACCAAATTCTCGTGCGTCATCAGCATCTTGGCGGGAACATCGTCCCTGTCCTCGAAGCGCATGTCACGGTTGGTCAAGATGCCTTCAAGACGGCCCGAAACCGGATCGACCACCGGGAACCCGGAGATGCGGCGGCGCGCCTTGATCTCGCGGATCTCGGAGAGCGGCGTGCCCGGATTGATGGTCAGCGGATTGATGACCATCCCGCTTTCGTAGCGCTTGACCTCGCGCACCTGGTCAGCCTGCTCCTCGACGGAGAAGTTCCGATGCAGAATGCCCATGCCGCCGGCCTGGGCCATGGCGATGGCCAGCCGGCTTTCGGTCACCGTGTCCATGGCGGCGGACACAAGCGGAATGTTCAGATTGATCTCTCGCGTGAACCTGGCGGAGACATCCACCTGGGTGGGCATCACATCGGATGGACCCGGTTCCAACAAAACATCGTCGAAGGTAAGTCCTTCGCGAATCTCCATAGAGACACCTCGTTTTGCGGGCCGGGTATAAGGGCTGGGCCCCCGACCAAGCAAGGGCGCTGGACAAAGAAAAGGGCCGGCCTGAACGAATCAGGCCGGCCCTCCTCTGAACGTGATCGGATCTCAGTACTGGTTGGCGATCACCGAGGCGATCAGACCGGTGGCCACGGCCATCAGCACGAAGTTGCCGTCGGCGTAGACCCAGCGCTGGCCGGGAGGCGCCGCGCGCAGGCCGTAGTAGTACGGGTCCTGGACGTAGTAGCTGCGATACGCGCGGGGCACGTACGCGCCTTGGCGCCAGACATTACCACGGGCTACAGGACGATAGCCGTAGCCAGGGGCGTACCAATAGCCGGAACGCGCGCCGCGATAGTCGCGCCACTCATTGCGGCCCCGCCAGGTGTCGGCGCGGGCGCGGTTGAAACGAACCTCACGCTGGCTCTGACGGACATCGCGACGATCATCGCGGATTTCGCGTTGTTCGCGACCGCTGATGTAGCCATCGCGGCGGGCGTCGCGCTGAGTGTCGCGGAGATCACGGCGATCCTCGCGCAGTTCGCGGCGGTCTTCACGGCGTTCCTGGCCGTTCCAGGGCTGCGCCGAGGCGGCGAGCGGGGCGGCCGCAGTCGCCAGTGCGGCGACGGCATAGACCAGATGCTTCTTCATGGTGGAACTCTCCTACCAGTTCATTCCTGGACCTATGGAATGACAGGTCTTGCGTGAACCCAGCCTGAACCCGCAGGTCAGCGACAGGTTCATCCCAAGGCGGAGGTTCGCTCAGCGCCCCTTGAAGCCGGTGGCGGCCAGATAGATCTCGGAACTGTCGGCGCGGCTGGCCTTCGGCTTCAGTGTGCGGACATCCGCGAACGCGCGCTTGAGCTTGGCGATCACCTCGGCGGTCTCACCGCCCTGGAAGGCCTTGGCCACGAAGACACCGCCCGGTCGCAGCACCTCGACGGCGAAATCCGCGCCGGCCTCCACCAACCCCACAATCCGCAAGTGATCGGTCTGCCGATGGCCGACGGTGTTCGGCGCCATGTCGGAGAGCACTGCATCCGGGGGCCCGCCCAGAAGGTCGATCAGCATTGGCCCACAGCTGGGATCGGTAAAATCCATCTGCAGGATCTTGGCGGGCGGCAGCGGGTCGACCGGCAGGAGGTCGACGCCGACGATCTGAGTGACGCCGCGCTCGATGGCGACCTGGGTCCAGCCGCCCGGCGCCAGACCGAGGTCGACGATGCGCGCGCCGGGCTTCAGAAGCCGCAGGCGGTCGTCAAGCTCCGTCAGCTTGTAGGCCGCGCGGCTCCGATAACCGTGGGCGCGGGCCTTGGCGGCGAAGGGATCGTTGATCTGCCGCTCCAGCCAGGCCTGTTGGGACGGCGTACGCTTATGGGCGGTCTTCAGGCGGGCGGGTGTGGCGCGCGCATCATCGGAGCCGCGGGTCGGCGCGCGCACCATGCGTTTGCGGGGCGGTTCTTCAGCCATGCTTAAGCTGCCTTACGTTGGGCGGGCCGACGCCGACGTCGACGCCGCTCGCCTCGTTCGGCCATCAAAGACATCAACAGGCCTTCGCGCAGGCCACGGTCGGCGACGCGCACGCGGTTGCACGGCCAGAGTTCTTGCACCGCCTGAAGGATCGCCGCGCCCGCCAGGACAAGGTCGGCGCGATCGGGACCGATGCACGGCTCCTGGGCGCGTTCCGCCGCGGTCATGGCGCGCAAGCGGTCAGCCGTCGCCTCGCAATCGCTTCGGCGCATCCAGACGCCATCGACACGGTTGCGGTCGTAGCGCGGCAGCTTCAGGTGCAAACCCGCCAGGCTCGTGATCGCCCCGGAGGTGCCGATGAGGTGAGCTTGATCGGCCTCGAACACAGGCCTCAATGTTTCGGCCCGCTCGAAGGCGGCGATCTTAGATTTCACGGCATCCACCATCTGGCGATACCAGGCATCAGGCGGCGAATCGCCCTCCGGGAATCGCTCCGCGAGGGTGACCACCCCGATCGGCACAGACAGCCAAGCTTTGAGCGGCGGCGTGCCAGTCGGCGGCGCCCCCTCCAAGTTCAACCACGACAACTCGGTGGAGCCGCCGCCGACATCGACAACAAGGGCGGCGCTGGATTGGCGATCCAATAGGTTAAGGCACCCGGCGACGGACAGCCGCGCCTCCTCCTGCGGCGAGATCACCTGCAGGCGCAGGCCAGTTTCGGCGGCGACCCGCTCGACAAATTCCGCGCCGTTCTCTGCGATGCGGCAGGCCTGGGTGGCGATGGCGCGCAGCCGGACGACACGGCGGCGGCGCACCTTCTCAGCACTGATCTTCAAAGCGGCGAGCGCGCGATCCATCGCCGCCTCGGAGAGACGGCCGCTCTGCGTCAGGCCTTCGCCCAGCCGCACGATCCGTGAATAGGCTTCAACAACGCGGAAGCCGCAGTCGCCGCCGCCTGGTGTAGCGATCAGCAGCCGGCAATTGTTCGTGCCCAGGTCAAGGGCGGCGTAGCACGGCCCATCAGCGGCCGACCGGCCTTGCCCCCTGCCCTGGCCCCCGTCCAGGGGCGCATCCTGAGACGCGCGGGGGGCGCTTGGCGCCTCGTTCATTGCTGTGCTCGGCTTTGCAGGCGGCCCACGATAGGGCCCCTGAGTTGCCGGAAACCTTAGAGCCAGCCTTCACAAAACGGAAGCATAAGCGCCGGCGGAACGGCCAGCGCGACCGCCAGCGCTTGAATGCGCGGGCTGGGCGGCTAAATTCAGCCGGCGTTCAGCGGACGCGTCGTAAAAGATTCAGCATGCCTTCCCATCTCGCGAAATACTCGATCGGCCAGCTCGTGCGTCATCGCATCTACCCGTTTCGCGGGGTGATCTTTGACGTCGACCCGACCTTCAGCAACACCGAGGAATATTGGCTTTCGATTCCCGAGCGCGTCCGCCCCAAGAAGGACCAGCCCTTCTATCATCTGCTCGCTGAGAACGAGGAAAGCGCCTACGTCGCCTACGTCTCCGAGCAGAACCTCGTGTTGGACGATACGGGTGAGCCGGTCGGCCATCCGCAAGCCAGCCAGATCTTCCAGTCTTTCGACGGCGTGCAATACACCCTGCACCCGCGCATCGGGCACTAGCCCCTAGTAGTCCCGCTTCCAGCGGACCGCGAGTTTGCCGCCGCTCTGGTCGCCGAGGCGCGACAGGATCGACAGCGTGCGGCGGATGCGCCATTCCACCTGGGCCGACGGGCCTTCCCGGCCGCCGCCGGTGAGCTCCAGATAGACGTCGTCGGTCAGGTATTTGCCGCCCGACACCGTCATGCCCGCCTGCGCGTCGCCGCCGCCGATGGACAGGCGGTCCAGCCGGGCGAAAGCGCGCAGATTGCCGATCACGTCGAGCCCGCCGCCGCCCGCCATGGCTGACAGCGCCGAGGCCAGTTGCGCCGCTTCAAGAGCCGAAAGCTGCGAAGCTGAGCGGCCGAACAGCACCTGACTGAGCACCTCGTCGTTGGGCAGGGTCGGCGTCGAGGTTAAGACGATCTCGGGCTTCGCCGCTGTTCCGCGAATGCGAACCACGGCGGTCAGGCTGGGATCCTCGCGGGTCGCCGACAACTCGAGCCGGATCGCGTCAGGACGCGTGGAAAGATAGACGACGCTGGATTCGTCGAAGTCAAAGCGCTTACCGGCGAACTCGTAGTCGCCACGAACAACCCGTGCGAGGCCACTGAGTTGCGGCGCCGCTGTCGTCCCGGTGACCCGTGAGTCCAGCGACAGCTCGACGTCCAGACCCCGGCCCCGCAGGAAGACCTTGCCGGGCGCCTGCAGCTTGACGTCCAGCGCCCAGCTAGGTCCGCCCGCGCGCGCTGGCGTGGTCGCCTCGGCGGCGATCAGGCGGGCTGGGCGGTTCTTCTCGACCACCTCCATCAAGACCACGCCCGACGGCGCGGGCAGAATTGGCGACACATCGGCCCGGTCGATCCGCAGGTCGCCGGACAGCTTGACCTTGCCATCGCCGCCGCGGGCGATCGTCGCCTGGCCGGTAGCCGAGGCGGTGGCCTGCTGGTTGTCGATCAACCGGAAGTTCGAAAGGTCCACCCGCAGGCTGGAGTCGCCGTTCCGCATCAGGCTGATCCGCCCGCCGGCTTTCACAGAACCGCCATTTCCATCGACTGCGCTGGCCTGGACGATATCGACAGCGCCGCGCGCCAGGTTGGCCGATAGGTCGAGGTTGCGGAGCGTTAGCCCGGTCGGGCCGTCGTCAAATCTTCCATCGGTCACTGTCAGGTCGCCGACAGCCTGCGGATCCGCCAATGTGCCCGACAACGTGCCCTGCGCCCGGACGCGCCCACCCAAGGTCCGTTCGCCGCCGACCAGCAAGTCCCAGAGCGGTCTGACCTCGCCATCGGCGCTGAACCGGCCGCTCATCGGCCGTTGACGGGCGATGGCGATCCGAAACGGCTTGGCGGACGCCTCGGTCGGCAAGACGAGGTTGACGTCCGCCTTCAGCCCACGACCATTGAGCGCCTGCCCTGTGATCGTCAGGGTATCGTCGGCCAAGCGTCCGCTGAGCATGCCGTCGATGCCAGTGTCGGCGGCGGCGCCCAGGCCACGCGCCCCCGCGAGCTTGGCGGTGAAGGCGCCGTCAAGGCGGCCACCCTGCCCTTGCGCCGTCAACGTCGCATCGAACTTGCCGTCCAGGTCTTCATTGACAAGTCCAAGACCGAGACCGCGCGCTTCCAGGCGCAGCTGAGCTTGCTCGCCCCGCCAGCCGCCATCCAGGTCCAGCCGCCCGCCGTCGCCCGACACGAGCCGCAGCCGCGCTGCGCTTTCCGGACCGCCAAAACGGATCAGGGCGGGCTCGGCCGTCTGCAGCCGCCGCGCGCCCAAACGGCCACCGCCCTGAAAGGTCAGGGCGTAACCTGGCGTCTCATCGGCCAGTTGGCCCTGTCCATCGAGGCTCCAGCGACCGAGATGGGAGAAGCCGTCCCCTTGCGCCCGATAGGGCAGACGCGACAAGGGGCCATCGGCCGTGACGCGCACCCGGCGCATGACCACCGTCTGGCCAGGCAGTCGCGCGTCGTCGGCTGAAAGATCAAGCACCGCCCGGGCTCCGACGGCGCTGTCGGTGATTTGCACCACGCCTTGAATCCGGCCGTCATCCAGGAAGGCTCCCTTGGCGACCACCAATTGGAGATCGGCCGCAGACGGCGCGCTGCGGCGTAGGCTCAGGCGGCCGGACGCTTTCAGGCCGCCGGCGTCGACATCGAGGTCGCTAAGATCAAGGCCCCCTTGCGGGAAGGCGAAATCGGAGCGGGCGCGGGCGGGGCCATAGCGGCTGTCGGCGGTCAAGGCGATCTGGCCATTGGACCCATCGGCTTGCCTGAGAAAACTCAAGGTGACGTGCGCATTGGTCAGCGGCAGCCGCGGCACATCCAGGGCCGCCACGTCAGCCATCAGGTCGAGTCTCGGCGCATCAAGCTTGCCCGTGAGCGCACCGGTGCCTTTCGCCTGGCCCGTGATCTCGACGGGACCGGCGCGGAACGGTCCTTCGGCGCTCCAATCGATCTTAAAGGCCGCCGCGCCAGTCGGTTCCAAGGCGCCGCCGCCTGCGGCGCGGAGCGCCGCCCCGTTCAGACTGGCCTTGGCGATAGAGAACCGGCGCCCGTCGACAGCGCCCTGCGCGACGAGCGTCGGCTTGGGCCCCAGAAGACGGTCAACTTCAGCGTAGCCAAGGGCGACGCCATCACCGCGGGCGTCCAAGCTCAAGTTCCAGGGCTTCGCTGGCCCAGACTGCGCCGCCGCAAACTTGGCGGCGAGCACCCCCTTCGCACCGGGCCGGGCGGCGGCCAGGTTGGAGAAAGCGGCCTCGCCCTTGAGAGTGAGGCCGCCCAGCAGGCTGCGACCGCCGCTGACGCTAACCTTCAGGCCCTGCCCGGTGACGTCCACGTTGTTGAACTGCAGGCGGCCGTCCGCGAGCCGCGCGACGTCAACATTTGCGAGCGGCTGGGCGCCCAGCAGCGCCGCGAGCCAACCTGCACCTTGGCCTCCGGCCCCGGCGATCTGGCTGTGGATCGCCAACGCCTTTTCATCGCGCCTCAGGGTCAGCGGCCCGCTGACCCTTTGCAGACGATAGCCGCCGAACGACAGGTCGGCCACCGAGGCGGTTCCCGCGAAAGCCAGACCTTTCGGCGATTGCTTCAAGATCCCCGCCAGCCGGCCCTGGCCCAGGGTTGGGCCCTGGCCAGGGCTGAACACCGCCCGTGACAGGGAAGCCGTGTCAAGGACCAGCCGGAGACCATCCGGGCCGACACGGCGCCGTCCAATATCGCCCAGGCCTAGGACGGCCAACTTAAGGTTGTCCGCCGCGATCCGGGCGTCCAGGGCGTAGAGCGCGCCGGACTTGCGTCCGCTCACGGTGAAGTCGGCGACTGGCCCGAACCTGCGAGCGTAGCGCTGGGTGAGCGCCGAGGCGCCCAGCAGAAACCGACCGCGCGCCTCGCCGCCCGCCGCCGTCCAGGCGCCCGAAGCGTCGAGGGGCTTGAGCTCTCCTGACGTCGCCACTGCATTGAAGGCCCCGTTGGCGCCTTCGCCATCGGCGATGATGCGCACGGCGAAGGCCTGGTCAGGCGAAAAGCCGAGGGCGCCGGCCAATGCGCCGCCACGGGCCTCGGCGCCGTCGACGCGCACTTTGATGGGCCGGCCCTTGCCGAGGTCGAAGGTGGCGTCGAGGAAGTCGCCGGGGTGCAAAACAGAATCCGCGCGGACGCGGCCCCGCTGGCCGCCCCGGCGCTCGACGTCGAGCGACAGGCCCAGGTTGTAGACGCCGCGCCGGTAACTGAAGGCCGGATCCAGACCCACCCGCGCGCTGCCTCGGTCGATCTGGAACGAGACCGGCAGGCCCCGGTCCTGGCCCTTCGGCGTCAGGGTTGGCCGTCGCGTGATGGTGATGATCCGCGCATCGATGCTGTCGGCATGGAAGCGACGGCGCAGCAGTTCACCGTAGCGCCAGCGCATCCGCAGGTCGCGGGCGTCCAGCCAGACTCCCTTTTCGTCGCTGATCGTCAGGCGTCGGATCGTGAAATCACGCCAGATGTCGCCGCCCAGGCCCTCGATCTTGAGCCGGCCCAGCCGACCGATCTTCAATCCATCGGCGCGCGCCTCCAGCATGACGCGGGCTTGCGGCAACAGGACACCGTAGCGAGCGCCGGCCAGGATGGCGCCGATCACAACCAGGACCCCGAAGCAGATCGCGACGATGGCCTTGGGGATAGCCGTCCGGCGGACCGCCTTCTGCACGGCCGGCGGCACAAGCTCATGATGCTCCGGCGGGCTCAAAAGCTTTGCCCGATGCTGACGTAGAGCTGGAAGGGCGCCCGACCCTGCCGGTTGTTGACCGGGGTGGCGATGTCTATGCGGATCGGCCCGAAGCCAAGGTTGTAGCGGGCGCCGACGCCGGCGCCGATGGCCAGATCGCGGACGGTCGGAAAGCGGTTCGTGCCGATCGCGCCGGCGTCGACGAAGGCGGCGAAACCCCAGCGCTCGGTAAGAGACTGGCGAAGTTCGATGGCGGTCTCCAGGAGCGACAGCCCACCGAGCGGCGTATCGTCGATGTCGTCCAGTCTCGGCCCGACGGCCTGGTATCCGAAGCCGCGTACGGAGCCGCCGCCCCCGGCATAGAACCGCCGGGGCGCGGGGATTGTCGGGATGCCGCCATTCAGGATGCTGCCCAGTCGAAGCCGTCCGGCCAACACTGTGGAGCCGGAACGTGTGACCGGCTGGTAATAGGTGCCCTGTGCGGTGACCTTCAGATAGGGCACGTTCGCCTGCCGCCCGAAAATCACTGTGGGCTCGGCCCGCAGGTTGAGCCGCCACCCCCGCTTGGGGTCCAGCGGATCGTCCGAGCGGTCCAGCGCGGCATCGCCCAGAAGACCGATCGTGACGAGATCCCGCCCCAGCGGCTGCAGGGTGCGCACCCTTATCTCCTGCGTGCGGCTTAGGTCGGTCGAGGCGCCGATGGTGATGTAGGACGTCTTCGAAAAGCGCCGTTGCACATCGAGGCGGACGCCGACGCCGGTTTCATCATAGGCGTCGGTGCGCACATCGTAGACCTGCGCAACGCCTTTCAGCGTCTGATCGGCCCGACGCCAGTGCGGGAGCGAAGCGTCCACCCCGGCGCGGCTGTCCAGGTCGGACAGACGGCCGAACACCGAGACGGTGTCAGCGCGACCCAGGGCGTTGTAGCGGGTCCAGCGTGCATCGAGACCAGTCCCCTCCGTCGTCGCGTAGCTTGCGCCAAGCTCGATGGTGCGCCGTTTCCGCTCAGCCAAGCTGACAATCACCGGCCGCAAGCCATCTGCGGTTATCTTCTCGCGCGGCGCCAGGGAGACAGTGACCGAGTCAAACACAGAGGCGTCGAGCAGCCGGCGTTCCAGCTCGGCGACGTCCTCGGGATCGTAGACATCGCCTGACGCCCAAGGCGCCAGGGACCGCACCCACGCCGGACGAGTGCGGCCGCTGGTGGTCACCTCGACGCCATCCAGGCGCACCAGAGCGCCGGTGCGAATTCGATAAGTCGGGCTGACGCTCTGGTCAGCATGATCGACCACCACTTCACGGGGGTCCGCCGCAGCGTCGGCGTAACCGCGCTTCTGGACCGCCGCAACCACCCGTCCTTCCGCAGCGATGACCTCGGCGGCGCGGCCGGCCTGCCCCTCCACAAGGCCCATGGCTGAGCGGCCGGCGTCGGCGCTTGCAGTGTCGGGCTCCGGCGCAAGCCAGGTGATTGTAGGGCGGCGGATCTGGAACTGCGGGCCAGGCGTCACACGGATGATCGGCGCCGGGGTTTGCCCCTCGCTCTCACCGCCGTCGACGTCAGGCTCGACCTCGTAGCCGTAGAATCCTTGTGAGCGCAGGACGGCTATGGCGTCGTCCGCAGCATCGCGCGCACGGCGGCGGGCCTCGAATCTATTCTGAGCCGGGCGATCGACATCGCCGATGGCGGCGGCGACAGCGGTCCGGATCGCCGGGGACAATTCACCCTCGACGCGCGCCGCCGGCTCAGCCGCGGCGGCTACGCCTGCGCCCTGGACAGGAACGCCCCATACGGCCGCGGAGGCGGCGACAGCGAAAAGCAGTCGACCCAAATGCACGAATCCTCGGCCCCCAGGGTTCGTGTAGCGGCGCGGGTCGGACCTGTCACCACTGCAGGGCAGGCGCCGCAACAACGCACGAAAATTAGGCGCCGACCCGCGCCGGGCCTGCGGAACGCAAATGACGGGCGCCAACTTTCCATGACAGCCTAGGCTCCAGGGCGGGGTAGGCTTAACCGGAAACGAGGCGACGTGGAGTCGGGCGTGACGAGCGTGGAACGGGCTGGCGAGACATTCGAGGCGGCGCCGGCCGTCCCCTATGATGAGATGCGCGGCATGGATGGCGCGCTGCGTCCGCACTACGGCGTGCTCGATCAGCGGCTTTCCACCCTTTCGCAAGAGGAGCTCGACGAGCGTCAGCGGACGCTGGAACGCTTCTTTCTGCTGCAGGGCATCACCTTCACCGTCTACGGCGCCGAGAGCACCACCGAGCGTATCATCCCCACCGACATCCTCCCGCGGATCATCGCGGCTCAGGAGTGGGCCAAGATCGAGGCCGGCCTCACGCAGCGCCTCCGTGCGCTGAACATGTTCCTGGCCGACATCTATTCATCACAACAGATTCTGATGGACGGCGTGGTGCCGCGCGACCTGGTGCTGGGCGCGCCCTCCTTCCGGCGCGAGATGCAGAACCTCTATGTTCCGCACAACGCTTACGCCAACGTGTGCGGCTCGGATCTGATACGCCAGCCCGACGGGGCCTTCGCGGTGCTGGAGGACAACCTGCGTGTCCCGTCCGGCGTCTCTTACATGCTGGCCAATCGCGAAGCCTCCAAGCGCGTGTTTCCCGGCACCTTCCGGCAGGCGGGCGTACGACAGGTCGAACGCTACCCTGACCTGTTGCTGGCCACCTTGAAGAGCATGGCCGCCGGCTGGCGCGCCGACCCGCAGGTCGTGGTGTTGACGCCAGGCGTCTATAACTCAGCATATTACGAGCACGCCTACCTGGCTCGCCTCATGGGCGCGCCCCTCGTCGAGGGGCGCGACCTCGTAGTGCACGACAACTTCGTCTATATGCGCACAACGATCGGCCTGAAGCGGATCGACGTGATCTACCGCCGGGTGGACGACGACTTCATCGACCCCCTCACCTTCCGGCGCGACTCCGGCCTCGGCTCCGCCGGGCTGTTCAACGCCTATCGCGCTGGCAACGTCGTCATCTGCAACGCCCCCGGAACCGGCGTCGCCGACGACAAGGCGGTCTATGCCTATGTGCCGGAGATCATTCGCTATTATCTGGGCGAAGACGCGATCCTGCCGAATATCGAAACGTACCTGTGCCGCGAGCCGGCGCAACTCAGCCATGTGCTCGGCAATCTGGACAGGTTCGTGGTGAAGGCGGTCGGCGCATCCGGCGGCTACGGCATGCTGGTCGGGCCCCATTCGACCAAGGCTGAGCAGAATGAGTTCGCCGACGCCCTGAAGGCCAATCCGGACAACTACATCGCCCAGCCCACCATTCAGCTGTCGACCGCCCCCTGCCTGATCGGGTCCAATATCGAAAGCCGCCATGTGGATCTTCGTCCCTTCATCCTGTCCGGCGACAAGATCGTCGTCACGCCGGGCGCCCTGACCCGCGTCGCCTTGCGCAAGGGTTCGCTGGTGGTCAATTCGAGCCAGGGCGGAGGGTCGAAGGACACCTGGGTTCTGGACGGGCGGGAGCGTCGCCAATGATGCTCGCCCGGGTGGCCGACAGTCTCTACTGGATTGGCCGATACGTCGAACGCGCCGAGCACCTGTGCCGCCTGTGCGACGTGATGCTGAATGCGACGCTTGAGCAGTCGGAGGCAGCCAGCCTCACGGCGCGGATCGCGCTGGCCGCAGTCGGCGATATCGAACCGGAGTCGATCGCCAACCCCTACGAGGTGGTGTCGCGAATGGTGCTGGACCGCGAAGATCCGGGCTCCATCGCCGCGGCCCTGGCCTCGGCCCGTGAGAACGCCCGCCAGGTCCGAGACCAGATCACCACCGAGACCTGGGAACGTCTGAACCTCATCCACCTGCGGATGAGCAGTCCCGAGGCTGAACGCGCCTTCGCCGACGGCAGCCAGGTGTTCCTGCATGAGATCATCGCCGACCTGCACCTGTTCAAAGGCGCGGCGGACTCCACCATGAGCCATGGCGAAGGTTGGCGGTTCCTGCTGCTCGGGATGTATCTGGAACGCGCCCAGCTCATGGGCGGCATCCTGGAGGTCTGTTTCGGCGATCAGCAGAAGAAGAAGCGGCTGACCGACCCTGTGGCGCTCTCCAGCCTGCTGCGCATGTGTTGCGCGCTGGAGCCGTATCTGCGCGTGTACACCGCCGACATGCAGCCAAAGTTCGTCCTGGAGTTCCTCCTGCTGGACGAAGACTTCCCCCGCTCTATCCGCTTCTGCACCGCGCGGATCGAGGAATACCTCGCCAAGTTGGGACGGCACGTCGAGGAAGTGCAAGGCGGCGCGCCAGACCGCCTCGCAGGCCGCTTGCGGGCGCGCCTGCAGTACGCCGATCTAGCCGAGATTGAGAAGGCCGGCGCCAGCGCCTTCCTCACCAGCATCAGCGAAGAGTGCGCCTCCATCCACAAGGCGCTCTACGAGACATTTGTCGCCTATTCGCTCGAACAGCGACTGCCGGCCTAAGGAACGACGCCTTGCTCCTCGAAGTCCGCCACATCACCCAATACCAGTACGACGCTCCGATCCGCGAAAGCGTGATGGAGGTCTGGATGCAACCACAGAAGGGCTCGCGCCAAAGGTTGATCAGCTTCGAACTGGACCTTGACCCGGCCGCCCAGCTGTTCAGCTACGCCGATCCTTTCGGAAACGCCGTCTACCACTTCGACGTCCCCCACCCGCACGAGCGCCTGACCATCACCGCCCGCTCGGCCGTCGAAACCCAACCGCCCTCGCCCCTGCCCGCCGGCCTCGACTGGGGTGAATGGGATAGGCTGAAGTCCGAGTTCGTCCGCGGCGAATGCTTCGACTTTCTTCAGCCGCACGGCTTCGCCGTTGAGACCGATGCGCTGCGGGCCTTCGTCGCCGAGAAGAAGGTCGATGAACTGACCGCGGCCGATCCGCTCACCGCGGTGCGCGAACTCTCGAAGATCATCTACGAGTCCTTCGCCTATGAAGCCGGCGTCACCCATGCGGAGAGTCCCATTGACGACGCGCTCGCGGCGCGGCGCGGCGTCTGCCAGGACTTCGCCCACGTGATGATCGCCATCTGCCGCGCGTGGGGGGTGCCCGCCCGCTACGTTTCCGGCTACCTGCACACCGACCGTAAGAGCGGCGACCGTTCCGATCCTGATGCGACGCACGCCTGGGTCGAGGTATTCCTGCCTAGCCTGCGTTGGGTGGGGCTGGATCCGACCAACAACATCCTCGCCGGCGAACGTCATATCATTTGCGCCGTGGGTCGCGACTACGACGACGTGCCCCCCTCTCGCGGCGTCTACAAGGGCGAGGCCGAGAGCGCCCTCGCCGTCGGGGTCACGGTGCGCAAGGCCCGCGCAGCCGCCACCGAACCGGAATTCCTCCGTGCCGCGATCCCTTCGGGAGGCCGTCGCGTCGGGGGACGTCTGCAGGACGTCCAGCGCCAGCAACAGCAATAGAGGCGCTGCGGCGGGAGAGCGCTCTTGCGAAGACGCTCTGACCCACCGTCCGAAGGGGGCCGGGACTGGCGCGCCGGAGGACCGTCGTAGCCCGCCGCAGCAGGCGCAACTTAGACGACTCTGACTCAGCACGGCAGCTGCGATTTCTTCGCCATCGACCAAGATTTGTGACGGCAGAGGCCGGCCGTTCGAAAGGCCGAGCGGCGGCATAATGATCGCGTGACCTTCCGCGATCCCACGGACGACTCCAGATTCACCGGCGCGTTCCTGGGAGTGGCCAACAGGGCGTCATCGTCAGCGCCGGAGATATCTACGGCGGACCGGCGCTCTTAGCGGACACGCCCGCCGGCGGCGGACTTGGGGGACTGTTCAAGAGACGTCAGCGAGGGCTGGTGCTGACCCACGACGGCGGCGTCGCACCGGTGAAGTGGCGATTTGTGCAGACAATCTCCAGCCGTTTCGCTGCCCCCTGCGCTTCGCCCCGATCCGCATCCGCGCACGCGCCCGCCGAAACGTTCGTCGACACGGTCACGCGTCGGTGGTTCGACAATTGGCGCGACTACGAGGCGCGTTACGGAAATCCTGAGCCAATGACCGAGTTGGAGTTTCCCCGGGTGAAGTCGCTTCGCCAGCGACCCCGCCACAAGGCGGCCTAGCTTTCGCGCTGCTTGGTAGGCCGGGTGGGGGTCGAACCCACGACCATTCGATTAAAAGTCGAATGCTCTACCGCTGAGCTACCGGCCCTCAAGCGTCAGGCCGAACGGCCTTGCGAAGCGGGGCGGACCATAACGCCGCATTCCGTACGCGCAAGGCGTCCGGCGCCTTAACTCCGCCGCCAGCTTTGCTAAGGTTGGCCATCATGCGCACAGTTCCGCTCACCCTTGTTCTCGCCATCGCCGCCTTCCCCGCCCTGGCTCAGGGGCCATCTGGTCCGAAGCCGGTGCAAACCACCGCCCAGGCCAATCGTGATGGCCTGACCGGCGCCGCGCAGGCGCCGCTGCGCGACCTGAATGTCGTCCGAGTGGATGTTCCCCCGGTATTGGTGAATGCGCTCGCCGACCCCTATCGCCGGCCGCCCTCAACGCGATGCGCGGATCTGATCGCGCAGTTGCGGCCGCTGAATGATGCGCTTGGCGATGACATCGACCAGCCATCCGCAGTGGATGAAAGCCTCGGCGGCCAGGCGCGCCCGGCAGCCTATGGCGCCATGGCCAGTGTCGCCTCGGACGCATTGATCCCATTCCGTGGCGTGGTTCGCTACGTCACGGGCGCCAACAAGCACGACCAGTACGTGCAGAGCGCGATCATCGCCGGGTACACGCGGCGCGCCTACCTAAAGGGGCTGGGCGAGGCGCGCAGTTGCAGGCCGCCAGCGACTCCGTCACATGCCATGACCGAGATCATCGCGCGACAACAAGCCCATGAGCAGGCGGCGACCGCCGCGTCCCCGTCGCCTCAGCCGCCGGCGCAAAACTCAGGTGGCGGCCGAAAGCCTCGCTATCCCGTCCGCTGACGGGCGCGGAAGTCGCGACGGAAAGCATCCATCCGGCCCTCAGCGATGGCCAGGCGCATAGCCTCCATCAACTGCTGGAAAAAGGCGATGTTGTGCCAGGACAGCAGCACCTGCCCGAGGATTTCCTCTGATTTCACGAGGTGATGCAAGTAGGCCTTCGAGTATTCCGTGGTCGCCGGCACCGATCCACCTGAATCCAACGGCGTGTCATCCTCGGCGAACCGGGCGTTCTTCAGGTTGATCGCGCCCTCCCAGGTCCAAGCTTGGCCGTGACGGCCAGAGCGGGTGGGCAGAACGCAGTCGAACATGTCGATCCCTCGGTACACGGCCTCAACAATGTCGATGGGCTTACCGACGCCCATCAGGTAGCGCGGCCGCTCACGGGGCATCATGGCCGGCGCATAGTCCAGCACGGCGCACATGGCTTCATGGCCCTCTCCCACCGCCAAGCCGCCGATCGCGTAGCCGTCGAAGCCGATCTCGCGCAGGCGCTCGGCGGATTCGCGACGCAGCGCCTCATCGACGCCGCCCTGCTGGATGCCGAAGAGCGCCTGCAGGTCTCGCGTCCCAAAGGCGGCCTTTGATCGTGCGGCCCAACGGGCGGAACGCCGCATTGCGTCCGCCGCGCGTTCTCCCGTCGCCGGAAGGGCCACCAGTTCGTCCAACTGCATGACAATGTCCGAACCCAGCAGGTCGGCCTGAATCTCGATCGAACGTTCCGGCGACAGAGCGTGGCGCGACCCGTCGATGTGACTCTGGAAGGTCACCGCGTCTTCGGTGACTTTGGAGATCTTGCCCAAGGACATGACCTGAAAGCCGCCGCTATCCGTCAGGATGGGCCGGTTCCAACGCATGAACCGATGAAGTCCCCCTAGTCGCTTCACCCGCTCGGCTGTCGGGCGAAGCATCAGGTGGTAGGTGTTGCCCAACAGGATATCGGAGCCCGCGGCGCGGACCTGATCGACGCTGAGCGCCTTGACGGTGGCCGCTGTGCCCACCGGCATGAAGGCCGGGGTGCGGATGTCTCCACGGGGAGTTTCCAGCACGCCGGTGCGCGCTGCGCCGTCTGTCGCCTGGATGTTGAACGGGAACGCCATCAGGCGGCGCTCCAAAGTAGGCTCGCGTCGCCATAGGAGTAGAAGCGGTAACCTGCCGCGATAGCGTGGGCGTAGGCTTCGCGCATGGCGCCGTAGCCTGCGAAGGCGCTCACCAGCATGAACAGGGTCGACTTCGGCAGGTGGAAGTTTGTCATGAGCCCATCAACCGCGCGGAAGCGATAGCCGGGCGTGATGAAGATCGCTGTCTCATCGCAGAACGGGTGGATCACGCCCGCCTCGTCAGCCGCCGACTCCAGCAGGCGCAGCGACGTTGTCCCGACGGCGATCACGCGCCGACCGGCGGCGCGGGCGGCGGTGAGACGCTGGGCGGTGGCGGCGTCGATCTCGCCCCACTCGGCGTGCATGCGATGTTCGGACAGATCCTCGGTCTTCACCGGCAGGAAGGTGCCGGCGCCCACATGCAGCGTGACGAAGGCCATCTCGACGCCGCGTTCCGCCAGGCGGGCGAAGAGCTCCGGCGTGAAGTGCAGGCCCGCGGTCGGCGCGGCCACCGAGCCGTCCTCCGCGGCGTAGACAGTCTGGTAGTCGGCGCGGTCGCGTTCGTCCTCGCCACGCTTGGCGGCGATATAGGGCGGAAGGGGCATCGCGCCATGGGCGGCGATGGCGGTGTCGAGGGCCGCGCCGGACAGGTCGAAGACGAGGTCGATCTCGCCGCCCTCTCCTTTGGCGCGGATGTTAGCCTCCAGCGGACCTGGGAGGACCGCCTCAGGATAGAGCGGCGCAAAGACGATCCGATCGCCGGGCGTCAGCCGTTTGCCCGGACGCATGAAGGCGCTCCAGGCGTCCTGGCCCAGGCGCCGGTGCAGGGTCGCTTCGACCTGCGTCTGGTTGTCGCCGCGCAGCCGCGCGCCCTTCAGGCGGGCCGGGATCACGCGGGTGTCGTTGAGCACCAGGATGTCGCCGGCGCGCAGGCGATCCGGCAGGTCGCGGACGTGGCGATCCGCCAAGGGTTCGCCCGCCTTCACCTCGAGCAGCCGCGCGGAGTCGCGCGGGCTGGCGGGACGCAGCGCAATGGCGCTGTCGGGCAGTTTGAAATCGAAGTCGACAAGCTGCATGGCGCCGGCTCAAGGCCACGACGCGACATGCGCGTCAAGCGCGGCCCATGCTAGGACGGCCCATGAGGTCGCTCCGAAACGCGTCGATCGCGATCCTGCTGGGCCTGCTAAGCGCGCCCTGCCTGCTGGCGGCGGCGGCGGCGCTGCTGGGCCAACTGGGGCGGTGGAGCCTGGCTTGGGACGTGCTGAACCACTTCGCGCCCATCTGGCTCGCAGGGTCCCTGGCCGGTGTGGCCCTCGGGCTGATGGTGCACGGCCGCGCCCGCTGGCTGGTCTGCGCTTTTTGCCTGGCCGGCGCGACGGCGTCCGCCTCGACAATCGCGCCGGAGTATCTGCGCGACACCGGGCGGACGGCCCCCACGGGCGTGCAAGGCTTGAAGATCGTCCAGTTTAACGGCTGGTTCGGCAACCCGCAGGTGCGCCGCGTGCTGGCGTTCCTGCGAGAAGAAGATCCCGACATCGTCGTCCTGCAGGAAGTCTCCCCGCCGGTGCGGGCGGCGCTGCGACGGCAAAGAAACTGGGCGATGAGCTGTCCGGACTGCGAAGTCGTGATCCTGACCAAGCAGCGGCCGTTCGCCGTGGCGCGGATCGGCACAGCGACACGGGTGCGCCTTCACGGCGCCGACGGTGATTTCACCATGATCGGCGTCCACAACGCCTGGCCCACCGACGCCGACCAAGTGATCCAGGAAACCCGGCTGGCGTCGCTGCTGGCTGAAGAGACCGCCGCGACGACGATCGTCGCGGGGGATTTCAACTCGACGCCCTGGTCTTTCGCGCGACGGCGCTGGGACCATGTCTTCGGCCTGCTCCGGCGCGATCGTGGCGTTGCGAGTTGGCCCACCGGCAGGCTGCCCGTCCTGAACGCGCCCGCGCCGATCCCTCTCCTGCCGATAGACCACGTCTACGCGGGCGACCACTGGGCGACCGAGGCGGTCCGCCGGGGGCCGCGCGGGATCGGCTCGGACCACTACCCCTTGATCGTCACGCTTTCAGCCCGCGTCGCGGACGACGGCGCGCGCCGCCGCTAAGGCCGCTTCGGCCTCTCGCCGCGCCTCGGCGTGCTTGTCTTCCAAGGCGGCGCGTTGGGCGTCCAGCCTGTCCAGAGCGGCGCGATGGTCCCGATCCAGGGCGTCGCGCCGCGCTTCTAGGCGGGCGACCTTGTCCAATTGCGCCTTGGTCGGACCGGCCGGCTTGGCGGCGGCCTTCCGCGCCGGCTTCAGCGCAGCCAGCACCTGGCGCGATCCCGCCGGGCGACGCAGCACCGTCTCGGGCTGCGCCTGCGCCGCCTTCACCAGGACGGCGTCATCAGTCTCATGGGCAAGACCGGTCTTGAAGAGATCCTGGTGCGTGCCCCAGGCGGCAAGCGCCTTCGTGCGCGAGGACGCCGCGACCACATAGTCCGTCAGGCCATCAGACGTGACGAAAACCTTGAGCCGCGGCGCCATTGGCTACGCCCTTAGACGTCGGCGCCGACCCGAGCCGAGACGATCTTGCCCGGCGACGTCGGCGGTTCGCCCACCGGCAAAGCGTCAACGGCGTCCATGCCGTGGGTGACTTCGCCCCACACGGTGTACTGGCCGTCCAGGAAGCGCGCATCATCGAAGCAAATGAAGAACTGGCTGTTCGCCGAATTCGGATCGGGTGTGCGGGCCATCGAGCAGACACCGCGGACATGGGGTTCGCGGTTGAATTCAGCCTTCAGGTTCGGCTTGGGCGAGCCGCCGCCGCCGGTGCCGGTCGGATCGCCGCCCTGGGCCATGAAGCCCGGGATGACGCGGTGGAAGACCACGCCGTCGTAGAAGCCCTCGCGGGCAAGTTCCTTAATCCGCTCGACATGGCCCGGGGCCAGGTCAGGCCTCAGACGGATCGTCACTGCGCCGGTGTCGAGCGTCAGGATCAACGTGTTCTCGGAATCGTCAGCCATAGTCATTTAACCTCTGCAGGAATGTCGATGTCGCAGGCCGTAAACGCCGGCCCTTTCTCGGTCGCGATCCGCACGGCCTCGGCCTTGAACCAAGCGCTCGCGGGATCGATGACGCGCACCTTCGGCCGATCGGCTAGCTTCAATTCTGAGGCTAAGCGTACAGTCGTCATGTGGTCACGGGGGTCGGCCACGGGTTCGCCGACCTTGATGGCGTTCACCACCTCTTGGCCGGAGATGATCCGCCCCCAGGGGGTATAGCGGCCGTCGAGGCGTGGGTAGTCATCACGCATGAGATAAAATTGGCTGTTGCCTGTATCCGGCTCAGCTGCGCGGGCCATGCCCGCCGTGCCTTTGCAGAAGAGGCCCATGGCCTGCACCTTGCCGTCACGGGTGGCGATGGCCAGCCTGCTGGATTGGCTGCGAACCGGCAGCGACTTGACGAAGCCGTGCTCAAGGACAGTCTGGTCGACGACCATGACGAAGGGGCCGCCCGCGCCCTGCCGGAAGGTGAATTCCTGAGTGAGGTTCGGCAGCTCGGACTCGCCGGATCCATCGTTCTTCGGGTCGCCGGTCTGGGCCATAAAGCCCTCGATCACCCGAAAGAAGGTGAGGCCGTCGTAGAAGTGCAACCGGGTCAGCGCCTTGACGCGTTCCGCCGCCGCCGGCGCGACCTCCGGCACGATCTCGACAATGACCCGGCCCTTGTTGGTGTCGATGATCATCAGGTCGTCGGGGTCTGGCGTGCGCCAGTCGGCCGTGCTGGAGGCGGGGCGTGGCGCAGGGCGCGGCGCCGCCGCCGGTTGGGCGACGGCGTTGGCCGCTAGGGCCATCCCGGCGGCGGCGATCAGGGTCTTGGCGATCATCCCTGCGTACCTAGTGTGAGGCGGCGGAAAGGGAAACCCGCATTCAACCTCGATGATGGCCCCTCAGTGGCGGCCGACCTTGGACAGCAGCGCCGCGCGGATCGACGGGTTCACGAACTTCGAGACGTCTCCGCCCAGCGCGGCGATCTCCTTCACCAGCCGCGACGCGATCGCCTGGTAACGGAAGTCCGCCATCAAGAAAACCGTCTCGATGTCTCGGTCGAGCTGGTGGTTCATCGCCGTCATCTGGAATTCGTACTCGAAGTCCGGAGCGGCGCGCAGTCCACGTACAATGATCGAGGCCCCGACTTCGCGGGCGAACTGGACGGTGAGCCCCTCGAACGGCGTGACGATGACCTCGGTTGTCCCCGCCAAAGGCTCGACCGCCTCACGGACGATCTCAACGCGTTCATCCAGCGTGAACAGCGGACTCTTCGAGGCGTTGATAGCCACGCCGATAACCAGCTTGTCGACGAGTTTCGTCGCCCGCTCGATCAGGTCGAGATGGCCGCTATGGATCGGATCGAACGTACCCGGATAGAGCCCAACGCGCCCCATACCTGCCCCCTTAAATACCCCGACGCGAACTTGGCGCCTCCACAACGCGGGCTGGCAAGCCACAAGTCAGGCCTGCCCTAGCCCTCACCTGGATCTCCCGGGGCGTCGCTGATCGGACCCATGTCGATCTCGTCGTCGGGCGCGTCACCTCCGGCGTCCGCCAGCCGTTCGACCGAGACGACATGCTCGTCGGCGCCGGTGCGGAAAATGGTCACGCCTTGGGTATTGCGGCCGGCGATGCGCACCTGGGCCACACGCGTGCGGATCAGTTGCCCCTGATCGGTGACCAGCAGGATCTCGTCGGCCTCATCCACCGGGAAGGACGCAGCCAAGCGGCCGCCCCGCTTGGTCAGGTCCTGGGCGATCAGGCCCTGGCCGCCGCGGCCGGTGCGCCGATAGTCATAAGCAGAGGTGCGTTTGCCGAAGCCTTCGGTCGAGACCGTCAGGATCATCTGCTCGCTGCCCTCAAGGATACCGATCCGTTCAGGGCTGATCGGAGCTTCGCCGTCGACGACTTCGGCCTCATCTTCGTCGGCCGGCGTTGCGGCGTCCTCGCCGTCGACAGCCTCGCCACGGGCGATCTGCATCGCCCGGGCGTGCTTGAGATAGGCCAGGCGTTCCTGCGGCGTGGCGTCCACGCTGTGCAGGATAGCCATGGAGATGACGCGGTCGCCCTCGGCGAGCCGGATGCCGCGCACGCCGGTGGAATCGCGGCCGGCGAACACCCGAACGTCACCCACAGCAAAGCGGATGCAGCGACCGACCGCTGTGGTCAGCAGGACGTCGTTCACCTGTGCGTTGCAGACGCCCACATCGACGATGGCGTCGCCTTCGTCGAGCTTCATGGCGATCTTACCGTTGCGGTTGATCTGTACGAAGTCGCTGAGCTTGTTGCGCCGGACGTTGCCCGAGCGCGTGGCGAACATCACGTCATACTGATCCCAGGTCGCCTCGTCTTCCGGCAACGACAGGATCGAGGTGATGCTCTCCCCGGGCTCGATCGGCAGAAGATTGACCCAGGCCTTGCCGCGCGAGGTCGGCGTGCCGACGGGCAGACGCCAGGCCTTAAGCTTGTAGGCCTTGCCGCCTGAGGAGAAGAACAGGAGCGGCGTGTGCGTGCTGGCCGAGAACACGCGGGTGACGGCGTCCTCGTCCTTCGTCGACATCCCGGAACGGCCTTTGCCGCCGCGATGCTGGGTCCGATAGATCGCGAGCGGCGTGCGCTTCACATAGCCGCCGTGGGTGACGGTGATGACCATCTCCTCACGGACGATCAGGTCTTCGTCCTCGACGTCGGCGTCGCCGTCGATGATCTCGGTGCGACGCGGCACGGCGAAGGCGGTCTTCACCTCCTCCAGTTCCTGGCGGACGATGCCCATGATCTTGTCGCGTGACGACAGGACTTCCAGGTGACCAGCGATGGCGCCAGCCAGCTCATTGGCCTCGCCGAAGATCTCCTCGCGGCCCAGGCCGGTGAGACGCGACAGGGTCAGCGCCAGGATGGCGCGCGCCTGTTCCTCCGACAGCCGGATCAACCGGCCCGATCCATCAGGCGCATCCAGCACCAGGGTGCGCGGATCGGCGATCAGCTCCACCAAGGGCAGCATGTCGCCCGCCGGCCAGTCCTTGGCGACCAGGCGTTCGCGAGCCTCGGCCGGATCCTTGGACGAGCGGATGATGTGGATGAATTCGTCGATATTGGCGACGGCGATAGCCAGGCCGACCAAGACGTGGCCTCGGTCCCGAGCCTTGCTGAGCTCATACTTGATGCGCCGGACGACCACTTCCTCGCGGAAGTCGACGAAGGCCCGGATCATGTCGAACAGACCCATCTGCTCGGGCCGGCCGCGGTTCAGCGCCAGCATGTTCACGCCGAAGGACGACTGCAGGGCGGTGTAGCGATAGAGCTGGTTGAGGATCACGTCGCCTGACGCGTCACGCTTCAGCTCGATGACGATCCGCATGCCGTCACGATCGCTCTCGTCGCGCAGGTCCGAGACGCCTTCGATGCGTTTCTCACGCACCAGCTCGGCGATCCGTTCCACCAGCGCCGCCTTGTTCACCTGGAAGGGAATGGCGGTGATGATGATCGCCTCGCGATCCTTCCTGAGCTCCTCGACAGAGGCGATGCCGCGCATGATCACCGAACCGCGGCCGGTCATCAGCGCCGTGCGCGCGCCCGTGCGGCCGACAATTTGGCCGCCGGTCGGGAAGTCGGGGCCCGGAACGATGTCGAGCAACTCATCGAGGCCGATCGCCGGATTATCGACGTAGGCCAGGCAGGCCTCGACCACCTCGCCGAGGTTATGCGGCGGGATATTGGTGGCCATGCCGACGGCGATGCCGCCCGCGCCATTGACCAACAGGTTCGGGATGCGCGACGGCAGGACCGAAGGCTCCTTCTCGGAGCCGTCGTAGTTTTCTTTGAAGTCGACCGTATCCTTGTCGAGGTCGGCCAGGATCGCCATGGCCGCCCGCGTCATGCGGCTTTCGGTGTAGCGCATGGCCGCCGCCGGATCGTTGTCGACGGAGCCGAAATTGCCCTGGCCGTCGATGAGCAGCAGGTTCATCGAGAACGGCTGCGCCATGCGGACCATGGTGTCGTAGATCGCCTGGTCGCCATGCGGGTGGTACTTACCCATCACGTCGCCGACGACGCGGGCCGACTTCACATAGCTACGGTCCGGCGTGTGGTTCTGCTCACCCATCGAGAACAGAATTCGGCGGTGCACCGGTTTCAGGCCGTCACGGACGTCAGGTAGGGCGCGACTGACGATCACGCTCATGGCGTAGTCGAGATACGAACGCTTCAGTTCGTCCTCGATGGCGATAGGGGCGATGCCCCCGGGCCGTTCTTCCGGTGGGGTCGTGTTCTGATCGCTCAAGTCGGGGATCTAACCGTTAGAATCGCGCGGGTTATGCGTCCGCCAAGTTAGCAGGGGCAGTGCCTATAAACCACCCTCGCGCACATACGCGCGTGCGCACGCGCGAAACATCCTCCGATTGGGCTAGGACATGGCGATCGACGGGCGTCTCGACGTGATGGCGACTGGCGACATCGCCGCCGCGATGTGCGATCACGCGGCGGTTCAGATTGTCGGCATGCCGGCTGGATCGCGGCGGTCTGTGGGCCACCGGGAAATAGAACGAGAACACCTAGAACGGGATTTCGTCGTCCAGGTCCTTGCTGAAGTCTTCCTTGGCGCCGGCCATGGCGGGCCTGCGCGCGGGTTGGCCATAGTCGTCGCCGCCACCGGCGCTAAAGCCGCCGCCGTAACCGCCGCCGCCTTCTTCACCGCCAGCGCGGCCATCAAGCATGGTCAGTTCGCCGCGGAACTTCTGCAGGACGATCTCGGTGGAGAACTTCTCCTGGCCGGACTGGTCAGTCCACTTGCGGGTCTGGATCGAGCCTTCGAGATAGATCTTCGAACCCTTGCGCAGGTACTGCTCGCAGACCTTCACCAGATTGTCGTTGAAGACCACCACGCGGTGCCACTCGGTCTTTTCCTTGCGCTCACCCGTCGAACGGTCACGCCAGGTTTCAGACGTGGCTATGCGCAGGTTCGCGACCCGATCCCCAGAGTTGAGGCTGCGGATTTCAGGATCGGCGCCCAGGTTGCCGACGAGGATGACTTTGTTGACGCTGCCCGCCATGTGCTGTCCCTAAATTCTCGTGTTCGCGGGCTGATGCCCACGTCGACGTTAGACTGCGTCGGCGCCGCGAACAAGGTTAATGTTCTTACTATGTTCACGTCCGAGCATCGTCGTCCACAGCCTATTTGACGGGCGGCATGGCCCCGGGAATGGCGAGACGGCCGTCGCCGGTCCGCACCAGCGCGACGTAGCGGGCGCCTTCCAGCGAAGTCGAGGTGAACACCCCTTCGCTCTGCAGGAAGAGGAAATTCGCTTGGTAGGCGCCGTAGATCTCCTGTTGGCTGCCGCCCAGACGCAGGAACTTGATGCGCATGGCCTCGAGGTTGGCGGCGCAGGTCTCAAGATTCGGGGTCTCAACCAGCTTGTTGAAGCGCAGCTTGCCGTCCTTTTCCGGAACGACATGGTAGCAGATCTTCAGGTCGCCAGGCGGCTCAGTGCGCTTGGCGCAAGCGGCCAGACCGAGTGATAGGACGGCGGCGGCGATCAGGGCGGTGCGGATCATGCCTTCCAATCTAGGGCGCCCGCCGGCTCTGTGCGAGG
The DNA here is from genome assembly GCF_001375595.1 of Phenylobacterium immobile (ATCC 35973). Lineage (NCBI taxonomy): Bacteria > Pseudomonadati > Pseudomonadota > Alphaproteobacteria > Caulobacterales > Caulobacteraceae > Phenylobacterium > Phenylobacterium immobile. The sequence continues at coordinate 1,427,826 of NZ_CVJQ01000001.1, read as the reverse complement.
GTTTTGGGCGGCTACAGCGACGGGATGGCGCAGTCGTCCGTCTGCTCGACCAACAGGCGGAAGCTGCGGTTATCGCCCGAAATCTCGACGCGGCCGGGCGCCAGCCGCAAGGTTTGCTGCATCCAGCGGCCATAGCTGGCGCGTCCGCGATTCTCGCAACGCCCTGAGAACAAGGTCTGCACGCACGCCGCGAGCGTCTGGTCGCCAGGCAAGCGGCTCCAGTGATTGTCGACATAGCGCCAGCAAGGACCCGTGGGCGCGTAGTCATAGCTTTCAGCTTCGACGACCGGCGCCTGGGCGGGGGACGGGACGGCCTCCCCTTCCTCAGGCGGCAGCGGCGTCAGGATCGAACCCGCCTCCGGGCTAGCAGCCAAGGCGCCCGTCTGATCGATGCCGACGTCGAGCGCGCCGCTGGCGACACCGTTGCGCTCGGCGCAGTCTGACAGGGTCAGCTCACCCACAAACTGACCGGCGACGAAGCAGCGCAGCGGGCGCGCCGGGTCGAGCCCGCCATCTCCGCCTGCGTCGCTGGAGTCGATGACCAGACCGCCTTGCGAAGCCGGCGGCGCCGGATCGGCGATCTCGTCGTGCGAGCCGATCAAGGCCATGGCGATCAGGCAGCCCGCCAGCACGGCCACAGCCGCGCCGACGATGATGTAGAGGGTCCGGCGATCCAGCTTGATGGGCATGGCTTCGCCTAGACCGCTAAGTCCCGGCTTTCAAGCGCCGCTGATTGTGAACAGCTCGTATCGGAACGACACCCTGGCGGCGGAGTTCAGGGAGCTAGGCCGCACGAGGCGGCGAACCGCTACGGAGCTTTCAAGCCATGACCGGCGCCGACTACCCCGAACCCCAGGAAGGCTTCGACGATCAGGATCGCGCCGAGACCCTCGACGAGACGATGACCGACGACGAGATGCAGTTCTCTGAACGGCGCACCTTCGAGGAGTTGCCGGAACTTATGGACGTCACCCGCGCCGACGGCGACCGTGACGAAGACGAGGCTCTGGCGCTGGACGCCGATGAATTCACCGACAGTCTCCTGGATGAGGTCGACATCGAAGAAGACGACGAACTTGACTATCACGCCGCCGACGCCGAGCGCGAGGACGACATCGACGGCCTGGGCGACGAGGACAGCTTCGACGAGGACGCGCTTTCGGCAGGTCAGATCGAGGGCCTGGACGAAGTGGCCGACGCCGATCTCGTTGAAGGCGGCGAAGACGACGTGACCGACTTCCAGTCCAAGGGTCTCGCTGACGACGACCTTGAAGACTTGGGCTATTCCGACATCGAAAACGGCGAAGCCCGGGCCAAGGACTAGGCCTTACCGCGAATTCACTCGACGGCGGGCGGGCACGGCGCGAACTCTGGCGCCATGAAAGCGCCCGTCCTGATTGCGGCCCTGGCCGCCCTCCCCGCCCTGGCTGCATGCCAACCCGCCAAGCCGATTACTCGCCTCGACTGCCCGCAGACGTCGGGGCGACTGACGCGTGTCTCCGCGTCCGCCGACGGTCGATCCTGCGTCTATACCGGCGCTGGCGGGCTTGAGATGTCTATGGCCCTGACGAATGTCGCGGGCTCGCCCGCCGCTGCGCTTGAGCCCGTTGAGGCACAGTTGCGCGCCAAGGCAGGCGCCCAGGTCGCATCCCAATCGCCTATGAGCGCTGACACAGCCGTCGATCTACCGGGCCTGCATGTGCGCGCCAACGGCGAAGACGAACACGCCGAGATCAAGGTCGGCCCTGTCACCATCCAAGCGGATAACGGCGGCGCCGAGGTGCGCTCCAGCCGTGATGTGCGTCTGAAGGGCCAATCCCTCTCGCCGACTAAAAACGGCTATCGCGCGAGCTTTATGCTGGCGGGCGACCAGGTGGAGAACGGCTATCGCGCCGTGGGCTATGAGGCCGCCGGGCCGAAGAGCGGACCCTTGGTGGTCGCAGCCTTCACCGCCAAGGCCGACGCCATCGACCATCTCGACGTCAAGGAAGACGTCGAGCGGCTGGTGCGGATGAACGCCGGCCTCTAGGCGCCGCGCTTCAAGCGGTCGCGCGAACCTCGACGACCTTGTAGGTCAAAGGGCGGCCGTCCTCGTCGGTGACGGTGACGTATTCGCCCACGGCGAACCGGTGCTCGCCAAGGCGATGGACTGGCTCGTCGTCGGCGGCGTCATCCTCGTCATAATCAAAGAACCAGCGGGAACCGCGCCGGGCGAGCCGGCCATCGACAGCGTCCTCGTCCGGCGTGAAGCGGCGTACGACGCACTTGTCGCGCGCCTTGGCGTACGCCGCCTCGTCGAGCATGCCGTCGTCTGTCAGGGGTGCGGTGAGCGCATAGCCGCGGTGGTCGTCGCCCCCGGCGAACTCAGTGCCGGGATTGCGGGCCAGCCGCATGACGATCTGGGAAAGGGACATGAACTGAACTCCGGCGGTTAGTGCGACAGGAACAGCGAGGGGCCGTCGGTGTTGAGGAAGGTCCGCGTGGAGCCGCCGAAGATGAACTCTTGCAAGCGTGAGTGACCAAAGGCCCCTGCAACTAGAACGTCGGCGCCGGCGTCCTGCGCGGCCTGAAGCAGTGCGGGCGCGACTTCTCCCGTGGAGGCGAGGATCTTGACCTCGCTCTGGACGCCCCTAGCCGCATAGTAGGCCTGCAGCGCTTCGGGATCGATTTGCCGCGTGATCGCGGCCGGCGCGCTTAGGAGCACGACCTTTCCCGCCGACTCGAGGAGAGGCAAGGCCAGGCGCGCCGCACGGGAGGCCTCCTTGCCGCCGTCCCAGGCGACGGCGATGGTTGCGCCGGCGCTATAGCCGCCGCGGGTGATGTAGACGGGCCGCTGCTCGCTCACGAGGATCTGCTGAAAGGCCTCGCTCAAAGGCCCGCGACCGCGCGCGGACGCGTCGGTGAAGACCACGACATCGCTCAGCCGGGCGAAGGCGGCCAGGCCGACCTGGATCGGCTCATCTAGGGCGACGAAGCGGCGCTTTTCGCCAGATTCGCCAAAGGTCGCGCGGGCGGCCTGCTCGCCGGCGGCGGCGGCTTGCTGCAGGGATTCGATCGCGCTGGCCTGGGCCACGCCCATGTAGTTGTCGCCGATCCAGGGCGTGACGCTTGCGACGTCGGGCGGCGTAAAGACCCCGACCAGGTTTGCGCCGTGTGCGCTTGCGAGGGCGGCGGCGGTGTCCAGCACCACCTTGTCGTCGTCTCGCCCGGATAGGGGCGCCATGATGTTGGCCCAACTCATGCGAGCAATCTCCCTTTCGTCGTAAAACCCACTTGCCGAGAGGATCCCGAGATCGGGGTCCGCATTGCTTTTCTCGGCCGCCTCGGTCAGTTCAGACCTTTGCCTTGGAGGAAAATGCGCTCGTGACCAAAGGGCTGCAAGGCGCCAATAGCAAAGCTTCCAGCGGCAAATCGCGCGAGCTGCGCGCCTGGCAACGCATGCTGTCCGGCCGCCGCCTCGACTTGCTCGATCCCTCGCCCATGGACATCGAAATCGAGGACATCGCCCAGGGGCTCGCGCGGGTGGCGCGCTGGAACGGCCAGACTGTGGGTGACCATGGCTTTTCCGTCGCCCAGCATTCCATCGTCGTCGAGGACCTCTGCGCGCATATCCAGCCGGAAATAGAGCCGCGCTGGCGGCTGGCGGCCTTGCTGCATGACGCCCCCGAATATGTGATTGGCGACATGATCTCGCCGTTCAAGGCGGCGCTCGGCCTGGACTACCGGCGCTTCGAGGATCGGCTTGAGAGCGCCATCCATACGCGCTTCGGTCTACCCGCTAAGATCCCCGGCGATATCAAGAAGCTGATCAAACAGGCTGATCACGCCTGCGCCTTTTACGAGGCGGTGCAACTGGCCGGCTTCAGCCATGCCGAGGCGCTGAGTTTCTTCGGCGCCCCCCCGGTCGGATACGCGCTCGAGATCGAGCCCTGGTCGGTGCGTGAAGCGCAAGACCGCTATGTCCAGCGCTACCATGTGCTGTCGGACGCCGCCGGCTACGCGCCCGTGCAGCCAGCCAATCCGGCATAGCCAGGATGGACGCCCAGATCGTCATCGGCCTGTCGGCGGTGGTTGTTGCGGTCAAGGACGCCGACGCGCTCGTCTTGACCCACCGGCCGCGCGGCGCGGAGGCCACCGGCCTGCCCTTCGGCCCGTTCGATCCCACGGCGCACCGGACCTTCGAACTGGGCATGCGCGCCTTCGTGACCGAGCAGACGCGATTTGACCTGGGCTTTGTCGAACAGCTCTACACGTTTGGCGACCGCGGACGCGACGCACCCCTCGCCGACCTGGGCGGTCACTCGGGCGACGGACCGCAGGACTCTCGCATCGTCTCGGTCGGCTATCTGGCGCTGGCGCCCACGGCGGTGGAGACCCACGCGCCTGACACTGATTGGCGACCTTGGTCGCGGTTCTTCCCATGGGAAGATTGGCGCGGCGGGCGGCCGCCCGCGCTCAACCTCCTGGAGCCGGCGCTCCGTCGCTGGGCTCAGGAGCCCCAGATCCTGGCTCGCGCCCGGTTGCTGTTCGCACTTGATGGTGCGCCGTGGAACGAGGAACGGGTGCTGGAGCGCTATGAGCTGCTTTACGAAGCAGGCCTCGCTCAGGAAGCCGCCCGCGACCGCGCGGAATCCGCCGAGCCGATGGACGGCCCTTTGGCTGCGGCCCTCGGCGAGCCGATGCTATCGGATCACCGCCGGATTCTGGCGACGGCGCTCTCGCGTCTGCGCGGTAAGCTGAAGTACCGACCAGTGGTGTTCGAACTGATGCCGGAGGCCTTCACCCTGTCGGCCCTGCAGAAGGCGGTCGAGGCGATCGCCGGGGTGCCGCTGCACAAGCAGAACTTCCGGCGGGCGCTTGAGCGGGGCGGCCTGGTCGAGGGCCTTGGCCGCATGGACTCGGAGACTGGCGGGAGACCTGCCGAGTTGTTCCGCTTCCGGCGGGAAATCCTGGCGGAACGACCGGTCTCAGGCTTGGCTCTGCCGCTGCTGCGTGAAGGCTAGGGTCTCACGATCCGGCCGCCGGTCATCGGACGGGCGACGCCGGTGGTCTTTGGGTAAGATAGCGGCAGACCTCGCGCCGTGCGGGCGGCGAGATAGGCGAAGGCCTCAGCCTCAATAGCGTCGCCGCGCCAGCCGTGGGCCTCAGCCGGCAGGACGCGGGAGGGCAGACGCTCGGCCAGGGCGCCCATGATCTGCGGGTTCAATCGACCGCCGCCGCAGACGATGACCTCCGCCGCATCCTGTCCCATCAGGTCGAAGCCAGCCTTCACGGACTGTGCGGTGAAGGCGACGAGGGTGGCGCAGGCGTCCTCCAGGCTGAGCGGCGACAGCGTCTCCAACGAGAAATCATAGCGGTCCAGGGATTTCGGCGCCGGCGCGCGGAAATAGGGATGGGCCAGAAGGCCGGCGAGGACGGCCTCATCCGCCCTCCCCGCGCCGGCCAACCGGCCGCCATCGTCAAAGCGCCCCGCGCCACGGGCTTGCACCAGTAAATCGATCATGCCGTTGCCCGGCCCGGTGTCGAAGGCGGCGATGTCGTCCCCGCCGCCCCAGAAGGTGATGTTGGCGACGCCGCCGACGTTCAGCACGGCCAGGGGCGCCGACAGGCCGGAGGCCTGGGCGCGAGCGAGATGGTAGATTGGAGCCAGCGGCGCGCCCTCGCCGCCCGCGGCGACATCGGCGGTGCGGAAATCAAAGGCGACCGGCACGCCCGTCGCGCTGGCCAGGGCCTGAGCGTCGGCCAGTTGCACAGTGCGGCCGATGCGATCTGGCCCCGGGCGCTCGTGCAGGACCGTCTGGCCGTGCATGCCCATCAGGTCGATGTCCGCCCAGGTCAGGCCATGGGCGGCCAGGAAGCCCTCAGCCGCCGCGAAATGCTCCTGCGCCACGGCGCGCGCGGCCGGGCCGAAGGACGCCGGCTCCGGCGCGCCGCGCGTCCAATGACGGGCGTCGTTCGTAGCCGCCAGAGCCGCGGCGCGGGTCTCTTCGGTGAGCTTGCGTTCCCCCGCCGGACCGAAGGCCGAGATCGTCTCGCCGTCAGTCTCCAGGATCGCCATGTCGACGGCGTCCAGCGAAGTTCCGGTCATGAATCCAAGTACGCGCATGCGTCTTGACTGCCATGGCGCAGGCGGCCTAGCTAGCCGCGATGATCGGAAACGCCCCTACCTCGCGCGCCTATTACCGCCGCTCCTAGAGCTGGCGGCCGATCCCTCGCGCCCGCCTGTTGGCCGGCGCCTTTTCTCCCATAAGTCGGCCTCGATAACGTAAACCGCGCCGTGCTAAAGCGCAGCGCCCGCCGATGAAGAGTTTGAGACGATGACTGACGCCGCCTTCAAGTCCGAGTTCCTGCAAACGATGCAGGCTCGCGGCTACATTCACCAGATCACCCATCCGGAGGAACTCGATCAGGCTGCGTCGAAAGGCGTGATCACCGGCTACATCGGCTACGACGCGACGGCGCCCAGCCTGCATGTCGGCAATCTGATCACGATCATGATGCTGCGTCGGCTGCAGCAGGCCGGCCATAAGCCGATTGTCATCGTCGGAGGCGGCACTACGAAAGTTGGCGATCCGTCTGGCAAGGACGAGACACGCCAACTGCGCAGCCACGACGAGATCCAGGCGAACATCGCCTCGATCCGTCAGGCCTTCGGCAAGTTCCTGACCTTCGGCGACGGACCGAATGACGCCATCCTGGTCGATAACGACGAGTGGCTGTCAAAGCTTGGCTACATCGACTTTCTGCGTGAATACGGCGTGCATTTCACGATCAACCGTATGCTCGCATTCGATAGCGTGAAGCTGAGGCTGGATCGCGAACAGCCCCTTACCTTCATAGAATTCAACTACATGCTCATGCAGGCGACCGACTACCTGGAGCTTTCGCGCCGATACGGCTGCGTCCTGCAGATGGGCGGATCGGACCAATGGGGCAACATTCTGAACGGCGTGGAGTTGATCCGGCGTGTCGATCAGAAGCCGGCGTTCGGGCTGACGACGCCGCTCCTCGCCACGGCCTCTGGCGCTAAGATGGGTAAGACCGCGCAAGGGGCCGTCTGGCTGAACGCCGACATGCTGAGCCCCTACGACTACTGGCAGTTCTGGCGGAACACCGAAGACGCTGACGTCGGACGGTTCATGAAGCTCTACACTGACATCCCCCTAGCGGAAATTGCCCGCCTGGAGGCCCTCCCCGGCGCCGAGATCAACGAAGCCAAGAAGGTGCTGGCCAATGAGGCGACGCGCATGCTTCACGGCCAGGACGCGGCCGACGCGGCCGCGGCCGCGGCGCAGGCCGCCTTTGTCGACGGCGCGCTTTCATTGGGCCTGCCTACAGTCGAGATCGCGTCCGGCGACCTTGAGGCCGGCGTAACGCTCGCGCAGCTTTTCGCAGACGTGGCGGGTCTGGCCGGATCGCGCGGCGAAGCCCGTCGCCTGGCGCAGGGTGGCGGACTGCGGCTGAACGACAAGACCGAGGCTGACGCGAACCGCCTCGTAACCACGGCGGACCTCAGCGAGGGCGTATTGAAGCTGGCCGCCGGCAAGAAGAAGATCGTCCTGGTCAAGCCAGTCTGATGGAGAGCCCTATGAACGGACCCGCCGAGGGCGACACCGCCCCCGATTTCACGCTCGAAACCAAAGACGGCGCGGTCAGCCTGGCTCAGTTCGCCGGGAAGACGCTGGTCCTCTACTTCTATCCGAAAGATGACACGCCCGGCTGCACGCGTGAGGCGCAGGATTTCACAGCGTTGGCGGGCGAGTTCGCCCAGGCCGGCGTCGCCGTCATCGGCGTCTCCAAAGATAGTGTGAAGCGGCACACAAGCTTCGCCGCGAAGTATGACCTGGCGATTCCGCTGGGTTCCGACCCAGAGGGCGCGGTCATCGCGGCCTATGGCTCCTGGGTGGAGAAAAGCCTGTACGGCCGACAGTACATGGGCATCGATCGCTCCACCTTCCTGGTCCAGGACGGCGTCGTGAAGAAGATCTGGCGCAAGGTGAAGGTGGCCAACCACGCCGCCCAGGTGCTGGCCGCCGCCAAGGCCCTCTAGCCCGCGAATCACGCGCGACTTGCCACTGGTTAATTTGTCGTTGCATATCTCCCGCTCTGACGGGGACGGGGTTTAACTAGTCTATGAGCCGTTTCGCCCGCCTGCGCGCCAGGCTGGAAGCATGGTTCCCTGAGCGGCACATCTATGTGCGCTCCGGCGGCCAGATGAAGGGCCTCGTGCTCACGCCCGGCCGGCAACTGGCCGTCGCCGGCGTGGCGGCCGGCGCAGCCATGTGGATGGGCGTCTGCACCGCGGCGATGCTGGTCAGCATGATGTCGGCGTCCGCCGCCGAACGGGACGCCGTTCGCACCCAGGCCAAGTACGAGCGCTGGATCGCTGATCGCCAGGCGCGTCTGAACGCCGCCGTCACCCAATTGAACGCCGCGTCTGGCTCGAGCGTCGACCTCGCCGAGAACGTCGAAAAGCGCCATGCGGCGCTAGCCCTTCTCCTCACCGAACTGAAAGGCGCGCCTGGCGCGGCCGAAGCGCTGACGCCCACCATCAGCCGGGCCCTCGCGGCAGGTCAGAACGCGGCCCCCGCGCGACGTCTGGAACTGGTGCGCCTGAGCCAGGAGGAGCTGCTTGAGGCCGCCGACGGCTTCGCCAAAAGCCGCGCCGAACGCCTGCGGCTGGTGTTCCGCATGGCTGGCCTGACACCCAGCGCCTACATGCCGCGCGGATCGTTGGGAGGCCCGTTGATTGAGGCGAAGGACTCCCGGGCCCTGGCCGCCGTCCTCGATATCGACGAGGATTTCGCCGCGCGCATCCAGAATGCGGCCAGGGACATGTCGGAAACCCAGGCCATGGCCGCTGCTTCCCAGCGGCTTCCCTTTGAGCGTCCGACGCATGGCGCCCAGCAGACCAGCGGCTTCGGCGTCCGCAGCGATCCTTTCACTCGCCGCCCAGCCCTGCACTCGGGCCTAGATTTCGCCGGCGCGACCATGACGCCGATCTATGTGACCGGACCCGGCGTCGTTTCGTTCACCGGTGTCCGCTCGGGCTATGGCGCCACCATCGAGGTGGATCACGGCAGCGGCTTCAAAACCCGCTATGCGCACCTGAAGGCGATCAACGTCCGACCCGGCCAGCGCGTCGCGCTGGGGCAGAGGATTGGCGGCATGGGCTCGACCGGTCGCTCCACGGGCACACACTTGCACTACGAAATCTGGGTGAACGGACGTGCGCAAAACCCGGTGCGCTTCGTACGTGCGGGCGATATGCTGGGCTAGAGCCGTGCGGCCTTGTCATGCCCCTTGCGACAAGCGCTAAATATAACAAGGTGCTAGGAATTATTTTCGTCTGTGCCGAGACGATTCCATGGGGCTTTCCGCAACATGATTTCTTCTGCGCTAGCCTTCGAACAATCCTGCTTCCGCGATGAAGCCGCGGCCTATGTCTTCGTCGAGTCCCTGGTCTGGCCGAGCGGCCCGGTTTGCCCACGCTGCGGCGAAGCCGACTTGATCCAGTCTATCCGACCGAACCCCGCTAAACGGGTCCGTTACGGCCTTAAGAACTGCGTGCCCTGCAATCGGCAGTTCACTGTGCGCCAGGGCATGATTTTCGAGAATTCGAAGCTGCCGCTCACCACCTGGCTGAAGGCGATCTTCCTCGCCCTTGCGGACGCTGATCGCGTCAATACTGCGGAGCTGCGTGAAGCCTTAGGGGTGACCTCCGTCACCGCCCGGCTCGTCGCCAAGCGCTTGGAGTTAGCCACGGCGGATCATGGATTGGACACCCTCGCGCCCCTGACGGCGGAGCGTTGCTGCTAGGTCCGCTCAAGGTCGGCGGATTTCCAGGAAATCCTTGGTGTTGGCGGCGAACCCGCAGGCTTCGTAGAAGGCCACGGTCTCCGGTCGGCCGGTCGACAAGCAAACCTTGTAGCAATCCGCCGCCCAGGCCCGCTCGACGGCAGTCGCCAGCAGAGCCCGGCCAAGGCCCTGGCCACGGTGATCGGCCCTTGTGACGACATTCTCGATCACGCTGTAAGAACGACCCCGTCGGGTAAGGTTGGGGACGATGGTCAGCATGCAGGTCGCAACGACCGAGTCGCCCAGGCGGCCAACGAGGACCTGGGTCTGCTCACAGGCGAGCAGCTTCGCCCAGATGGGCGCCGGATCGGCGGGCCGCTCGTCGTGCGAGCTCAACTCGCGGTAGAGGTACAGCAGCGCCTCAAGATCATCTTCGCGCGCGGACTCGACGATCATCGTCTAGTCCACAGCGTCCCGAGTCACGCCGACACGCTGGGCGAGCGATGCGCCCATGAAGGCGTCGAGATCACCGTCGAGCACGCCTTGCGTGTCGGAGGTTTCGACCTCGGTCCTGAGGTCCTTCACCATCTGATACGGCTGCAGGACGTAGGATCGAATCTGGTGGCCCCACCCGATGTCCGTCTTCTGGTCCTCGAGGGCCTGCTGCGCCGCTTCCCGCTTTTGCAGCTCAAGCTCGTAGAGCCGAGCGCGCAGCATCTTCCAGGCTTCTTCCCGGTTCTGATGCTGCGAGCGCCCGGCCTGGCAAGCCACCGCCACGCCGGTCGGGATGTGAGTCAGACGCACCGCAGAGTCGGTTTTATTGATGTGCTGACCGCCTGCGCCGGACGCCCGGTAGGTGTCAGTGCGCACGTCGGACGGATTGATCTCGATCTCGATCGTGTCATCGACCACCGGATAGACCCAGACCGAGGCGAAGCTCGTGTGGCGCTTCGCGGCGGCGTCGTAGGGGGAAATCCGCACGAGCCGGTGGACACCTGCCTCGGTCTTCAACCAGCCGTAGGCGTTGGTTCCCTTTACCTGGAGGGTGACCGACTTGATGCCAGCCTGTTCGCCGGAAGTTTCCTCGAGGAACTCGACCGTCATGCCGTGCTGCTGCGCCCAGCGCGAGTACATCCGCAGGAGCATGCCGGCCCAGTCGTTGGACTCGGTGCCGCCAGCGCCGGAGTTGATCTCGACAAAGGCGTCGTTGCCGTCGGCCTCGCCGGACAGCAGCGCCTCAAGCTCGGCGCGACCGGCGCGTTCGCGGATGGCGCGCAACTGGGCGCGCGCCTCCTCGAGAGAGGCCTCGTCGTTCTCCTCGTCCGCCATTTCGGCATAGCCGATGGCGTCCGCCAGATCGCGGCCCAGGCTCGTCACAGCTTCGACGGAGGCCGCCAGGCGTGTGCGTTCGCGCATCAGCGCTTGGGCTTCCGTGGCGTTATCCCAAAGGCTGGGATTCTCCACGCGGGCGTTCAGTTCGTCCAGTTTTCGTAAGGCAGGCTCCCAGTCAAAGACGCCTCCTGAGCAGTTCGATCGACTGCTCGATGTCGGCCTTGGCAGCCTCGACATCCGCTCTCATGGAAAGCTCCACACCAAAATTCGAGCGCGGGGCTTAGCCCGCGCGACACATCAGAACAAGCCGTCGGTTTCCTCGACGGCCCGCTTCGGCGGGGGGGCCACGGCGGTGGCCGCTGACGGAGCGCCGGTAACCTGGCCATCGCTCCAGACGGAACTGTAGGGCTGCGGTCCGGTCAGGACGGTCGGCGCAGCTATGACCTCGCGCGGCTCGGTGCCTGGGCGGAAGGCCTCGCGGATGCCGCGCACCGAGGCGAACTTGGCGTTCGACGGGGCCTTGAAGTCCGCCACAGGGTAGCCCAGCAGCGCTTCCTTCATGAAGTCGATGAAAATCGGAACGGCCGCCTGGCTGCCGGTCTCTCCCTTGCCCAGGCTGCGGTTGTCGTCGAATCCGATGAAGACGCCAGCCACCAGTTGGGGGGTGAAACCCATGAACCAGGCCGACCGATAGTCGTTGGTCGTACCCGTCTTGCCGCCTACCGGTCGGCCCAGGACCGAGGCCGAGGCCGCCGTTCCGCGCTGGACCACGCCCTGCAGCATGGAGGTGATCTGATAGGCCGTAATGGGATCCATCACCTGCTCGCCCGCCAAAGGCGTTCGGGGGCTTTCACCACCGCCGAAGCCCGCGTCGCACCGGTCGCACTCACGACCATCAGCCTTCCAGATTGTCTTGCCTTCGCGGTCCTGGACCAACTCGATCAGGTGTGGCTCGACCTTCTTGCCGCCGTTGACGAACGACGAGTAAGCCGCGGCCATCCGGTAGACCGTTGTCTCGCCCGATCCCAGGGCCATGGCCAGGACGCGATCCATCTTGCCGGTGATGCCAAGGCGTTCGGCCAATGCCGAAATCTTGGTCATACCCACGCCCTGCGCCAGGCGCACGGTCATGGCGTTGCGCGAAAGTTCCAGGCCTTTGCGCAGCTGCAGGGCGCCGTAATAGTCGTGCTCGTAGTTTTCCGGCGTCCAGGCTTGGCCATTAGCTCCCGACAGCGTGATGGGCGCGTCCATCACGACGCTGGCCGGCGTATAGCCATTCTCCAGGGCCGCAGCGTAGACGAAAGGTTTGAAGGACGAACCGGGCTGACGCAGCGCCTGGGTTGCGCGGTTGAAGCTCGACAGGGTGAAGGAATACCCGCCGACCATCGCAAGCACCCGGCCAGAATAGGGCTCCATCGCCACCAGAGCCCCGTTTACCGCCGGAATCTGCTTCAGCCGGAAGTCGCCCGCCACACCCGGCTCCGGCGGTTCGACGAAGATAAGGTCGCCTGTGCCGATCCCGCGCCCGGCCCGGGCCCAGGAGACATCTTCGCCCGCCAGAACGCCTTCGCGGCCATCCAGCGTGCGGACCTGGACACCGGGGCGCACGCCTGTAACGACAGCCTGAATCCAGGTGCGGCGTTCGGCGGGCCGCGCCTTTGACTTGGCCTCGGACTCCCAGCCGTCGAGGGTGTCCACATGGCCGAAGGCGCCACGCCAGCCGTGCCGACGATCGTACTTCTCAAGACCAACCATCAGCGCCGTCCGCGCCGCGGTCTGCAGCCGCGGATCCAGGGTCGTGCGCATGTAGTAGCCGCCTTCGTTCAGGCGGTCGCCGAGGGTCGCCAGGCCGCGACGCCGGACCTCCTCGACGAAGTAATCGCCGTCGCTGTACCGCGCCCGCTTGGGCTCAGGCTGAACATTCAAGGGCTCGGCCTGTGCGCGCATCGCCTCAGCGCGACTGATCCAACCAGCCTCGGCCATCTGGCCCAGCACCCAGTTGCGCCGACCGACAGCGGCGGCGCGACGCCGCTGCGGATGATAATTGTCCGGGCCCTTCGGCAAGGCCGCGAGATAAGCGCACTCGGCGAGCGTGAGGTCGCTGATCGACTTGCCGAAATAGTTATAGGCCGCGGCGCCGACGCCATAGGACCGGTAACCCAGCCAGATCTCGTTCAGATAGAGCTCAAGGATGCGCTCCTTGCTGAGCGTGCTTTCCAGCCGGCTGGCCAGGATGGCTTCCTTCAGCTTGCGCGCGATGGTGGCGTCGTTTGTGAGGAGGACGTTCTTGGCCACCTGCTGGGTGATGGTGGACCCGCCCTCCAGCCGGCGGCCTCGAACAGCGTTCAGCACATTACGCACCATGGCGCGGCTGAGACCTTGGTAATCGACGCCGGAGTGGCGGAAAAAATTGCGGTCCTCAGCGGCAAGAAACGCCTCGGCCAGCTGCGGCGGCATGTTGTCATAAGGCACGTAGATGCGCCGTTCGCGCGAAAACTCGCCGATCAGGGTGCCATCCCAGGCGTAGGCGCGGGTTGCGGTCGGCGGGTGGTAGTCCACCAGATCGCCGGCGTCGGGCAGGTCATGAAATAGCCAGGCCATCCAGATCGCCGCGGACAGGGCGGCGAGCGCCACCATCGCCGCAACGACGAAGGCCAGCGTCTTCACCCACGGCTCGACGGGGGCAGGCTGCGCGGTCGGACGATCGAGGGCGCTCAAACTCGGACGGGCCTCACCCACTGAAGACGACCGATCTAGCCGTCTTCGCGGCAGGCGCCAATGCGCCGCCGTCGTCAGCGGGTCGCGAGGCGGGTGGTCTCGGCGAAGTAGCTGTCGATGGAATCACCAACGGCGTCCATCAGTCGCCCGCGTCGACGCGGATCGCGAAGCAGCGCCTCGTCGGCCCCATTGGTCACGAAGCCCATTTCCAGCAGCACCGCCGGTACGTTCGGCGCGAGCAGCACCATGAAACCGGCGTCGCGATGGCTGCGGCGCAGGAGGTTCGTATGCGGCTCGATCTCGGCCACCAGCATCTGGGCGAAGGCCGCCGAGCGGTTGCGCGTGGCGCGCTGCGTCAGGTCGAAGAGGATATCGCTGACACCGCCTCGCGCGAGGCTCGCCTTCATGAACCAGTCGTCCTTGGTGACGAACTTCTGGGCGCGCGCAGAGGCCTGATCCGACAGCGTATAGACCGAGGCGCCGCTGACGTTGGCGTCGGGGCCGGAATCCGAGTGCAGCGAAATGAACAGGTCGGCGTTGGCGCGCTGGGCGATCCGCACGCGGCTGTCCAGCGGCACATAAGCGTCGCTGTCGCGCGTCATGACGACCTTGTATCGGCCCGAGCCCTCGAGCCGGTCCTTCAGCGCCAGGGCGGCGGCGAGATTGATGTCCTTTTCCCAGCCCTTGGCCCCGCGGGCGCCGGGATCGTGACCGCCATGGCCAGCGTCGATGACGACGACCTTTTTGAGCGACAACGGTCTGCTCTTCGTCGACCCCTTGGCGATCTTCATCGCCTTGCCCGCAGCCTGCTCAGGGCTCCTGCCCTTCGCGACCGCCTTCTCATAGGCAGTGAACGTAGCCGTAGGCGCAACTTCCCGGGGCGCCGCTCCCTGAGGGATCAAATCCACCACGTAGCGATAGTGCTCCACGCCGTCGGCCGGCGGCAGCAGGAAGCGGCGGGCCACAGTCGCGCCGGCGGCCAGGTCGATCTGCAGGCGCGCGCCCGACGACGGGTGATCGATCAGCCAGGCCTTCACCAGGCCCTGCCGCCCCCCCTGCAGGCCGTCGGCGGCCCGGGCGCCGGGCAAACTCAGGACCAGGCGCTGATCGGAATATCCATCGGCGCTAAGCTTCGCGACGACCGAACGATCGAGATCGAGGACGATCCGCGTCTGTGCCTGGTCGCCACCGACTCGGACTCGCAGGACGGTCGCCTGAGAGATCGCGGCGCTTGAGCCAGCGAAAGCGCCCAGGCCGCCCAGGACCACCGCCATTGCGCCAAGCGCGCGCAAGGCCTTGCTCCTCATGCCTCGCCTCAGGCCCGCCAACATCACCACAGCCCCTACAGGCGCTGAACCGCAGGCTCAGCGTCGAAAGCGCGACCCTGAACCGCACAGGGTAGCCAAACGGTTAACCGGACGTTTCCGCCGCACTTTCTAAGTCTTCGGAGTCGCATCGCTTTTCTTTTGCGTTGCAGTGTTGCAATGTCCGCCTGCGCGGCACGCCCCCCCATCTCGCCCGGCTGACATGCCTGGGCGGGCGGAGGTCAGAGCGCCGCGCTGAACAAACCCCGCGCCAGCTTTGTCAGGGCTTCTCCCGACGGCGGCGCACAATCCGATCCGCGCCGCTGGCGGCGCGCCTGGGAACACACCTGATGGGCCGCGCAGCTCACGCCATAAACCGGCCTGACGCTCCCCGAGACACCGCCCGAGCCGCCGTCTTCGGCGCAGCTTGCGGCGATCCGCGCGCCCATCTCATGCACCGGCCGCAGCAGGACCGAGCGTCCGCCGCAGGCCGTGGAGAGTCACCACATGACCAAGACTATGTTGATCGACGCCGCCCACGCGGAAGAAACCCGCGTGGTGGTGATCGACGGATCGCGCATTGAAGAATTCGATTTCGAAAGCCAGAACCGCAAGCAGCTCCGAGGGAATATCTATCTCGCCAAGGTGACGCGCGTTGAACCGTCACTGCAGGCGGCCTTCATCGAGTACGGCGGCAACCGCCACGGCTTCCTGGCCTTCAACGAAATCCACCCCGACTACTACCAGATCCCCTTGGCCGACCGCGAAGCGCTGATGCGCGAGGAGGCCGACGACGAAGACGATCATCACGAACCTCGCACCCGGAATGGCGGCGGCGAGGACGATGAAGACGGCGATGTCGACACCGTCGCCGATGACGACGAGGACGACGTCGACGAAGAATTGGCGCGTCGCAAGCGTCGCCTGATGCGTCGCTACAAGATCCAGGAAGTGATCCGTCGCCGGCAAATCATGCTGGTCCAGGTCGTCAAGGAAGAGCGCGGCAACAAGGGCGCGGCGCTGACCACCTACCTGTCGCTGGCCGGCCGCTACGGCGTCCTAATGCCGAACACGGCGCGCGGCGGCGGCATCAGCCGCAAGATCACCGCGGTGAACGATCGCAAGCGCCTGAAGAGCGTGGTGCAGAGCCTGGAAGTCCCGCAGGGGATGGGACTGATCGTCCGCACCGCCGGGGCCAAGCGCACCAAGACCGAACTGAAGCGCGACTACGACTATCTGCTGCGTCTGTGGGAGAACATCCGCGAAAAGACGCTGCACTCGATCGCGCCAGCTCTGATCTACGAGGAAGAAGACCTTGTGAAGCGGGCGATCCGCGACCTCTACGACAAGGACATCGACGGCGTCATTGTCGAGGGCGAAGCTTCCTTCAAGGCAGCACATGACTTCATGCGCATGCTGATGCCCAGCCAGGCCAAGAAGGTGCAGCCGCACCGCGAGCCGACGCCGCTGTTCATGAAGTTTGGCATCGAAGACCATCTCGACCAGATCTATTCGCCCGTCGTGCCGCTGCGTTCCGGCGGTTATCTGGTGATCAATCAGACCGAGGCCCTGGTCGCCATCGACGTGAACTCCGGTCGCGCGACCCGCGAGCGGAACATTGAGGCCACCGCCCTCAAGACCAATATGGAAGCCGCCGAAGAAGCCGCCCGGCAGATGCGCCTTCGCGACCTGGCGGGTCTGGTTGTCATCGACTTCATCGACATGGACGAGTCGAAGAACAATCGCTCCGTCGAGAAGAAGATGAAGGACTGCCTGGCCGACGATCGCGCCCGCGTGCAGATGGGCAAGATCTCGACCTTTGGCCTGATGGAAATCAGTCGCCAGCGCCGGCGCGCCGGCGTGCTGGAAGGCACCACCCACGTGTGCGAACACTGCGGCGGCACAGGCCGCGTGCGGTCCGTGGAATCGAGCGCCCTCTCGGCGCTGCGCGCCGTGGAGCAGGAAGCCAAGAACGGCGGCGGCGAGGCGACCCTCAGTGTGCCCCGCGCGGTCGCCCTCTACATTCTGAACGAGAAGCGCGGCCACCTCGCCCGTCTGCACCAGGCCTTCGGCCTGTTCGTGACGATCGTCGTCGACGACGCTCTGGCGCATGCTGAAAGCCGCGTGGAGCGGACGGCTGCGGAGACGACTCACGCCCCGATCGCCCTCGCGGCGGCCACCGCCCCGATCTACAACCCCGTCGACGAAGACTACGACGACGAAGAGGAGGTTGAAGACGAGGACGAGGACGAGGACGACGAGGAAGTCGAAGACGAACTCGTCGACGAAGCCGACGAGGATGGCGCTGTCGCCGTGGCTCCGGCGCGTCGCGACGCTGAAGACACCGAAAGCGGCCGTCGCAACGGTCGTCGCAACCGCCGCCGCAATCGCGGTGAACGCGGAGAGCCCAAGGCCTTCGAGGCCGCGCCGGAAGGCGAAGTCGCGGGGGAAGCCGACGATGACGGCGGCTTTGGCCGGCGTCGTAGACGTGGCCGCCGCGGCGGTCGCCGAATGCGCGACGAGACCCGTCCGAACGAAATGTTCGCCTGGATCCGTCCGTGGGTGCCCTACGGCGAAGATCCCTTCGTCTGGTACGATCCCGCCGAAGACCTGCGTCGCGCCCTGCAGCCGGAAGTCAGCGCCCAACCTGCGCCCAGCCCCACCCCCGTCGAAGCGCCGGCGCCCGCGGCGGCCAGCATCGCCGCCAATGACCGCAGCGATGTCGATATCTGGGTCGAACTTCCGGCGGAGGAAGAAAAGCCCAAGGCGAGCCGTTCGCGCGGTCGTGGTCGCCGTCGTGGCGGCGACAAGTCGCCTGCTGAAGAGACCGTCGCCGATATCCCGGCGGAAGCCGTGATCACGCTCGACGCGCCGGCGATGGAAACGGTCCTCGCACCGGTCATCGCCGAGGCGGAAACTGTCGATGTCGTCGAAGCGGCCTCGGAGGAGGCCAGCGATAGCGTTCCGGCGCCCGCCCGTCGCGCCCGCAAGCCGCGTCTCACCAAGGCGGCCGCCGCTGCGGCTGCGGCCGCGTTGGAAACCCAGCCGGAACCGCAGCCTGAACCCGAACCTGTGGCGCAGATCCCCCCTGAGCCAGAGCCCGTCTCGGACGTCGTCGCGCTTGAAGCTGCGCTGGTCCCTGTCGTCGATCCGAACGAGATCTCTTCCGCACCTGCGACGCCGCGCCGAGGCTGGTGGCGGTGCGGGTGAGGCGCTAGGCTCGCGAGCAGGGGGACGCATCAGAGGTTTGCACATGCGCCCCCCTGCCCGGTCCCTTTCCGTAAAGGTCCGTAAGCTCGCGCTGGTCGGGCTGACGGCGCTCACCTTGGTGCAATCTGCGGCGCCCGCGTTCGCGCAGGAATCGCAGTCGCTCATCCGCGACACCGAGATCGAGGAAATCCTCCACCGTGAGGCCGACCCGATCCTGACCGCGGCCGGCATCGACCCGAAGAACGTGCAGGTTCTGCTCATCGGTTCGAAGGAGCTCAACGCGTTCGCCGCGCCCAAGACCATGGGCATCAACACCGGCCTGATTCTGCAGACGACGACGCCCAACGAGCTTGAAGGCGTCATCGCTCACGAAGTCGGCCACCTGGCGGCTGGCCACAGCTTCCGATCCGGCGACATGCAGGCCGCCGGCATGAAACCATTCCTGCTGACCATGGGGCTGGGCATCCTCGCGGGACTGGCTGGCGCGATGGACGCCGCGGCCGGCCTTGCCTCCAGCGCCGGATACTTCGGCACGCTGGGGGCGCTCGGCTATAGCCGCGAACAGGAATCGCGGGCTGACCAGGCGGGGGCGACGCTGCTGGAAAAGGCTGGCAAGTCTGGCCGCGGCCTCGCCGACTTCTTCGACAACTTCCGCTACCAGGAGGTCTTCGACGAAAGCCGCCGCTACGCCTATTTCCGCAGTCACCCGCTATCCTCGGATCGGATCGAGGCGCTGCAACGGCGAGTGTCGACGCTGTCGCACTACAATGACGTCGACACGCCGGAGGCTCTGGCCGAGCACGCGGTGATGAAGGCCAAGCTGGACGGATTCATCAATCCGCAGACCGCGATTGTCACCTACCAGGAGACCGACCGAAGCTACCCGGCCCGATACGCCCGCGCCATCGCCTATTATCAGATGAAGGAGCCAGACCGGGCCCTGAAGCTGATCGATGCGCTTCTCGAGGAGCAGCCGAGCAATCCCTATCTGTGGGAACTGAAAGGGCAGATCCTCTTCGAATACGGTCGAGCCAAGGAAGCCGAAGCGCCGCAGCGTCGGTCGGTGGCGCTGAAGCCAGACGCGCCCCTGCTGCGGGTCAATCTCGGCCAGACGCTGATCGCCTTGGACGACAAGACCAAGATCGAGGAGGGCGTCGCGGAGTTGAAGCGTTCGCTGGTGCAGGATCCGGAGAACGGCCTGGCCTGGCGCATGCTGGCCGAGGCTTATGATAAGCGCGGCGAAGACGGTTTGGCGCGCCTGGCGACTGCCGAATACAGCTTCAGCATCGGCGACGAGGTGAACGCACGGATCTTCGCCATGCGCGCTCGCGAACGGCTGAACCGCAATACGCCGGAGTGGCGCCGCGCCACCGACATCGTGCTGGTCTCCAAGCCTAGCCGCGAAGATCTGAAGGAACTGGCCAAGGAAGGCTCCGTCGCCTCCGTCCAGGTCCGCTAATCCCCTCGCCTATGCCTCTCTTGCCACGGAATCTCATGAGCCCGCTTATCCTGCTCGCCGGCGCGACCGCCGCCCTCTCCCTCGCCGGCTGCCAACCGTCGCAGGACGCCGCCTTCGGCGAGAAGGTGCGCGCCTATCTGATGGCGCACCCCGAGGTGATCCGTGAGGCCGTGCAGAAGTTGAGCGAGAAAGAGCGGATGGCCGAGGCTCAGCAGTCCGGCGAACTCATTGAAAAACATCGCACAGCCCTGGAGCGCGACCCCCGCGACTTCGTAGCGAACCCCGACGGCAAGATCACTGTGGTCGAGTTCTTCGATTACCGCTGTGGCTTTTGCAAAACCGCCGCGCCGGAGATTATCGCCCTGATCGCCGAAAACCCGGACGTGCGGTTCGTATTCAAAGAATTCCCGATCTTCGGCGAAGTCTCCGACACGGCCGCGCGGGTCTCGCTGACACCGCAGGTCAAGGCCAAGGGTCTCGAGGTCTACAAGGCGATGATGGCCGACAAGGCTCTGAACGAGGCGGCGATCGATCGTCATCTGGCCGCCGCTGGCCTAGATCCGGTCAAAATCCGGGCCGACGCCAAGGCCCCGTCCATCGTCAAGCAGATCGCCGAAGTGCGGGCGTTGGCCATGGCCATGAAGATCGAGGGCACGCCGGCCTTCATCGTCGGCGACACCTTCATCGGCGGCGCGGACATTCCGTCGCTGAAAGCCGCGATAGCGGTGGCCAAGGCCGACGCGGCCCGGAAAACCTAGGGGTCAGACCGCCTGGCCGGCGCACCAGCCGCTAGCCCAGGCCCACTGGAAATTATAGCCGCCGAGCCAGCCGGTGACGTCGACGACTTCGCCGATGAAGTGAAGGCCAGGCTGCTTCGTCACCGCCATTGTGCGCGGGTCAAGCGCGCGCGTGTCTATCCCGCCAAGGGTGACCTCGGCCGTCCGGTAGCCCTCGGATCCCACCGGTTTCACGCGCCACGCGCAGACCGCCTCCGCTAGCGCGCGCAGCTTCACGTCCGACTGGTCGGCCAAATTGCCGTTCAGGCCCTGGCTCTCGACCATCAGCTGGGCCAGACGGCGCGGCACGAACTCGCCGAGGACGGTATGGACGGCGCGCTTGCCGTTGGCCGCGCGGGCGGCGCGCAGCGTCTGGAAGAGATCGGTTTGCGGCGCCATGTCGACCACGATCTCCTGGCCCTCGCGCCAATAGGACGACGCCTGGAGGATCGCCGGCCCGCTAAGGCCCCGATGGGTGAACAGCATCGCCTCGGCGAATTTCACACCGCCGGCGGCGACGACCGCGTCCACGGCGACGCCAGCCAGCGACGACAAGCGGCTGAGCAGCCCTTGCTCGAAGGTGAGCGGCACGAGGCCTGGTCGCGTCTCGGTCACCGGCACGCCGAACTGCGCGGCGACCTGATAGCCGAGGCCGGTCGCGCCCATCTTCGGAATCGACTTGCCGCCGCTGGCGATCACCAGAGCCTGGCAACCGACCGGCGATCCACTGGCGCGTAGGGTGAACCCCTCGCCGCCGCGAGCGATATCGGAGACCTCGCACGAGAGGCGCAGCGTCACCCCCGCTGTGCGCATCTCCTTGACCAACATGCCGACGATCTGGCGGGCGCTGTCGTCGCAGAACAGCTGGCCAAGCGTCTTCTCATGCCAGGCGATCCCGTGCCGCTCGACAAGCGCCACAAAGTCGCGCGGCCGGTAACGGCGCAGCGCCGAGGCGTGAAACTTCGGGTTCGCGGTCAGAAAGCGATCAGCTGCGGTATGGATATTGGTGAAGTTGCAGCGGCCGCCGCCGGAAATTCGGATCTTCTCGCCGGGCGCCGCAGCGTGGTCGACCACCAGGACACAACGCCCACGCTTGCCCGCCTCAATAGCGCACATCATGCCGGCGGCGCCGGCCCCGATCACCACGACATCAAACTGTTCCACGCTGCGTCTCTTGCCCGGCTTCGTCCTTGGGGGCTAGTCAGGCGGATGGCCTGGACCCGCGTCTATGACGAAGCCGAACCGCAGCGCGTCAACAGATGGCTGGCGCAGAACGGCGTCTGCTCGCGCCGCGAGGCCGAGGGCCTGATCGCCCAGGGCCTCGTCAGCATCGACGGCCAAACCGTGGAGGACGCCGGCCGCAAGATCGAACAGGGCCAGACGCTGACCCTGTCCGACAAGGCGGAGCAGACCCTTGGCCAAGCCCTGACCATCATGATCCACAAGCCGATCGGTGTGGTGTCGTCGCAACCCGAACCCGGCCAGGTTCCGGCCGTGCGCCTCCTCACCAAGTCGGCGCTCGTCGGCAAGGCCGAGACGATTCCCGGCCGCGACAATCGCCTTGCGCCAGTGGGCCGGCTCGACATGGACAGCCGCGGCCTCCTGATCCTTTCCGAGGACGGGGTCGTCGCCAAGGCGGTGATCGGGCCGGAGTCGGAACTGGAAAAAGAGTACCTGGTCCGCGTGCAAGGGGACCTGACCAAGGAAAAGATCAACAGCCTACGCCATGGCCTCGCCCTCGACGGCCGCCAGCTGAAGCGCGCGCGCGTCGACAACATGGGCTCCAACAAGTTGCGGTTCATCCTGACTGAGGGCCGCAACCGTCAAATCCGGCGCATGTGCGAACTCGTCGATCTGACGGTGATCGACCTGCTGCGGGTGCGTGTCGGCCCCATCCTGCTGGCGGACCTGCCGGAAGGCCGCTGGCGGGTGCTGACGGCGGACGAACGCTCAGCCCTTATCGGCCGCTAATTCAAGCGCGGGCGGCTGCCCCTACGCGTGCGTGGCGGCGGATCGCTGGCGCCCGCCGTATCGAACACCACCGTGCCGCTGTGGCCCTTAACGCGCAGAGCATTCAACTGATCGGTCAGATAGGCGATCGCGTCGGCCTGGGTTTCGAACCACGCCAGCACCTCTTCGCCATCGGCGACGGTCCAACTCTCCCCATCGCGCGAAACCCGGAAGCGCGTCCCCTTGGCCTTGAGCACCGAGTGCGACAGTCGCACGCCAAGCCGGCACACTACGCCTTCAGGGGCGTAGTCGATGTAGGCCTGGCCACCCATTTCAGCCGCCAGACTGCGTTGGATCAATCGGCTGCCAAAACCTTGCCGCGACGGCGGCGTCACCGGCGGGCCCCCGCTTTCACGCCAGGTGATCTCGAGCTCCGGTTGCTCAGAGCTGTCCTTGAAGCGCCATTCGATCCGCACCCGACCCGTCGGCCGCGACAGGGCGCCGTACTTGGCCGCATTGGTGCAGAGTTCGTGCAAGGCGAGCGCCAGGGCGATGGCGATGCGCGGCGACAATCGCACCGACGGTCCTGAAAGGTTGATGGCCGGTGGCCCGCCAAAAGGTTCACAGGCCCGCGCGGCGATCGGCGTCAGATCGGCGCCTGACCATTGTTCGCTGGTCAGGACGTCATGGGCGGCGCTGAGCGCCAGAAGTCGGCTGTCTAGATTGTCGCGAACGGCCTCGGGCACCGCGCCGCCTCGGATTGTCTGCCGCGAAATCGACTGTACGGTCGCCAGCGTATTCTTCACCCGGTGGTTCAGTTCATCGATCATCAGGCGCAGGTGTTCTTCCGCGCGGCGCCGCCCGGTCACGTCCATCGACACGCCACTGATCGACAGAGCGCCACCGTCGCCGCCGTAGGCCACCCTGCCGCGCATCAGCAGCCAGGACTCGCGGCCATCGGATCGGGGCACACGGACTTCCACATCGTAGTCCTCGCCGCGCTCGATCGCGCGCGCCATCGCAGATTTCGCCCGGTCCTGGTCCTCGGCATGGATCGCCGCCTGGAGGTCGTCGAACGTGAAGCCCGCATGCGGGTTTCGCCCGAAATTGACCTTGCAGGAGGCGGAGCATTCAAAGCCGCCGTTGACCAGATCCAGCCGCCAGTGACCAAGCCGGCCGGATTCCAGCGCCAGTCTCAACGCCGTGTCCTCGGCGGTCAGGACCGCCTCGCGGCGGACCGCTCCGGTGATTTCCTGCCCAATGAACAGCACGCCCGCAACAGCCTCGCCATCCTCGATGGGATTGGCCGAATAGGTCCAGTAGGCGTCGGTCAGCACGCCGTGTCGGTGCATCGGTATCCGCCGGTTCTCGCGCCAGGCCGCGCCTTGTCCGGCTAAAACGCGGGCGAACTCCGGCTCCAGGATGGGGTGCGACTCGGGGAACGCGATGCGCAGCGGCTGGCCCAGCGCACGCGGGTGCTTTTCCGGTCCCAACGATTGGCGCAGAGCGTCGTTGTAAAAGAACACCATCTGCGGCCCCCAAAAGACGGCCATGGGATGGGCGGCGCTCAGCATGGTCGCCACCGCCTGGCGCAGGCCCTGCGACCAGATCGCGGGAGCGCCCTCAGGGCAGGTCGACCAGTCGTGTCGCAGGAACAGGGCGTCCATTTCCCCGCGAGCGGAGAAGGGGCGCGAGTCGCTTGGGCTAGGCTGGTCCAAATTCACCAGAGACGGTCTCCCGATCTCATGCGCTGAAGGGTCGCATCCGCCATAAAGGGATGCTGCAGCGCAAGGAAAAACAATGACTCAGCTTTGGTTGACCAGCGCTTGCGGACATAAACATTCGTTATCAAAGCCGCGCAGCGGCGATCGGTCAGGGAGCAGGACCCGTGAGCCAGCCTAGCGGCGAGACCGCCATTGATCTCGATGCCTGCGCGGCCGAACCGATCCGCATTCCCGGCGGCGTACAACCACATGGCGCTCTGTTGATCACCGCATTTGATGGCGCTGAGGTTTTGCATGTCAGCGCAAATCTCGCTGACGCCATTGGGGTTCCGTTGACGGCGGGAGATCGTCTGGACACAAACGCGGACCTAGCGCTCTTGGCCGCGGAGCTTACTGCGCTGGGCCCGCGGGATCCCGTGCTGGCACGGACGCTTCGGGTGAGCGGCCACATGTTTCATGTCTCAGCCCATGCCACCCACCAGGGCGTGATCGTGGAGTTTGAAGACCCGCCCGCATCGGAAGACCAGACGCTGGCGGCACTCTATCCGCGGCTTCGGCGCTTCATGGATGATCTGGCGGGCGCCGCAGACGTCACGTCCATAGCCGAGGCGGCGGTGAACGAGGTGTGGGCCCTGACGGGTTTCAACCGGGTCCTCCTGTACAGCTTCGATGCTAGGGGCGTCGGCGCTGTCCTTGCGGAGGCCTCCGACGGCGTCTTGCCGTCCTACCTCAACCTGAAGTTTCCCGCGGCCGATATCCCGGCCCAGGCCCGGGAGCTCTACAAGCTCAGCCGCATCCGGTTGATCCCGACGGCGGATTACCAGCCCGCCCCGCTCATCCCAGCGATCAGCCCGATTGATGGCGCGCCTGTCGACCTCTCCCGCGCCGCCTTGCGCAGCGTCTCGCCCGTGCACCTTGAATATATGCGCAACATGGGCACGGCCTCATCCATGTCGATCTCTATCGTGGTGGAGGGCGAGCTCTGGGGCCTGATCAGCGGGCACAGCGCCGCCCCCCGCGCTGTAAACCCTCAGGTCCGGTCAGCCTGCGATCATCTGGGCCAAATCCTCTCATTGCAAATCGAGGCCCGCGAGCTGGCCAGGCGCTCGTCGGAGCGATTGCGGCTTTCTGAAATTCAGGGTGATCTCCTGACCCAAGTCGCCGCCGCAACGGCCTATGATCAAGGTCTCGCCGAGAATCCCGAGGCCTGGATGGCGGTGGGCGGGGGCGCCGGCGCAGCCCTTGTCGGCCAGGACCGCGTGATTTCTGTCGGCGTGACGCCTCCCGCAGACGCCATCCTGGACCTCGCCCGTCGGCTCGCTGCGGAGAGCCAGCGTGAAGTCGCCCTTGAAAGCATCGCCGATGCGTGGCCGGACGCCCAGGTGGACCCTGACGAGGCGTCCGGCCTGCTCGCTGTTTCGATCTCGCAACTCCACCCTGACTACCTGATGTGGTTCCGCCCACAGGCGTTGCGCACGGTCAACTGGGCCGGCGAACCTGCAAAGGCCGTCGAGATCGGCGAGCGACTGCATCCTCGCCAATCCTTTGAACTCTGGAAGGAACAGGTTCGCTTGCGCGCCCTGCCCTGGACCGCAGAAGAGATCGACAGCGCACGGCGTTTCCGTGCGGCGATCCAGAACTTCGTGCTCCGCCGCGCCGAAGAGCGTGCTGAATTGACCAATCGCCTGGCCGAGACCAACCGTGAGCTGGAAAGCTTCTCCTACTCGATCAGTCACGACCTGCGCGCGCCCTTTCGCCACGTGGCCGGATTCGCAGATTTGTTGGCCGAGCGGGTCGGACAATCCATCGACGCAACGTCCCGCCACTATCTGGCGACGATCCGCGACTCAGCCCTGACCGCCGGACGTCTGGTCGACGACCTCCTGGCCTTCTCGCAACTCGGGCGCAACAGCCTGGCGCCCGGACGCGTGGATGTGCAGCGGTTGGTTCAGGACGTGCGCCGCAGCCTGGCGAGCGACGTCGCGGGACGCCGGATCACGTGGAAAGTCGATTCCCTCCCCAGCGCTTGGGCCGATCCGGCGATGTTGCGGCAAGTGTTCGTCAACCTGCTCGACAACGCCATCAAATACACCCGCGGACGCGACCCCGCCGTCATCAGCATCACCGGCGAAGACCTACCGACGGCGACCCGCTACACAGTACGCGACAATGGCGCGGGCTTCGACGCAGCCTACACACACAAGCTGTTCGCCGTTTTCCAGCGCCTGCACCGGGCGGAGGAATTTGAAGGCACGGGGATTGGGCTGGCCTTGGTGCGTCGGATAGCCGAACGACACGGGGGCTCGGTCTCGGCTACGGGAACCCAAGGCGAAGGTGCGAGCTTCACCATTGTGATTCCAAAACGGGCGACGGCGGTCGCCGAGGAGCGATGAACGTATGGCTGACTTGCGGCCGATTCTGCTGGTTGAAGACAATCCCCGCGATCTCGAACTGACCTTGGCGGCGCTCGCGAAATGTCAGCTCGCCAATGAGATCGTGGTCGCCAGGGATGGCGCCGAGGCGCTGGATTTCCTTTATGGGCGCGGCCAGTTCGCCGAACGCGACGCCGGCGACCCGGCCGTGGTGCTGCTGGATCTCAAGCTGCCCAAGGTCGATGGCCTGGAGGTGCTGGAGAAGGTCAAGAGCGACGTCACCAAGCGGCAGATTCCTGTGGTCATGCTCACGGCGTCGCGGGAGGAGCGCGACCTGCTCCGCAGCTACGAACTTGGCGTGAACGCCTTCGTCGTGAAGCCCGTCGATTTCAACGCCTTCTTCGAGGCCATCCAGGATCTCGGCATGTTCTGGGCGATCCTCAACGAACCGCCGCCGCAGCTGGCGTGAGCCTCAGATCAAGCCGTTAAGCGGCGAACTTGCGCTCGCGTACAGCCGCTTGCCCATGCGCCCGGCCAGGTAGGCTTCGCGCCCAGCGATAACAGCGTGCTTCATGGCGCGGGCCATGCGGATCGGGTCCTTCGCCTCAGCGATCGCCGTGTTCATCAACACGGCGTCGCAGCCCATCTCCATGGCGACGGTCGCGTCCGAGGCGGTGCCGACACCGGCGTCGACCAGGACGGGAACCTTGGATTGCTCAATGATCAGGCCGAGATTCAGCATGTTCTGGATGCCCCGACCCGAGCCAATGGGGGCGGCGGCCGGCATGATCGCTGCGGCGCCGGCGTCTTCCAGCTTCTTGGCGTAGACCGGGTCGTCGGTGCAGTAGACCATCACGGAGAAGCCGTCCGAAATCAGCAACTTCAATGCGCGCAGCGTTTCTTCCATGTCGGGCAGGAGGTGTGCGGTGTTCGAAAGCACCTCCAGTTTCACCAGGTCCCATCCGCCGGCCTCGCGGGCGAGCCTGAGCGTGCGCACCGCGTCCTCGCCAGTGAAACAGCCCGCGGTGTTCGGCAGATAGGTGAAGCGCTCCGGCTTCACATAGTCGGCCAGCATGGGCTGGCTCGGATCGGCAAGGTTCACCCGGCGCAGGGCCACCGTGACGATCTCGGCGCCAGCGGCTTCAGCTGCGGCGGCGTTCAGGGCGTAATCGGCGTACTTGCCGGTCCCGACGATCAGCCGCGAAGTGAAGGTGCGACCGGCGACGGTCCAGGTTTCATCGGCGGCCTTAGCCTCGGTCGTTCCGTCCATGGTCAGCCGCCTCCGATGAAATGCACGATCTCGATACGGTCGCCGTCAGCGATCGCATGGCCCAGATAGGTCGACCGGGGCACGATCTCCAGGTTGCGCTCGATCGCCACCTTGCGCGGGTCTAATCCCAGCGCTTCCACCAGGCCAGCCAGGTCGCCAACGCCCTCTATGGTGCGCGCCTCGCCGTTGATGATCAGATTCATGACCCTGTCTCCAAGGCGTGAGCTTGTGACCCGCAGCGCCCACCGTTACAAGACGGCGGAATCGACGGCGGAGCGCAATGGCGAAACCGATCTATGTTCTGAGCGGCCCCAATCTCAACCTCCTGGGGACGCGGGAGCCCGAGATTTACGGCCGGCAGACCCTGGAAGACATTCGCGTCCTCTGCGAGGTGCGGGCGGCTGCCTTGGGACACACCATTGAATTCCGGCAATCGAACCATGAGGGCGTCCTGATCGACTGGATTCAGGAAGCCCGCACGGAGGCCTGCGGCCTGGTCATCAATCCAGCCGGCTATGGCCACACCTCTGTGGCGATCCTCGACGCACTCAAGATGCTGGCGGTGCCGGTGATTGAATGCCACCTGTCGAACCCTGCCGCGCGCGAGGCGTTTCGGCGCGAAACCTATGTCTCCCTGGCCGCGACTGGCCTGGTGTCCGGCTTTGGCGGGAAGAGCTATGAACTGGCCGTGGAGGCCGCGGCTCACCTGGCCAGCGTGAAATAAGGAACTGTGATGCCCACTACCCCTAAGGCTTCCGCCGATTCGATCGACGCGCAGCTGGTCCGCAAACTAGCGGATATCCTGACCGAGACAGGACTGTCGGAAATTGAGATCGAGCACGACGGCCTGAAGATTCGCGTGGCCAAGACCCTGACAGCGGCGGCGCAGACCGTGGCCTATGCCCCCGCGCCGGCCGCCGCAGCAGCGCCCGCCGCCGCCGCCGTCGAGACTGCGCCCGCGCGCGCCGCCGGTGAGACGGTTAAATCGCCGATGGTCGGCACCACCTACATGTCGCCGCAGCCGGGCGCCGAACCCTTTGTGAAGGTGGGCGACACCGTCGTAGCTGGCCAGACGATCATGATCGTCGAGGCAATGAAGACCATGAACCCGATCCCCGCCCCCCGTGGCGGCAAGATCGTCGAACTGCTGGTCGCCGACGGCCAGCCGGTCGAATACGGCGAACCTCTCGCCGTCATCGAATAGCGCGATGTTCGAAAAAATCCTGATTGCGAACCGCGGCGAGATCGCGCTTCGCATCCACCGCGCCTGCAAGGAAATGGGCATCTCCACGGTGGCCGTCCACTCCGAGGCCGACTCCGGCGCCATGTGGGTGCGCCTGGCGGACGAGAGCGTCTGTATCGGCCCTCCGCCGGCCGCCAAGAGCTACTTGAACATTCCACAGATCATCGCGGCCGCGGAGATCACCGGCGCTCAGGCGATCCATCCGGGCTACGGCTTCCTCTCCGAAAACGCCCGTTTCGCCGAAATCGTCGAAGCGCACGGCTACACCTTCATCGGACCGCGGCCTGAGCACATCAAGCTGATGGGCGACAAGATCACCGCCAAGCAGGCGGTGAAGGACGCAGGCATACCCGTGGTGCCCGGCTCGGATGGCGCCGTGACCACCGAGGAAGAGGCCTTCGAAGCCGCCAAGCTGATCGGCTTTCCGGTGCTGATCAAGGCCGCCGCCGGCGGCGGCGGACGGGGCATGAAGGTCGCCCAGACCGAGGACGATCTGGCGGAGGCCGTATCCACGGCGCGTTCCGAAGCGCTGGCCGCCTTCGGCGACGGCGCGGTCTACATGGAGCGCTACCTCCAGACGCCACGGCACATCGAGATCCAGGTGATCGCCGACAGCTTCGGCAACGTCTGCCACTTGGGCGAACGCGACTGTTCACTGCAGCGCCGCCACCAGAAGGTTCTGGAAGAGGCCCCCTCGCCCGCCATCACGCCGGAAGAGCGGGCGAAGATCGGCAAGGTTGTCGTCGATGCCGTCCGCGCCATCGGCTACCTCGGCGTCGGCACCATCGAGTTCCTGTACGAGAATGGCGAGTTCTTCTTTATCGAGATGAACACCCGCCTGCAGGTGGAGCATCCGGTCACCGAGGCCATCACCGGCATCGATTTGGTACGTGAACAGATCCGCATCGCCGCGGGCCTGCCGCTGTCGTTCAGCCAAGACGAAGTGGTCTTCGAGGGCCACGCTATCGAGTGCCGCATCAACGCCGAGAACGCCCGCACCTTCGTACCCTCGCCAGGCCTGGTCACGGACTTCCATGCGCCCGGCGGCCTGGGCGTGCGCCTTGATAGCGCGCTGTACGCCGGCTATTCGATCCCGCCCTATTACGACAGCCTGGTGGGCAAGCTGATCGTTCACGGCCGGGACCGGGCCGAATGTATCGCCCGGTTGAACCGTTGCCTCAGCGAGATGGTGGTGGCCGGCATCGACACAAACATCCCCCTCTTCCAGGAACTGTTGTTGCAGCCCGACATCCGCGAGGGCGCCTACAACATCCACTGGCTGGAAAACTGGATGAAGGCCCAGGCCCAGGCCTGATTGCGTCCCTGATGGAGACCTTCGGTCCGTCCGAGCTCCTGTCCTGCTACGCCAACGGCGTCTTTCCGATGGCCGATGCGCGGGACGACGACCGGATGTTTCTAGTCGACCCCGAGTGGCGCGGGGTGCTGCCGCTCAAAGGTTTCCACGTGTCGCGCAGGCTCGCGCGGAAAGTGCGCGCGGACCCCTATGAAGTGCGGTTTGACACGGCCTTCGCCACCGTCGTGGCCCTGTGTGCGGAACCGCGCCCCGATCATCCCGAGACCTGGATCAATCGGCCGATCGAACGGCTCTACGGCGAATTGCACGCGATGGGCTTCGCCCACAGCGTTGAATGCTGGTCGCAGGGCCAGTTGGTGGGCGGCCTTTACGGAGTGGCGCTCGGCGGAGCTTTCTTCGGCGAAAGCATGTTCAGCCGGGCGACCGACGCCTCAAAGATCGCTCTTGTCCATCTGGTCGCGCGGCTGATCGACTACGGCTTCGTCCTGCTCGACGCCCAGTTCATGACGGAACACCTGGCCCAGTTCGGCGCGCTGGAGCTCTCGCGCGCCCAGTACCGGCGGCGACTGAAGGCGGCGCTGGCGGTGGACGCGCGCTTTTGGCCTCAGCCGATCGGGTCTTCCGCTGGCGGCGGCTCATCGATCGGGTCCGGTGCGGGCGGTGGGGCCACTGGCGTGGCGGCCGCCGGCGGCGTGGAGCGCACCGGCGGCCGGACGACGGCGGGCGGCGTCACCGGTGCGACCGGCGGCGTAGGTGTCGCCGCGGGCGCTGGTGGGGGCGGCGGCGCGGCCTTGGCCGCAGGCGCGGCCGGCGGCGTAACACGACCTGGCGCAGGCGTGGCGGCTCTGCAGAGCATCAGCCAGGCGTCATAGACGGGATGCTCGAGCGGGTGGACGCCGGGCGACGAGGCGTACATCCAGCCGCGATACACCTGGCGCGGGGCCAGCAACGGCTTGCCCGGCGCCGGTCGCGGCTGGGATTCGACCGTCAGGTAGGCGATGGAGTCGTCGAAGGCTTCATCTGGCGCTGAGCGTTCGCAAGCCTTTACCGTGAAGATCAGGCCCTTGAAGCGGACGGGTTGACCCACCCGGGCTTCGAAGCGGATGGATTCAGCCGTCACCTTGTCGATCGCCCGGATCACGGCGACGTCGTAGCGCGCCCGGCGTGCCGGCGCAGCGGTAGGCTTGGCCGCCACGACCGCGGTCGGGCGCGGCGCGGGCGCTAGATCCTCAGGCGGGATCGCTGGAATGGCCAGGGGCGCGGGCGTCGGCACATCGACGGGCGGCGCTTCCTCCGCCGGCGGGACCGGGGCGGGTTGCGCGGCGACAAGCCCAACGGCCGACAGCGCGCCGGCCAGCGCCAGCCCGCCGCCGATCAAGGCGAGACGATGGGAGGCCATGACTCGACGCACCGGCCTTCTAATTAGGCGTCCAGGCCTCATAGTCGCCAGTCGCCTTCTGCCGTTCGCCGCCACGGCCCAGCGCGCCTTGCGGCTTGTACGCGTGCACGGTGCCGGACATGTTAGGAAGGTGGTCCTTCTCCCAGGCCTTGACGACGAAGGGCGCCGTGGTCGGCGGTTCGGCGAAGGTGTGGTGCAGCCAGCCATGCCAGTCGGGCGAAACCTTGGACGCCTCGGCATAGCCGTTGAAGATCACGTAACGACGCTTGCGGCTGTCGTAGCTGTCCTTGTTGTCGCGGGCCTCGTAGTACTTGTTGCCCATCTCATCGGTCCCGACGAGGTTCGCACGGCGGCCGATATGGAACTTCGCGCCCACCGAAGCGCCGTTCCACCAGGTGGCCCAACCGACCAGCGACTTCAAAAACTTGGACAAGAGATTCCGACCCCGCGGTAAGCGTTGATGCGGCCGGAACATAGCCGCCGCGTTCCCTAGCGTCCAGCCGCGCCGGCAGGCGCACCGAAGGCGCACTCCATGACAAGATATTGTGGACGACCCACGTCAGAACCCCATATCTATTGATCAGCCTTAGCTTCTGACCCTAGTTTTAGGACCAGGGAGTCGAACATGGCCGAGACCGACGCATCGCATGTCATGAGCCGGCGCCGGCTGGAGCTGGCGGACCGCGTCATCGAGGTGCTAGCGCCGCCTTCCTGGACCGACGCGCGCGTGGAAGCCTGGCTCGACTGGGCGGGCCCTGGCGACGACCTCGTCGAAGCTATCGCCCGCAAGGCCGAGGCTATGGCCGGCGGCGACGCGGACCTGGCGAGCGACCTTCTAACGGCCATGCTGGCGGGACGTATCGCTTTCAGCACCGGCCAGTCAAATGTCAGCGTCATCGACAGCAGCGAAAGCCGCACCCTCGACGCCGTGGTCGCGGGGCTCCGAGGGCGCGAGGCGGCCTCAGCGGCCAGCTTCGCTCTGGGTCAGCGTCTTCAGGCCGTGATGGATGCGGTTTTGCGCTGCGAAGGCGACGAGACCGCCTGCGCCGACGTGAGCTGCAATGCGAGCCTGGCGCGCGCGGCGCGAGCTGCGCGCGACGCCGGAGCCCGCGACGCCATGATCCTGGACGCCATATCCCTGGCGCGCGCAGGCGAGTCTCTCTGGACGTGCGCCCTGCCCGCCCAGCCTGGTCCCGGCCTGTCCATCGCAGCAGGTCCGTCGACGCCCGCCCTCGTCCGGACCGTCTGGTCCAGCGACACCATCATCAGCGCGCCAGATCGAACGTCCGCTGAAGCGATCGCCGCCGCCGCGCGCTCGGACCTTGCCGCCGTGGCCCTGATGGGCTGCTTCGTAGACGCCCGGTTCAGCGAGAGCCTGTTCCACGACACCCTTCGCACGGCCGCCGCCGGCCAAAGCCGCGGCGTGATCGCGCTCGCGGGCGTCGGCGACTGGCTGGCGGCGCAGGCCCTCGACTACGGCGCGCCGGCGGGCCGCGACGCCGCCGCAGCGCTCTATGCGACCGCTGCAGAGGCGCTCGCTGGATCAGACGTCGGCCTGGTGGTCGCCGAGGACCCCGCGCTCGCCTTGCGACTGGGCGCTGGCGATCTGGGCGCTGGCCCCTGGTCTGGACCGCTAAGCCTCGCGCAGACGGATGACGGCCATCTCCTTTCGAGTATATCTGAGGCCGCGCTGCTGGGGTTCGCCGTCGCGGGCGTGGACCGCGATGAGGCGCGCACAGCCCTCTTAGGCCGGCGCGATCTGGCGCACGCCAAGGCGATCAACACCGCCAGCCTCACGGCGCGCGGCTTTACCGGCCATGAGATCGCCTTGGCCCAAGGCGCGCTGGTCGGCGCCCACCGCCTATCCGACGCGTTCGCGCCCGCTGTCATCGGCGAAGGATTTGTCCGCGATGTCCTGGGCGCCAACGCCGAGCATCTCGCCGCCATCGACATCGATGTCTTGGCCTTGGCCGGGTTCAGCCCGGCTGACATCGCCGCGGCCGAAGCCGATCTCCTGGGCGACCCCCTAGCCTCGTTCGGGGCCGCCTTCGCGCCGCAGGACGAACTGGCCCAAGCCGCCATGCTGGCCGCCATCGCCCCGCACCTCAGCGCCCCGCCGGTGCGCACCATCACCCTGTCCTGGGCCGCCGGCCCAGACGCTGTGGCGGCTGTGTTGGCGAGCGGCCAGGCCGTCCGGGTTCGGCGCGCTGATCCGCCCGCCGCCCTGGAGCTCGACCTGCCCGCCACCGACGCCAAGCCCGCCCGGGATTTCAGCCGCGAGGCTGAACAGCCGGCGCAGCCCGCCGAGCGGATCGTCGAGCGCATCGTTGAGCGCGACAGGTCGCGCCGCAAGCTGCCCGACCGCCGCAAGGGCTATATCCAGAAGGCGGCCGTGGGGGGCCACAAGGTCTACCTGCACACCGGGGAGTACGACGACGGCGAGCTCGGCGAGATCTTCATCGACATGCACAAGGAGGGCGCCGCCTTCCGATCGCTGATGAACAATTTCGCCATCGCGATCTCGATCGGCCTGCAGTACGGCGTGCCGTTGGACGAGTTCGTCGACGCCTTCGTCTTCACCCGCTTCGAGCCGGCGGGCCCGGTCACCGGCAACGACACGGTGCGATCGGCGACCTCGATCCTCGACTACATCTTCCGCGAGTTGGGGGTTTCCTACCTGGCCCGCAACGACCTCGCGAGCACCGACGCGCTCGAGCATAACGCCGATGGCCTGGGCGCAGGCAAGCCCATCACGGAGGACGAACCCCAGCCCGCGTCGCGCTTCATCTCCCGCGGCTTTTCGCGCGGCGCGGCGCCTGACAACCTGGTGTTCCTGCCCTTCGGCGCGCGCAGCGAACCCCGCGCCAGCTTTGGCCCGGCCGATGTGTGCGCCGCCTGCGGCGACATCGCTGTCACGCAAAAGGGCGCCGCGCGGTCGTGCGAGACCTGCGGCGCCCCTTCGGATCGCGCGGACCTCGGGGGTTAAGTCCCCGAGGGCGCGCAATGTGGTCGACTTAGTTGCCGGCCGCGGCCGTGTGCTTGCCGGCGTTAGACATCGGCATGCCGTACTTGGCGCGGTTTTCCTTGGTGTCCGGAACCGGGCCATTGGTCACGGTGCTGGTCGTGTAGCTCGCCGGCGCAGAATAGGCGGTAGCCGCAGGCGCGGCTTCACGCATCGGGGCCGGCTCGTTCATCGCCATCGGCGCGGGACCGCCGCGCGAACTGGCCATGGCGATAGCCATCTTCATCTGATCGTCAGCGCTGGCGATCGCCGACTTCTGGCAGCTCGGCATGGCCGTCAAGGGCTGGTCGGAGATGCTTTCGCCCAGCTGGTGGCAAAGGTCGGATGCGGTCTTGCCAACGCGGCTCATCAACTCGTCCTGGCCCATCTTGGTGGTCAGGTCGAGATCGGAGAAGCTGACCATCGCGGTCTTCACTTCATCGTTGGCGTCAAACTTGCTGGTGACGGTGATTTCGTCGATGGCCGACGGTTCAGTGGTCTGGGCCATGGCCGAAGCGCTCATCGAAAGGCCGACAACGGCGACGCCGGCGCACAACATCGACTTCAGGTTCAGGATCTTGCTCATCTGTGGTTCCTCGCAGTGGAGGGATCAGCCCGCTCTCCGCCCCAAGGCGCGACACGATCCGTGGTTTTGACATGGCTGTAAACATACCGGCACAGTGTCGGTTCCCGATCGCGCCGACGATCGGCTAAGCTGCGGAAATTACCGCGAATTAAGTGGCGTCCCGGGAAGGCGCGGCCCACATGGGGAGCATGAAACTCCTCGCGCGCCTTTCGCTCGCCGCCTTCGCCAGCCTGGCCTTGGCGCCAGCCGCCTTCGCCCTGCCCTTCACGCCGGACGTCGAAGTTCGCAAGATCACTCAGTTCGGCGGCGCCTGCGCAGGCTGCGAACTCTCCGGCCGCAAGATGGCCGGCGCGCACTTCACGGGCGCCGATTTCGCCCGCGCGTCCCTTGTGGGCTCCGACCTGCGCAGCGTCCATTTCATCGGCTCGAACTTCGCCGGGGCCAACCTGTCGCGGGCCGATCTGACCAATGCCGAAGTGCTAGGCGGCAACTTCAACGGCGCGAACCTCGCCAGCGCGAAGATGGCTAACATCGAGGCGCGCGGCGTGAACTTCACGGGCGCGAACCTGTCCAACGTCGACATGCGCGGCGCGGAGGCTGAGGGCGCGATCTTCAACCGCGCGAATCTCGCCAGCGCAGATTTGACCGGCGCTTCCCTGCACGGCGCGTTGTTGCGCGGAGCCAACGCGTCCAAGGCGAGCTTTCGTGGTGCGAGCCTCGACGGCGCGCAGATGTCCGGTGACTTCTCCCGAGCCAGCTTCCGCGGCGCCTCGATGAACGCAGCCAGCTTCGGCGGCGGCAACTTCTCCGGATCGGACTTCACCGGCGCAGACCTCGACGGCGCCATGCTGGCCGGCGCCGATCTGACTGGCGCGAAGGGACTGACGATCTCGCAGCTGGCGGGCGCTTGCGCCGACAGCCGCACCCGCCTGCCCAGCGGCCTGAAGGCGCAAGGATGCGGCCGGTTCTCCCCGCCGCGGCCGCCAGCGCCCCCCAGGGCGCCCGCGCCTACTCGGCGGATCGTCTCCGCCGAGTAGGCCCTAGGCCTTGATCGGCAGGGCCAGGCGGATGTGCAAGTCCTTCAACTGACGCTCATCGACCTCTGAGGGCGCATTCATCATCAGGTCCTGGCCTTGCTGGTTCAGCGGGAAGGCGATGACCTCGCGGATGGCCGTCTCATTGGCCAGCAGCATGACGATTCGATCGATGCCGGGCGCCATGCCGCCGTGCGGCGGCGCGCCGTGGCGGAAGGCGTTCAGCATGCCGCCGAACTGCTCCTCGACGACATTGGCGCCGTAACCGGCCACCTCGAACGCCTTCAGCATGATCTCTGGCTTGTGGTTCCGGATCGCGCCCGAGCACAGCTCATAGCCGTTGCAGACGATGTCGTACTGGTAGGCCAGGATTTCCAGCGGATCCCTGGTCTCCAGCGCCTCCATCTCGCCCTGCGGCATCGAGAAGGGGTTGTGGCTGAAGTCGACGCGCTTTTCGTCGTCGTTCCACTCGAACATCGGGAAGTCGACGATCCAGCAGAAGGCGAAGCGGTTCTCATCGATGAGACCGAGATCTGTGCCCGCCTTCGTGCGCGCCAGCCCTGCGAACTTGTAGAAGACCTTCGGATCGCCCGCGACGAAGAAGGCCGCGTCGCCTTGGCCAAGGCCCAGCGACGCCATCAGCGCCTGCGCTGGCTCCGCGCCCAGGTTCTTGGCGATCGGGCCGCCCCAGCCGCCCTGATCCTCGCTCCAGAAGATGTAGCCGAGGCCCGGCTGGCCCTCGCCCTGGGCCCAGCTGTTCATCCGGTCGCAGAAAGCGCGGCTGCCGCCGGTCGGCGCCGGCACGGCCCAGACAGCGTTCTTGGCGTCTTCCAGGATGCGGGCGAACAGGCCGAAGCCGCCGCCGCGGAAATGGTCGGAGACGTCGGCCATCTGGATTGGGTTGCGCAGGTCCGGCTTGTCAGAGCCGTACTTGGCGATCGCTTCGCGGTAAGGGATGCGCGGAAACGGCATGGCCGTCACCGGCTTGCCGTCGGCGAACTCCTCGAAGACGCCGTGCATCACCGGCTCCATCGCCGCGAACACGTCGTCCTGGGTGACGAAGCTCATCTCGACGTCGAGCTGGTAGAATTCCAGGCTGCGGTCGGCGCGCAGGTCCTCGTCGCGGAAACAGGGCGCGATCTGGAAGTAGCGGTCGAAGCCGGAGACCATCAGCAGTTGCTTGAACTGTTGCGGCGCTTGCGGCAGCGCGTAGAACTTGCCCGGGTGCAGCCGCGACGGCACCAGGAAGTCGCGCGCGCCTTCCGGCGACGAGGCGGTCAGGATGGGCGTCTGATACTCCAGGAAGTCCTGGGCGATCATCCGCGTGCGGATCGAGTGGATGACCTTCGAACGCAGCACGATGTTGCGGTGAAGCGTCTCGCGCCGCAGATCCAGGTGGCGGTTCTTCAGGCGGATCTCTTCCGGATAGTCCGGCTCGCCAAACACCGGCAGCGGCAGTTCGGCGGCTTCCGACAGGACGGTCAGCTCGCGGACCCTCACCTCGACCTCGCCAGTCGGCAGGTTGGCGTTCACGGTCTCGGGCGAGCGGGCGACAACCTCGCCATCGATGCGGATAACGCTCTCGGCGCGCAGGCGCTCAACGGTGCTGAAGCCGGGCGTTTCCGGACTGAAGACCAGCTGCGTCAGGCCGTAGTGGTCGCGCAGGTCCACGAACACCAGACCGCCGTGATCGCGCTTGCGATTAATCCAGCCCGACAGGCGAACGGTGGAGCCGGTGTCGGCGGCGCGCAGAGCGCCGCAGGTGTGGGAGCGGTAGGCGTGCATAGGACCAGAAATCGCATGAATTAGGAGGCGCGGAAGGGCGCATGACCCCCCCGGATTGTCAAGGCTGGCGCCCTTCGTCACGCCCGGCGGAACAGGGGCAGGCGCCTGCGGGTTAGCCCCGTGACCCCAATTGAAGGAGAGCAAACATGGCGACCCCTGCTGAAATTGAAGAGAAGTTCTGGAAGGCCCTTAAGTCGGATCGCACAGTGATGCTTGGGTTGATCGGTGTCGAAGACGGCATTGGTCAGCCGATGATGGCGCAAATGCTCAATGACGAACCTGGCGACATCTATATCTTCAGCTCGAAGGACACCGACTTCGTCCAGTCGATCGGCCAGAGCCACCCGTCCACCCTGCAGTTCGCCGCCAAGGACCACAGCCTGTTCGCCGCCGTGCATGGCGAGCTGGTGCTGGACAACAACCGCGAGACGATCGAGGCGCTCTGGAATCCCTTCGTCGCCGCGTGGTTCGAGGGCGGCAAGGACGATCCGAAGCTGCAGCTGTTGCGCTTCGAGCCCAGCCAGGCGCAACTCTGGCTGAACGAGAACAGCCTGTTCGCCGGCGTCCGCATGCTCCTCGGCCGCGATCCCAAGAAGGATTATGCAGGCAAGACCGCCACCGTGAACCTGCAGTAGGGCGCACCCCATGACCGCACCGTACAAAGACTGGACCGTCCAGCCGCACGGACCGCTCGATCCGATCGGCGAGGATATGCTGACGGTCGTGGGAACGATCCGCATGCCCCTGGGCGAGTTTCCGAGGCGGATGACCATCGTCCGCCTCGGCGATGGCCGCCTGATCATCTATAGCGCGATCGCCCTTGAAGAAGAGCAGATGGCGGAGCTCGAGGCCTTCGGAACCCCAACCTTCCTGGTCGTCCCGTCTGAGCGCCACCGACTCGACGCCCCGGCCTTCAAGGATCGCTATCCTGATCTCTTTGTGCTGGCGCCGTCGGGCGCGCGGGCGACGGTTGGGGAAGTCGTGCCAGTCGACGCCGAGACCGCAGACTTCGGCGACAGCGTCAAATGGGTCGAGGTGCCGGGCACAAACGGCACGGAGGCGGCGCTTGAAGTGAAGAGCTCCGATGGCCTGACGCTGGTGGTCAACGAGATCGTCGGCGCGATCCATCACGCTGGCGGCGTCCGTGGCTGGCTATTGAGGCTCATGGGGTTTGCGGGGGACGAACCCCACGTCCCGGCCCCTGTGAAGGTGGCCTTCTCCAAAGGCCGCGCCGATCTTGCCGCCCAGATGGTCGCGTGGGCCGAGCGGCCTGACCTCAAGAGGATCGTGATGAGCCACGGCGACATCATCGCCGAGGACCCCGCGGGCGTGCTGCGCAAGTTGGCGATCGAGCTCTCTTAGGACCCTGCTCCCCTTGCGGGAGAAGGTCGTCATCGCAACAATTCGAGGATGTCGAGCTTGGATTCATAGGCCGGCCACGGGGTCACCATGCGCCAGCGATTGGGCCCTATCCGCTCGATCACGCCGGCCGCGTCGGTGTTGCGACTAGCACCGTAGGCCGGCGCGCGATCGGCGCCGAGACCAAGGCCGCCCAGGAACAGGGTTCGCCTATCTCCCAGGCGACCCGGAACGGGGCAGACGTCGCCAACCTGACGCTGTGAGCCGCTGATCTTGGCAAGCCTCAGATCGCCGCCAGCGGTGAGCTCCACCCGGCATCGGAAATAGGGATAGGCCACATAGCTCAGGGCCGCGCCCTGGGAGCCGAGCTTGATCGTCCGGCAGCGGTAAAGGCCAGGTGACGGCTGCGGGCGACCCTTCAACCCGGCCTTCGGATTGGCGAGCGCGCCCAACTTGCGGACGTCGGCGCGGTGATCACGACGAGCGTTGGCCAGCGCTTCGCGCCAGGCGGCGTCCAGCCGCTCGATCTTGGAAGCGTCGGCGCGGCTGGGGACACAGTCGGCGGCGAAGGTCGGAGCGGCGACCGCGACAGCGGCGAGAGTCAGGGCGAGCAGTCTCATGGCAGGCAAACGCACCGCGCCCAGCTCAGTTCGCCTTCGCGAGAATCGCGGGCAGTTCCTTCAGCATCGTGGCTCGGGCGCGGAATCCCGCGGGCTCGGCCACGACCTCGCCGTCGTTCTGGATCAGTCGCGCGAAGACCACCTTGCGATCGCCCTTCGTCGCCCAACCCACGAACCAGCCCAGTTCATTGCGGGCGTCATAGGCCCCGGTCAGCGACCGCCCCGCGCCGGCGCCGGTCTTGCCGTGGACCATCCAGCCGTCGAAGGCGCCATCGATGCGAGTGATGCGATCGGTCATGTCATAGGCCTGCCGGGAGACTGGCAGCGTCCGGCGAACCACCTTGCGCAGGAACTGCACCTGCCCGAGCGGCGAGATGTGCAGCGACGACGACAGCCATGCCGTCGTCAGGCCATCGTCCTTCCCCGCCGATCCCGTCAGGTCGTGGTCGCCGTAGTCGAAGCGCGAGACGTAAGCGGAGAGGCGTTTCGCCCCCAAGGCCTGCGTGACCTGCTGCGAGTACCAGACGACGGACTCCCGCATCCAGCGCGCCGGGTCCGTAGGCTGACGCCACGCGGGCCGCCAATCCGGATAGCCGGGCTTGAATGGCAGGACTGGATTGTGCTCGTCCTTCAGAACGCCGGCGTCATACCCCATCAGGCTGATGGCGATCTTGAAGGTGGAAGCCGGTGTCACCTGCCGGCTGCAGTCGCCCTGTTCGACGAGTATCTGTCCCGCCACGGCGTCGACAGCGACGGTGCAGACCACTCTCGCCTCCGCGCCTGTCGCCAGCACAAGGCCCGCGGCGAGGCCGCCCAATAAAATGCGCCAGATCATTGCGGCTCCTTAGGCGGCAGGGCGCGGGTGAAGGCCAGCGCCGCACTCAGCAGTTTCGTCCGCAGATCGTCGTCGCCGTAGGCGTCGGCGTCCGCGCGCACCCATCCGGCCATGGGATGGCCTGCCGACATCTGAGCCACGCCGGAGCGCTTGAGCGCCCAGCCGTCATTGCCCTTGCCCAGCCGCACCATCAGCCCCTTGCCGCTGGCGGCGCACAGCAGATTCCCGTCGAGCAACCAGGCGCGGCCACCGAACATCGCCGCTTCGACGAGCCCAGGTTCGAAGCCCAGGTGCTCGCGCACCAACTCTTCGAGCCCGGGATCCCGCGCCATCCCTATTTCGGCCGGAAGCGCTTGGTGGCTGGGAAGCCGCGCGGC
The DNA here is from genome assembly GCF_001375595.1 of Phenylobacterium immobile (ATCC 35973). Lineage (NCBI taxonomy): Bacteria > Pseudomonadati > Pseudomonadota > Alphaproteobacteria > Caulobacterales > Caulobacteraceae > Phenylobacterium > Phenylobacterium immobile. Next base: position 1,386,359 of record NZ_CVJQ01000001.1, on the reverse strand, counting down.
GCGGTCTTGCCCGAAGCCGCGCGCTTGCCCAGCCATTCGCGCCATTCGGTCCAAACCCGCGTACGGCCCGCCGCGTCGATCCACGTCGCGCCCTCATCGCCCAGGAAAACGACGGCGTCACGCAGGCCGCCTTCGCGGTAGCCCTGTAGCTTGACGCCCTTGCCACGCGGCATCTCAGGCAACTCGTCGGCGGGGAAGATCAGAATCTTGCCGTTGTCGCCCACCACCGCGAGGTGATCGCCGTGTAACGCCAGGCTGATCGCCGCGCCCTTCGGTCCGGGGTTCAGCACCTGCTTGCCGGCGCGCCGAAACGAGATCGCCTCGTCTTCCGGCAGGATGAAGCCATAGCCGTCCCTTGACGCCAAGATGCGCTTGGCGCCTGGCCGATGGGGAAAGACGTCGATGATGCCGACCTTGTCGTCGAGATCGAGCATCAGTCGCACCGGCTCGCCGTGACCGCGCGCTGAGGGCAGCTTATCGCACGGCAGGGTGAAGAACCGACCGTCCGAGGCGAAGATCATCAGCTTGTCGGTGGTCTCGGCCGGAACCAGGAAAGCCAGCTTGTCACCCTCCTTGAACTTCAGTTCCGACGGGTCCTCGACCTTGCCTTTGGCGGCGCGGATCCAGCCGCGTTCCGAGAGGATCACAGTGATCGGCTCGCGCACGATCATCGCCTCGATGGCGGCGTCGGCGTCGACCTCCGGCGCGTCGGCGAGGTCGGAGCGCCGCTTGCCGAGCGCAGTTTCCGGACCCAGAACCTTGCGCACATCCTTCAGTCCGACGGCCACCAGCTTCCACTGCGCCTTGTCGGAACCCAGCATGGCGAGGATGCCGTCTCGCTCCTCGGCGAGCGTGGCGTGTTCGCGCCGCAACTCCATCTCTTCCAGCTTGGCGAGCTGGCGCAGCCGGGTGTTGAGGATGGCGTCAGCCTGGATGTCGGTCAGCTCGAAGGCGGCGATCAGCTTGGCCTTGGGCTCATCCTCGTAGCGGACGATGCGGATCACCTCGTCCAGATTAAGATAGGCGATCAGCAGCCCGTCCAAGACGTGCAGGCGCGCCTCGATCTTGGCCAGGCGATGGCGGGCGCGACGGACCAGCACATCGCGGCGGTGATCGAGGAAGGCCTTCAGCGCGGTCTTCAGCCCCATGACGCCGGGCGTGCCTCGCGCGTCCAGGACGTTCAGATTCACTGAAAAACGGACCTCAAGGTCAGAGAGCTTGAACAGGCTCTCCATCAGGACTTCGGCCTCCACGTTGCGACTCTTGGGCTCCAGCACGAGCCGCACGTCCTCAGCGCTCTCGTCGCGGACATCCCCCAGCAGCGGCGCCTTCTTGGCGTCGATCAACTCGGCCAGTTTCTCGATCAGATCGGACTTCTTCACCTGATAGGGGATCTCGGTGACGACGATCTGGTACGTCCCCCGGCCCGTCTCTTCCTTGAACCAGCGCGCGCGCAGCCGTACGCCGCCGCGGCCGGTCTCATAGGTGTCGAGCAGCGACGCGGCCGGCTCGACGATGATGCCGCCGGTCGGGAAGTCCGGCCCACGGACGTGGGTCATCAGGGCTTCGGTTGAGGCCTCGGGCTGGTCCAGAAGCAGCAGGCAGGCGTCGAGCAGCTCGGAGGCGTTGTGCGGCGGGATCGAGGTCGCCATGCCGACCGCGATTCCGGTGGCGCCGTTGGCTAGGAGATTCGGAAAGCCGGTCGGCAGGACGACAGGCTCGTCATCCTGGCCGTCATAGGTCGGCTTGAAGTCGACGGCGTCCTCGTCGATGCCGTCCAGCAGCAGGGTGGCGGCCTGGGTGAGCTTGGCCTCGGTGTAGCGCATGGCCGCGGCGTTATCGCCGTCGATGTTGCCGAAGTTCCCCTGGCCGTCGACCAGCGGATAGCGCTGGGCGAAGTGCTGGGCCATGCGCACGAGGGTGTCGTAGATCGACTGGTCGCCGTGCGGGTGATAGCCGCCCATCACCTCGCCGACGACCTTGGCGCATTTCCGGGCGGCGGACTCCGGGTTGAGGCGCATCTCGCGCATGGCGTAGAGCACGCGGCGCTGCACGGGCTTCAGCCCGTCGCGCACGTCGGGCAGGGCGCGGTCGGTGATGACGCTGAGCGCATAGGCGAGGTAGCGCCGCGACAGGGCCTCCGACAGAGGCTCGTCGATGATCCCATCGCTCGGAGGGGGGGGCGCGGAGACGATGGTCATGGCAGGCGATTCGGAACTTGCATGGCGACAGCCATCCTAGCCCATCGCCTCAGAGCTTGCCCGCCTCACGCAACCGATCCACAAGCCAAAGCCGCGCTGGTGGCAGCGGCCTGTTGATCGGGTTGAAAATGAAGGCCTCGAGGAAGTGGGCGGTCAGGTCCAGGCCAGCGGCGATGTCGCCCTCCCCCAGCCCACTCTGAGACGACAGCATGAACGGCGGCAAGGCCAGCAAACGATCTTTGTAGGGCTCGCCAGCCTTCCGGCTCACGGCGCGGCCGGTCCGCGGGCTGACATAAATCAGGTCGTCGACCGCGCCGGTGGCGGCGCATTTGGAGAGATCGAGGCCGAACCCCAGGTCCGCCAGGAGACCTGCCTCGAACCGCACGAAAACCGCGGGCCAAACGTCCTCCAGCACCAGGGCTGAACTAAGGGCCTCGAAAGCAAGATAAGCGCCGGGGTGCGGCTCGCGCTCCGGCAATGCGGCGGCGGCGACCGCGGCGGCCGCGGCCAGGCCCGACAGCGCCAAGGGTTCGTCGAACAGGGCGGCCGGCCCCTCACCCATCGGCTCCAGCGTCACCGATCCCAACTGTTCGGAGGTGCGGGCGCGATAGCGGACGCCGACCTGGGCGCCCGCCTGCAGGAAGGACCGCATCTTGCGCGACGCACCGCCAGCGATGTGGGCGGCGTACTTGCCGTTCTGGCTGGTCAGCAGTTCGACAATCGCCCCGGTCTCACCGTGGACGCGGGCCGACAGGACGAACGCCTCGTCCTCGAACTCGGTCATCGCGACGTCGGCGGGCCCGCAGGGGTCGGGTGCGCCGCCTCGTAGGCCTTGATCCGATCGGTGAACTCATGGGCGAGGTCGTTGGGGATCGGGAAGGTCAGGGCATACTGCGAGACCTTCCAGACGCCGTCCTGGGCCACCAGCACGCCCGTGCCGCGGGCCGTCCCATAGGATCGGCTGTCCAGCACCTCGTCGAACCAGGCCACGCAGGCGCAGGGCGCGACGGCGACGTGCCGGTCGCGGGCGCGGTAGATCCAACCCTTGCCGGCCTTGAACGCCGGCTCTGCATAGGCGCGGAACTGCGCCACGCTCCAGCGTTCCGACACGTCGGTGCCAATGAAGACGCCCTCGGGCGCGAACAGGTCGAAATAGGCGGTGTCGGCGCGGGCCGCCGCGGCGTGGAACGAGTCCAGCACCTGGCTCGCCGCCGCCCCATCAAGCGCCTGGGCGTCAGCGGCGCCGGCGAACAGCAGGGCGCCGGCGGCGGCGATGGCGCTAAGCTTCATAGTCAAGCCCCAGGGGTCCGTAGAATTCCCGTTTGTCGGCCCACTTCTCGTCGACCGTCACATGCAGGAACAGGTGCACCGGCCGGTCCAGCAGGACGGCCAACTCCTCGCGCGCCTTCTGGCCGATCCACTTCAGGGTCTGGCCGTTCTTGCCGAGGATGATCGGCCGCTGGCTGTCGCGCTCGACATAGATGGTCTGCTCGATGCGGGCCGAGCCATCCTTGCGCTCCTCGAAAGCCGTGGTCTCGACGGCCGCGGCATAGGGCAGCTCCTCGTGGACGCGCAGGTAGAGCTTCTCGCGGGTGATCTCGGCCGCCAACAAGCGGGCCGGCAGGTCCGCGGTCTGATCCTCGGGATAGAACCAGGGGCCTTCCTTCATCAGGTCGGCGAGGCGGGCCTTGAGGTCATCGACGCCGGAACCGTCCGCCGCTGAGATCATGAAGGCCTCGGCATAGACGCCGGTGTCGAACAATGCCTTCGAGATGCCCAGCAGGGTGTCGCGGCGCATGGTGTCAATCTTGTTCAGCGCCAGGATGACCTGCCGGCCGGACGCCTTCAGCCCCTCGACGATGGATTCGACATCGACGGCGGCGCGCTTGTCGGCGGACTTGGCGCCAGGCTCGAGCACGGCCAACGCGGCCTGGGCGTCGACCAGATGCACCACGGCGTCGGCGTCCTCGGCCCCGCCCCAGGCGGCGCGCACCATGGCCCGGTCCAGCCGGCGGCGCGGCGCGAAGATGCCGGGCGTGTCGACCAGCACCATCTGGGCGTCGTCATGGATGGCGACCCCGCGCACCGGGAAGCGCGTGGTCTGCACCTTCTGGGTGACGATTGAGACCTTGGCGCCCACCAGGCGGTTGGTCAGCGTCGACTTGCCCGCGTTGGGCGCGCCGATGATGGCGACAAATCCGGCACGGCTCACGAGAGGGCTCCGTGCGCTGCGAGCAGGCGTTCGGCGGCCAGCTTCTCGGCCTCCTTCTTGGAGCCGGCTGCCGCCGTCGACGGCGCGAAGCCCTCAACTTGAGCTTCCACGGTGAAGCGGGGTGCGTGGGCGGCGCCCTCTGTGGCCAGCACACGATAGCGCGGGGCGGGCTTACCCTGGCCCATGGCCCATTCGTTCAGCAAGGTCTTCGGATCCTTCCGTTCCGGCGCGTCGACGCCTGCGAAGGCCTCGGTCCAGAACTCCAATATGAAACGTCGGGCGGAATCGATCCCGCCGTCGAGGTAGAGCGCGGCGATCAGCGCCTCACAGGCGTCGCCGAGAACACGATCATTATCACGTGCGCCGACCTTGCTGGCCGACGCATCGAAACGGAGCGCCTCGCGCACGCCGGCCGCGCGGGCGACGACGGCGCAGGCGTGGTAATTCACCAACTGGCTCATGGCGCGCGACAGGTCGCCTTCCTGCGCGTCGGGCTTCTGTTGGATCAGGCTTTCGGCGACCACCAGATTGAGCACCCGGTCGCCGAGAAACTCCAGCCGTTCGTTGTCACGGATTTTGGCCGAGCCGTTGCCCACGCTGGCGTGGGTCAGGGCCCGGTCGAGGAGGTCGCGGTCGGCGAAGGCGTGGCCGATGCGGCGCTCAAGCTCGGCGATCGCTTCGGCCCGACTGATCATGGGCGCGTCACTTGAGGACTTCGGCGAAGCGGCTGGGCCGGGCGTTCAGAATCCAGGTCCAGGGCTTGAACAGCGATGCGCCCGGTGACCACGACAGCAGGATGATCTGCGCGCGGCCGACCAGATTCTCCGCCGGCACGAAGCCGACGCCGCCGGCTTCCGGCGCGACGCGACTGTCGAGGGAGTTATCGCGGTTGTCGCCCATCATGAAGTAGTGGCCCTCGGGCACGACATAAACGGGCGTGTCGTCCAGATCCCCGTCTGTCCCATAGTCGTCGGTCATGTAGGTACGGCCGTCCGGCATGGTCTCCTGGAAGCGGCCGACCTCGCGGATCCCATAGCCCGTGTCGGTCTCGCCGGTGCCGGCGGGGGTCCGCTTGATCTGGACGCCATTGAGGTAGAGCAGGCCCCCCTGCATCTGGATGCGATCACCCGGCAGGCCAATGACGCGCTTGATGTAGTCCGTGCGGCCATCGCTGGGCAGTTTGAAGACCACAACGTCGCCGCGGCGCGGCTGCTTCTCCATCACCCGGCCCTTGAAGAGCGGCGGGCTGAAGGGCGCGGAGTGGCGCGAATAGCCGTAGGAGAACTTCGAGACGATGATGTAGTCGCCCTCATAGAGGTTCGGCTCCATCGAGGCGGACGGAATGGTGAAGGGCTGGAAGAACAGGACCCGCAGGAACAACGCGATCGCCAGCGCATAGAGAACGGTGCGGCCGATCTCCAGAATTTCGCCGAGCGCGCCGGACGGGCCGGCCTTGGCATGATCGCTCATGAACTGTCCTTGCAGCGGGGTAACGGCCTGTAGCTACGCGCTGCATAGGCCAGCGGCAAGCCTACGGCCCATGAAGCTTCAGTCATGCTAGGAGGGTGACATGCGCGCTCCCGCCCTGCCCCCGCTCCACCTGCTCCTCGCCCTGGCGGTCATCATCGTCTGGGGGTCGAACTTCGTGGTCATCCGGCTGGGCCTGAACGAGCTGCCGCCGCTGACCTTCGCCGCGCTTCGGTTCACCTTCGCAGCCCTGCCGATGATGCTGTTCGTCAAGCGGCCGCCCGCGCCGATCTGGCGACTGGTGTCCTATGGCCTGCTGATCGGCGCCGGGCAGTTCGGCCTGCTCTTCATCGCGATGAACGGCTCGATCTCGCCGGGGCTGGCCTCGCTGGTCGTGCAGACCCAGGTCTTCTTCACCATCGGTCTGGCCATGTGGCTGGTCGGCGAGCGACCGAGGCTCTTCCAGTACGGCGCCCTGGCGCTGGGCGCAGCCGGTCTGATCTGGCTGATCGTCCACACCAACGGCGAGGTTACGCCGCTCGGCATCGGTCTCGTCCTGATCGCTGCGGCCAGCTGGGCCGGCGGCAACACCGTCGCGCGCGGCCTGAAGAGCGACGTGAACCTTTTCGCCTTCATCGTCTGGTCCAGCGCCTGCGCCGCGCCGGCGCTGTGGCTCCTGGCCCTGACGCTGGAAGGCCCCGCCAGGGTGGCGCAGGCCGTCGCCCACGCCAGCCCCGGCGCCTGGGTCGCCGTCGCCTGGCAGACCATCGGCAACACCATGTTCGGCTACGTCGCCTGGGCCTGGCTCCTGGCGCGGCACCCGGCGGCGCAGGTGAGCCCGCTGGCGCTCCTGATCCCCGTCGCCGGCATGGGCGCGTCGGCGATCTGGCTGGGCGAAGGCCTGCCCGCCTGGAAGCTCATCGCCGCCGGCCTCCTGATCAGCGGCCTGGCGCTCAACACCTTCTGGCCAATGCTGAACTGGCGGAAGCTGGCGGCGCCTTAGGGCGGGCTAGCCGCGTGTCACCTATGGGTGAAAGCGGAAGTTGCGCCATCGACTGGAAGAGCATGGCGCACAGCCTCCGCGCTCAATCAAACGATCAGGCGTTGATGGATCGCCGAGGCACGCGGGCGACCACTGGTGGGAAGGTTCAGGCTGGCGCCGCCTCGATGACCACGAAGGCCTGGGCGTAGGGGTGGTCGTCGGTGAGGGAGAGATGGATGACCGCCTTCATGCCCTCGGGCGTCAGCTGTTGAAGCCGGGCCAGCGCGCCGCCCGTCAGCGCCATGGTGGGCTGGCCGGAGCGCAGATTGATGACCCCCATATCGCGCCAGAAGACGCCGTGGCGGATGCCGGTGCCCAGCGCCTTGGCGCAGGCCTCCTTCGCCGCGAAGCGCTTGGCGTAGCTGGCGGCGCGGTCCGTCTTGCGCTCGGAGCGGGCGCGTTCGAGATCGGTGTAGACGCGGTTCGTGAAGCGCTCGCCAAAGCGGTCCAGGCTGGCTTGGACGCGGCGGATATCGGACAGATCGGAGCCGATGCCGAGGATCATCCGCGCGCTTCATCCATGAGTTCGCGCATCCGCTGAATGGCGGGGCCCAGGCCGATGAAGATCGCCTCGCCGATCAGGAAGTGGCCGATGTTGAGCTCGGCGAGCTCGGGGATCGCAGCGACCGCTTTCACGGTCTCATAGTCGATGCCATGGCCGGCATGGACCTCGAGGCCCAGCGAGACAGCCAGCTGGGCGGCCGCCCGCAGCTCGGCCAGGATGCGCGGCGCCTCGGGCGAACTGTGCCGCACGGCCTCGCAATAGGCGCCGGTATGCAGCTCGACCACCTGGGCGCCGGCGGATTTTGACGCCCGCACCTGGGCCTCGTCGGCGTCGATGAAGCAGGAGACGCGGATGCCGGCCTCGGCCAGGCGTCCGACCACGGGGGCGATGACGTTGTGGCCCTTCACGACGTCCAGGCCGCCCTCGGTCGTCACCTCCTCGCGCCGCTCCGGCACCAGGCAGGCGGCGTGCGGCCGGTGGGCCAGCGCGATCTTCTCCATCTCGTCGGTGACGGCCATCTCGAAGTTGAGCGGCCGGCCGCGACGCCGAGTGATGACGGCCAACGCATCGATGTCGGCGTCGGAGATGTGGCGGCGATCCTCGCGCAGATGGGCGGTGATCCCGTCGGCGCCGGCGGCCAGGGCGGCCTCGGCGGCGCGCACCGGGTCGGGATAGCTTTCGCCGCGGGCGTTACGGACGGTCGCGACGTGGTCGATATTGACCCCGAGGCGGAGCCGGCTCATCCGCGCAGCCGCTTGGAGCCGGGTTCTTCCGCCGGCAAGGCGGCGAGTTCCGGTGGAATTTCATCTGCGGCGTAGGACGGCACATCGACGGTGGCCAGCGCCACCAGCGGCCAGCCCACCTCGGCCCGGCCTCCGGAACGGTCGACGATGCAGGCGCAGGCGACCACGACGCCGCCGGCGGCCTCGATCGGCTTCACCGCCTCGCGGAACGAGCCGCCCGTCGTGATCACGTCCTCGACCACCACCACCTTGGCGCCCGGCGCAATCTTGAAGGCGCGGCGCAGGCGGAACTCGCCGTCTTCACGCTCGACATAGATCGAGGGCACGCCCAGGGCGCGCGCCACCTCGTAGCCGGGGATGATGGCGCCGACGGCGGGGGCGACGATCACGTCGGGCTTGCCGAACTGGGCTTCGATCTTCGCGGCCAGCGCCTTGCACAGGCGCTCTGTGCGGTCGGCGTACTGGAAGACCAGGTTCTTCTGCAGGAACATCGGCGAATGGCGTCCGGAGGCCAGGATGAAATGGCCTTCGCGCAAAGCGCCCGCCGCGCGGAATTCTTCGAGGACGTCTTCAGTGTTCATGAGCACGCCAGATAACCCGTCCGGCGACTCGCCGAAAGCCGGCCCGAAAACAAAAGGCGCCGAAATGCAAACCGCCCGCCTGATCGCTCAGGCGGGCGGCGAGAAGCTCGAAAAGGTCGATGGCTTAGCGCGAGGCGACCTGCAGGCTCGTGTGGTCGCGCAGGATCGCGGTCACCAGCGGGGCGTTCAGGTCGGCCACGGCGCGGTTCAGGCCCGCTTGATAGCAGTCGTCGCGACGGGTCGCCTCGCGCACTTCGCGCAGGCTGAACGACGAGGCGCCGCACGCGCTGAGCGAGGCCTTGTCCAGGCGCTGCATCATGCGGGCCGCGTCGGCCGGGTTGGAGAGATTGAGGTCGCCGTGACGCACGGCGATGTGGACGGTCTGGTCGGCGGCTTGCACGGCGGCAGGCGCGGCGAGCAGGGCGGCAACGGCGCAGAGACCCAGAATCTTCATTGTGATTGCTCCCTTTCGGGCTGCGCCGGGGTGGAGGAGCGCGCCCGCTTTGATTGATCGTTCGGCCAGCGCAGACCGCGAGATTCCTCGTCAGGCACCGCTTGCTGTGTGTTTTATAGACCAGCCTAAGAACAGACGCCTAGAGAAACCGCACGTAACTGACGCACACGCGTAAATCCGGCGAATACACGGCGAAATTTCAGGGATTAGCGGGTAGCGCGACGGATTTGCCAAACATCGAGGCGCCGAACGCTCGGAATTTTGCTAGTTTTTTATGCGATCCACAGTTTCGACACTGGGGTTTGCGCGTAGGGCCGCCGCGATGTGAGTCAGGTGGCGGGCGTCGCTGACATCGACATCAAGCTCGACGTCGCAGAAGTCCTGCTGACGCTGATGCATCCGCATGCCGACGATGTTGCCACCGGCCTCGCCGATAAGGGTGCAAACCTGACCCAGGACACCTGGCGTGTTGCGGATCGTCGCCGTCAACCGGGCGCGGGCGATGGAGTTGCGTTCCGCCTCCGGCGTCCAATGCAGGTCGCGCCACAGTTCTTCGCTGTCTTCGAATTCGGCCAGGCGGTCGCAGTCGATGGTGTGGACGGTCAGGCCGCGGCTCTCCGGCTCCAGGATGCCGACGATCCGGTCGCCCGGGACCGGCGAACAGCAATGGGCGAAGTGGATCGTGACGCCGGGCGTGAGGCCGCCGCCACGGACATAGAGCCGGGCGCCCTTGCCGTCCTCGATGCGGCGGCGCGCAGCGGCGGCTTCCCGCTCGGCCGGCTTCAGGCCCGGGAAGATCGCTTCGATCAGCTGGGACGGCGTTACCCGGCCGCGGCCGACCGCCTCGAACAAATCGTCTTCGCTGGCCGCCGCGAAACGGTCGAGCGCCGGCCGCAGGCTGACGTCCTTGCGATCCTTGCCGGCCGAGGCCAGGGCCTGTTCCACGCTGCCGCGACCCAGGCGGATGAACTCCTCCCGCTCGCTTTGGCGGATATGGCGGCGGATCGCCGAGCGGGCGCGGCCGGTCACGGTCAGCGAGCGCCAGTCCTGCGGCGTCACCGGCTTGGCCGCGCGGATCACCTCGACCACGTCGCCGTTCTGCAGCGGCGTGCGAAGCGGCTTGAGCTCGCCGTTGATCTTCGCCCCGATGCAGGTGTCGCCGACATCGGTGTGCAGGGCGTAGGCGAAGTCCAGCGGCATGGCGCCGCTGGGGAGGCTGATCAGCTGGCCCTTCGGCGTGAAAACGAAAGTCTGGTCGAGGAACATCTCGAGCTTGGCGTGCTCGACCAGCTCCTCAGCGTCGCCGCCGTGCTCCAGAACCTGAACGAGGTGACGCAGATTGACGAGGGGATCGCGGCCGCCGGCGGCGCGCTGGTGGTCCAGGTCAAAGCCGTAGGACTTATCCTTGTAACGCCAGTGGGCGGCGACGCCCTCCTCGGCCACCTGGTCCATGGACTCGGTGCGGATCTGCATCTCGATGCGCATGCCCTTGGGCCCCACCACTGTCGTGTGCAGCGAGCGGTAGTTGTTGCGCTTGGGCGTAGAGATGAAGTCTTTGAACCGCTCGGGCACACTGGGCCAGCTGCGGTGAATGACGCCGAGCGCACGGTAGCAATCGTCCTCGGTGTCGGTGATCACCCGGAAAGCGTAGATGTCCGACAGCTGAGAGAAGCCGATCGACTTGCGCTGCAGCTTTCGCCAGATCGAGTAAGGGTTCTTTTCGCGGCCATAGACCCGGGCTGGAATACCCGCCGTCTCCAGCCGCGTGGCGATTTCGCCAGAGACAAGACTGACCGCCCCGCCCTGCTGGGCGCGCAACGTTTCCAGCCGCCGTCCGATGGCGTCGCGGGCGACGGGATTGAGATGCTCGAAGGCGAGCTCCTCAAGCTCCGAACAGATCCGGTGCACACCGATCGATCGCGCCAGCGGCGCATAGATGTCGAGCGTCTCACGGGCGATCCGCTCGCGCTTGGCGACCGCCGGGATGTACTGCAGCGTCCGCATGTTGTGCAGGCGGTCGGCCAGCTTAACCATCAACACCCGCACATCACGGCTGATCGCCAGGATGAACTTCCGCAGGTTCTCAGCCTGACGCAGGTGTTCTGAGGAAAGCTCCAGCTTCGATAGCTTGGTGACGCCCTCGACCAGTTCGCCGACCTCTTCGCCGAAGAGCTGGTCGATCTCCTCGCGCGTCGTCGGCGTATCCTCGATGACATCGTGCAGCAGCGCCGTCACGACGCTGGCGGTGTCCATCCGATAGTCGGTGAGGATGCCGGCCACCTCAATCGGGTGGGCGAAGTAGGGGTCGCCCGAGGCGCGCTTCTGCGCCCCGTGGGCGCGCATCGCATAGACGTAAGCGCGGTTAAGCAGCGACTCGTCGGCGGTGGGGTCGTAGGAGCGGACCTTCTCGATCAGCTCAAATTGCCGAAGCATCTTCGGCCGCTTCGACGCGCTGGTGGTGGAACCCTGCGCGTCCTTCAGCGGAATGGCGGCGGTAGTGGCCGCCGCCTTAGTCGTCGCAGCGTCTGGGCTGTCGAGGCTCAGTAGCGCTCTTCCTGACCGCCATCGCGATCGCTCTGCAGGGCGCGAACCAGCTCAAGTTCGCTCATCTGCATGTGCGTCGGGTCGGCCAGCAGGGCCAGGGTTTCCGCCTCTTCCTCGGCTTCGGAGCGCTCGTCGACGCGCTGCAGCGTGCCGATCAGGCCTTCACGCAGTTCATCGGCGTCGATCAGATCATCTGCGATCTCGCGCAGGGACACGACCGGGTTCTTGTCGTTGTCGCGATCGAGCAGGATCGGTGCGCCGCCGGCGATGCCGCGGGCGCGATGGGCCGCCAGCAGCACCAGGCTGAAGCGGTTGGGGACCTTTTCGATGCAGTCTTCGACAGTGACGCGAGCCATGGAGTCCTCGGGCGGGGGATAGAACTGGCTAAAATAGAGGTTTGCGCCGCCTTTCGCAACGCCGCAGACAGCTCAGGGCTGACGATAGCGTCGCACGATCAGGCCGGCGGTCGCAGCGACCGCGCTAAGGGGCGCGGCCAGCAGGCCAAGCCTGGCCATCGCCAGGAGCGCGCCAGGCGTAAGGTTCCCTGGCCGGCCGCCCTCGAGGCGGCTGACCAGGAAGGATGCGCCAAGGCTCAGGACGAACCAGAAGGCGCAGGCGCCGAGCGCGCCCCAGCCCAGGCCGCGCAGGCCAAAGCGCCAGGTCAGGCCGCCAAGAATCGCCGCCTCGGCGCCCAGCATGACCCAAAGCCAGGCGGGCAGGTCCGGCAAACTCAAACTGGCCTCGCATCAACACCGACAGACGCCGTTTTGGCGGCCTCGGTGGCGGTCCGGCCCGTGACCGGATGGCGCCACCCTGGGGCGATCTCGGCGAGTGGGCCCATGACGAACAGCCGGTCCTCGGCGCGCGGATGGGGAAGGATCAGGCCAGGCCCGTCCAGCACGACGCGTCCGTGAGCGATCAGGTCGAGGTCCAGGGTGCGAGGCGCGTTGCGGACCGAGCGTTCGCGGCGAAACTCGACCTCGACGGCGGCCAGCGTCGCCCAGACGGCGAGCGGGTCTTCGCGAGTTTCGATTAAGGCTACCCCATTACGATACTGCGGGGCGCTGGGGTCAGGCCAGGCGGCGGAACGCCACCAGCGCGAGCGCGCTCGCACCACCAGGCCCGCCGCCGGCAACCGCGCGATGGCGACTTCCAGTAGATCTTCGCAGGACGCGTAGTCGCCGGGCAAGTTGCCCCCAAGCGCCACGATCACGGCGCCGTCGAGCTCGGAATCCGGGTATGGGGCGGAAATGATCTCTGCTCCTGCCGAAGCACCGAAAGATTGCCCCCTGTGCCCCAGGCTGGTCGCCTACCGCAAGGCGAACGTCATGGCCAATCCGGACTGGTTCAACGGCGCTGTCGCCTCCTTTGGCGATTTGAACGCCCGCCTGATGGTTGCGGGCCTCGCGCCGGGGCGCACGGGCGCCAACCGAACCGGCCGGCCGTTCACCGGCGATGGCGCAGGCGTGCTCCTCTACGAGACCCTGCTCGCGACCGGCTTCGCGGAAGGCGTCTATGAAGCCCGACCCGATGACAGCCTGACCCTCAGGGACTGCATCATTTCCAACGCCGTGCGCTGCGCCCCGCCGGGCAACAAGCCTGAAACCTCGGAGGAGGCCAACTGCCGTCCCTTCCTGGCCGCGCGGATCGCCGCCCTGCCGCGGCTGAAGGTCATCGTCACCCTGGGCGACGTGTCGCGCCGCAATGTGATGCGCGCCCTGGGCCTGAAGGCTTCCGCAGGTGTTCCCGGCCACGGCTCAGAGTTCCAAGCCGGCCAGTATACTATTCTGAACAGCTATCACTGCTCGCGCCTGAACACGAACACCGGCCGCCTGACGCCGGAGATGTTCCGTGCGGTGTTCGAGCGCGCGCGGGTTCTGATTGACGCCTAGGCCCTGCGATCCATCCGCTCCAGCACCTGAGCGTCCCAGCCGTAGACGTCCTCCAGGAAGGTGACGGCGCCGCCGTTGGGTACGGCGGTGAGGTATAGCAGGCGTACAGGTACGGGCTGGTCCAGCTTCACCGTCTTGGTCTCGCCCTTGGCCATGGCCTCGCCGAGTTGTTCCGGCGTCCAGCCAGCGCGGGTGGCCAACAGCACGCCGGCCAGGTCCATCGCACGTTCCAGGCGCACACAGCCGTGGCTTACGGCGCGGTCGTCGCGGCCGAAGGCGGCCTTGGAGGGCGTGTCGTGCAGGTAGACCGCGTAGGGGTTGTCGAAGTCGAACTTCACCAGGCCCAGGGCGCTGTTCGGGCCTGGCTTTTGCATCAACCGGCCGTCTTCCTTGGTAGTGAAGTTATTGGCCGCCAGATAGGCGCCGCCTTTCGGCCGCAGCTCCTCATTGGCTATGCCGTCCGGCACGTTCCACGGTGGGTTCAGCACGATGTGGTCGATGCTGGACGTCAGGATCGGCGTCTCGTCGCCCGGCTTGCCTGAGGCGGTGCGCATGGTGATCTGCGGTCGGCCGTCGACGAAATAGGTCATGGTGGCGCTGGCGATATTCACATCGACGCGGGTCGCTTCGTCCGTGCGGGGCAGCCAACGGACGCGCTCCAGGTTGGCGCGGAGCGTCGCCGCTTCCGCCGCACGTCCGCCGTCGCGGGCGGCGACATAGGCCTTCTGCAGAGCGATGTAGAGCCCGCTCGTGGGCGGCTGCTCGTCCAGCCAGGCGCGGAACGTCTTGCCCGCGATGGCGCTGTCCAATGCCGGCTCAGCGTCATAGGCGGCGGGCTTCATGCCCCAGGCCGCCGGGCGCGACTTGGCCGGGATGAGTAGGCCGTGCTGGGCGCGCGCGTAGTCCGCCAAGGCGGCGTGCAGCATCGCCTCGGCCTGCGGGTCGCGGTCCTCGCGCGCCTGCTTCACCGCCGCGATGTTGAAGGAGCCCGTCGCGAAGCCATGCTCCGGCGCGCGCTCCAGCACCTCGACGGCGTAGGCGGCGTCGCTGCGCGACAGCTTGGTCGCGCCGTCGCCGCCGCAGGCCGCCAATCCGAGAAGAAGCGGCCCCGCGACAATGGCGAGAAGGCTGAGAAGGAGGCCGCGCGGGCGGGGGCTCAGGATGGCGGTCTGATGCGTCATCCTGAGCCAACGCACGAATCACCGACTTGGTTGTGCGCGGCGCGTGAAAGCGCGGCCTTAGGGCAACTGCGCTTCAATCGTGGCGCTGTAGTTCGCCATGTAGCCGTCGCCCGCCAGGGGCTGGGCCGGCGGCGCGGGCGATCCCGGCGGGCGTGGACCGCCCGGCGGGGGACCGCCGCGGCCGTTCTCGCCCGTGCGGTATCCGGCGCTCAGCAGCCAGACGCCGCCTTCCGGCAAGGTGACGGTGACGAGGCCGTCGGCGCCGGTCTTTCGCTTGATCTCGGTGGGGCGGACCTTCCAGTGATCGCCGCCACGCATGAAGCTGACCTCAAGGCCGCTTGCGGGCTTGCCATCCAGGATCAGCCGGAAGCTCGCCTCCTCGCCAACGATCACATCGGAGGGATGGGTGATGGGCTCGAGCTCGAGACCCTGCCCCGTAGTCTTGAAGACCGTGGTCGTCGGATTGTCGCGGGTAACGAAGGTCTCATTGCGATTGACCGTGCGGATTGTCTTCAGGTCGGCTGCGTCGGCCGGAACCTGCTTCGCGAACTCATCGCCGGCGCCGCGGAAGCGTTTCACAACGCCCGCTTCGGTCCAGCTCGCCAGAACGGTGGTCGAAGTCGAGGCGACCTTGTAGGTGCCGGGCTTGGTCAACTGGACGTCGATCGTCGCGCGCAGGCGACCGGCCGACGCATTGACGGGTTCGACCGGTTGGCCGTCGGAATCGAGCACCGTCAGGGTGTTCAGCAGGAGGGGCCGCAGGTTCGGAAAGTAGAGCTCGTCGGAAGTCGCCGCATCAAAAGTCACCCAAGCGTTGCCGCCGGAAAGGATCGTGGTCGACGGCAGGACCCAGCTATGGGCGGCCTGGGCGATGGCCGGGGCCAAGAGAGCCAACCCTAGGGCGCTGGCGACCAGGCGGGATTTGAGCGCGCGCATGGAGATCCCCTTCACTTCACGGCCACGGTGACGACGCCGAGCTCAGCTGCGCCCTTGGCCGTCGCCGGCCGGCCGGCCCTGCCCCAGGTGAAGGGCACGCGGACGGATTCGTGGCCCCCACCCTCACGGGCGGCCTCGACCACCAGGCTGTACTGACCGGGTTTCAGCTCCTTCAGCGGGCTCTTGGCGCCGCTGAACGTCATATCCTGCACGCCGGGCGCACGGGTCGGGCCGGTGACGCCGGCCAGGTCGGCGCCCTGCGCGCGACCCGCCTTGCGCCACCACTGGCGCATGTCTTTCAACCACTTCTCATGGTTTGGCCGGAAGCGCAGCGACAGCGTGCCTGCGGCCTCGCCCGTGGCGGTATTCTCAATCCACACCACGACGTAGGGCGCATGGTATTCCGCGACTGGAATACGCGGCACATCATAGGTGACCTTGAGATCAGCTGCGAAAGCCGGCGCGGCGCCCGCGGCGCCCGCGGCGGCCAGGGTCAATGCGGAAATGGAACGCTTCATGAATATGCCTTGGGTCGGGCGAGAGCCATTGCGACCCACATAGATGAGAACGCGTTGCAGTTACAAGCGCTATGGCGTCGCTCAGCCGTGTTCCTTCGGCATCGTCCAGTAGCGATAGGTCCAGCCATCTCCAAACCCTGCACGCCCGTAGAGGGCGCGCGCCGTGTTGTGCGCCTCAACCTGCAGGAAAATGCGCTCGACGCCGCGGTCTTGGGCCGCGCGACCGAAGGCGGCCAGGATGCGGCTGGCGTACCCCTTGCCCCGGTCGGCGAGGTTCGTTCGCAGGCCGCTGATCGCCGCCCAGCCATGGCCGAAGTTAACCACGCCCACGGCGACCGGGCCGCCCACGCCCTCCACCTGTCCGAACAACGCATCCGGCGCCCGGGCCAGCGCCGCGGCGCGACTCGCGCCGTCAGCGGGATCAAAGCCTTCGCCGCTGAACACCGCCGCCCACGCGGCATCCGGCGCCGTAAGAAGTTCGGCGGCCTCGGCGTGATGCGCTGCCAAAGCGACAGCGTCGCCGATCATGACCAGCGTCGGGCGACTGGGCGCATAACCCCGCGCCTCCAGGGTGGCGCGCACCGCAGCCAAGCCATTGTCGTCGGCCAGGCGGAAGGCGGGCGGCAGGCGCGCGCCCGCGTAGACCGCCTCAATAGCGTCGATCATGCCTGGCGAAGCGGCGTGGAAAAGCGGCGCGGCGCTCTTGGCCCGGCCGATCGCGCCGTCATCCAAGGGAATCAGCCAGCCGTCAGCCTCGACCAGACGACGCGGGGCGACGGCGGCGACTGTGGCCCGCTCGATCGCTTCGATGTCTGCGGCGGTCAGGTCAGCCGCGGTCACGCATCAGCCGCGCCTTGTCGCGCTGCCAGTCGCGAGCGGCCTCGGTCTCGCGCTTGTCGTGGTTCTTCTTGCCCTTGGCCAAGGCGATCTCGAGCTTGGCCATGCCCTTGTCGTTCCAATACAGCCGGGTCGGGATGATGGTCCTGCCCTCGCGCTGCACGGCGCCGATCAGGCGATCGAGTTGCTTGCGATGGAGCAGAAGCTTCCGCGGCCGGCGCGGCTCGTGGTTGAAGCGGCCAGCCTGGGCGTAGGGCGGGATGTCGGCGTTGACCAGCACCACCTGATTGCCCTCCACCGCCGCATAGCTCTCGGCGATGTTGGCGCGGCCGTTGCGCAGGGCTTTCACCTCAGAACCCGTCAACGAGATGCCCGCCTCCAGGTTGTCCTCCAGGAAGTAGTCGAAGCGCGCGCGACGGTTCTCGGCGATCAGCTTGCCCGCCGAGGGATTGACCGTCTCCTTCTTGGGCGGTGGCTTGATGGGCGGCGTAGCCATCAGGCCGCTTGCTGCTGAATGAGGCCGGCGTCGCGCATGGCGGCCAGCACTTCGGAGCGGGCGGCCTCGCTCGTCGGCACGATGGGCAGGCGCACCTCTTCTGAGCATAGGCCGAGATGCGCCATAGCGAACTTCGACGGCGACGGCGAGGCGTCGGCGAACAACGCCTTGTGCAGGCGGACCAGCCGATCTTGCCAGGCGAGCGCCTCGGTCCAGCGGCCGGCCATGAGGTCGTTATAGAAGGCCGCGCATTCCGCCGGGGCGACGTTCGACGTTACAGAGATGCAACCGTGGCCGCCGTGGGCGACATAGCCTAGGCCCGTCGGATCATCGCCGGTGAGCATCAGCCAGTCGGCCCCGCACATCAGCCGCTGTTGCGAGGCGCGCACCATGTCGCCCGTGGCGTCCTTGATGCCGAGGATGTTGGGAAGTTCCGACAGCCGCGCCAGCGTCTCATTGGAGATGTCGACGCTGGTGCGAGCCGGCACGTTATAGATCACGACCGGCAGTTGGACCGCATCGTTGATCGCCCGGAAGTGGGCGTAGAGGCCCTCCTGGCTCGGCCGGTTATAGTAAGGCGTGACGACGAGCGCGGCGTCGGCGCCGACCGTCTTGGCGTGGCGGACCAGCTCGATGGCCTCGGCGGTCGCGTTGGACCCGGCCCCGGCGATCACAGGAACGCGGCCGGCGGCGGCCTGCACGCACAACTCGACCACCTTGCGATGTTCGTCGTGGCTGAGCGTGGCCGTCTCGCCGGTGGTGCCCACGGGCACAAGCCCATGAACACCGGCGGTAATCTGCCGCTCGACGAGCCGGACGAAGGTATCCTCATCAACAGCGTCGCCGGAGAAGGGAGTGACAAGGGCGGTGAGCACGCCCTTGAACAAAGGGTCTGACATGTTCGCGAAAAGCCGGGGTCTGCAAAAAGCCGTGAATGAGCCGCTTCTTAGGGTGCGGAGCGGAGTTGGCCGGACAATATGGCCGCAGGGGTGTCCACCGCAACGCCCGCGTTGATTCTGTTGCTTGATCCCGGATGCGGGAGTTTGGGGGTTCAATGTCGTCGAAGGCTCGGAAGGCGCTCTTGTTGGCCACGCTCGCCGTGCTGGCCGGCACGCTGGCCGAGGCGCAGCCGAGCGCTGAGCTCTATCCGGGCTGGGGCGTGCAACAGCCTGCGCAGGCCGCGCCGCAGATTGCTTCCGGCGCCTACGTGGCGGCGCCCAGTCTCAGCGCCCTTGATTCGGCCCAGCTGCGCGCGGCGATGGACGCCGGCAAGCGCGGCGACATGGCCACGGCGCGCACCGCCATGGCGCAGATCACCGATCCCACCGCGCGCAAGTTGGCCCTATGGAGCCTGGTCGACGCCCGCGCTGAATCCCTGAGCTTCTACGAGGTCGACCAAGCCGTGCGCGACCTGCAGGGCTGGCCGCGCGCCGCGCGACGGCGCATGGCCGCCGAAAAGCTGATCGAAACGTCAGGCCTCACCCCGCGCCAGGTGCTCGATTGGTTCGGTCGCGACGAGCCCGTCACCGCCCAAGGCGCCATGGCGCTCGCCTCGGCCCAGCGCGCCAGCGGCCGCAGCCATGACGCCCAGAAACTGATCCGCGCCTGGTGGCGGGGTAAGAGTTTCGAGGCTGACACCCAGCGCGCCATGCTGACCCGCTTCGCCGACATGCTGAGCCAGGAGGATCACGTCCGGCGCGCTGACGTCCTGCTCTACGGCCAACAGGGCCCCGCGGCGCGCGAGATGATCCCGTTGCTGCCCGCCGATCAGCAGGCCGCCGCGCTGGCCCGCATCGCTTTGCGCACGGAAGCGTCCGACGCTAACGCCCAGGTCGCGGCGCTCCCCGCCAGCGTGGCCGGCGAATCCGGTGTCGCCTTTGAGCGGGCGGCCTTCATGCGCCGAAAGGGTTTGGACAGCTTGGCGCTCGCCCAGCTGGCGTCCTTCCCGCGCGAGATCGCCACGCCGGAGCAGGCGGATCGGGTCTGGGACGAACGCTACCGTCTGGTGTTGTCGTCCTTGCGTAACGGCGATGCGCGCAGCGCCTATCTGGCCGCCGCCGACACTGGCCTGAAGGAAGGCTCCGACGCCACCGAGGCCGAGTTCTACGCCGGCTGGATCGCGCTGACGAAGCTGCAGGATCCGAACCGCGCCGAGCGCCACTTCGCCGCTATCGAGCGGATCGGGACCTCGCCGATCACGCGGGGCCGCGCCCTCTACTGGCTGGGACGCACGGCCGAGGCGCAACGCGATCCGATCGCGGCCCAAACCTTCTACGCTCAGGCCGCGCAGTTCCCGACCGTCTTCTACGGCCAGCTGGCCGCCGAACGCCTCGGCCAGCCGCTGAACCTCGGCCGCGATCCGCAGATCAGCGCTGGCCATCGGGCCCGGTTCGAGGCGCGCGAGCCGGTGCGCGCGGCGCGGCTGCTCTACCAAATGGGCCAGCGCGATCTCTATCGCCTGTTTGTCCTGGCGCTCGACGACACCTTGCCCACCGTCGAGGATCAAGCCCTGCTGGTGGACCTCGCCCGCGGCTACGGCGACCAGGACACCTCCATGAGGGTGGTGCGCGCCGCAGCCCAACGCGGCTTCATCCTGCCCGACCGCGGCTATCCGACGGTGACTCCGCCGGGCGTGACGGGCGCCCCGGAACCGGCCCTGGTGTTGGGCATAACCCGCCAGGAAAGCGGATTTGATCCCCTTGTACGTTCCGGCGTCGGCGCCCGCGGCATGATGCAGCTCATGCCGGCCACGGCCGCCTCAGTCGCACGCAAGATGGGCGTCAGCTACTCAGCCGGCCTGCTCGACGAGCCGGACTACAACATGCGCCTGGGCTCGAGCTTCCTCGGCCAGCTGGTTGGCAATTTCAGCGGCTCCTACGTCATGGCCATCGCCGGCTACAACGCCGGTCCCGGCCGGCCCCCGCAATGGGCGAGCTTCTGCGGCGACCCGCGCACCAGTACGGCCGACCCGCTCGACTTCATCGAATGCATCCCGTTCTCGGAGACCCGGAACTATGTGATGCGCGTCATGGAAGGCATGACCGTGTACCGCGCCAAGCTCGCCGGCGGCGCGGCGCCCATCACCCTGAGCCAGGACCTGCGGCGCGGCGGCTATGTGTACGCGCGGCCGGCAGGGGCGTGAGGCGCTAGCAACTTCGTAGATCGAACCGGCTGTCAGCGACGACAGCTGGACGCCAGCGCCCCCAGTCCGGGTGACTTCGCCGGAGGTTCCGGTGATTGTGCTCGCGCCCGCAACAACCTGAGCACGCGATCAGACGACGACAAAGTCGGCCACCGTCAGAATCGCATAGTTTGAAAGAACGCCGATCACGACGGACGGCGCGAAACCCGTCCCATCTGGGTCGTAACGCAGAAAACCCGTAGCGTAGTCGTAGAGGATGCGTTGCGTGGCGTCCTGCGCCCATGTCGCGTTGTATCCGATCCGGAAAGCCGCATCGCCGCCGGCGATGGCGACACCGAGGTGCAGTTCGATCGTGTCGTCCGTTGGGTTGAAGTCGGAGATCACATCGAGACCCTGGCCGGACAGTTGGAACCGGTCCGCGCCGGCGCCGCCGGTCAGCAGATCCACGCCCTCCCCACCAGACAAGGTGTCGGCGCCGAGGCCGCCGATGACGGAGTCTCCGCCAGCGCCGCCATGAAGCGCGTTGTCTCCTTCGTTGCCGGTCAGGAGGTTGCCCAGGGCGTTCCCATGGACGGCCGGCCCGCCACCGAAACCGGCGGCGACCTGCAGGTTCTCGACATTATCGGGCAGGTAGAAGTCATCGCCGGGGGAGCCTGCCCTGAGTTCGATAGTGTCCAGCCCTTCGCCCGAGGACTCGGTGACGACATCGCGCGGAACCTCCGTATTCCAGCTGAAGGTGTCGACGAGGTAAAAATCATCACCCTGGCCGCCCACCATCGTGTCGGCCTCGGCGCCGCCATCCAGCGTGTCATTGCCCGATCCGCCGGCCAGATAGTCGGCGCCGCCCAGCCCATTCACACGATCATCGCCGCCCGCGCCGTCCAGCAGGTCACCGAGCGCGCTGCCATTGAGCGTGTCGGCGCCTGGGCTTCCAGTTCCAAACCCAGCGCTGGGTCGCAAGCCATCGCTGAACTGGATGAACTCGATCGAAAGAGCGCGGATGAACTCACTTCGCGCCACATTGGTCAGGGTGAACTGGCCGCCGCCATAGCTGGTGATGACGTATTCCGACAAGGCCCCGGACACGACGACCGTGTCGACGCCGCCGCCGCCGTCGACGGTGTCGATCGCGCTGGAACCCGTGGTTGCGCCGGGGCGCAGAATATCGTCGCCCTCCAGGCCGACCAGAACGTTCTGACCGGCGTGACCGCTGATGTCGTTGGCGAGCGCATTACCCTTGCCCACGAGCACCAGATGGTTCGCGCCGAACAGCCTCAGGTTCTCGACATTGTTCGGGGTGTTGTAGCTGATCGGCCCGGTTACGGTGAGTTCGATCGTATCGAACCCCTCGCCGGCCGCCTCGACGACGACCTCCAGGTGGTTGGTGATCCGGTAGACATCGTCGCCAAGACCGCCGGACAGACTATCGTCGCCCACGCCGCCGTCGAGGGTGTCGGCGCCCGTGCCGCCGATGAGCGTGTCCACGCCAGCGCCACCCAACAACAGGTTCGCAGCGTTGTTGCCAGTCAACAGATTGGCCAAGTTGTTGCCGGTGAGGTCGATCGCAAGATGGGCGCTGACGACGGTCGCCCGCTCGACGCCCGCCGCGAGCACATAGGCGCCCCCCGCCGTGAACGCGACCTGGACCTGGTCGAGACCATCGCCAGCGATCACCACGTCTTCGGGCCGGTCGACGATATAAACATCCGCACCGCCGCCGCCCACCAGCCGGTCAACGCCCGAGCCGCCATCGAGCGTATCTGCGCCAGCGCCGCCGGTCAGAGTATCGTCGCCCTCCAGGCCAACGATGAGGCCGGATCCGGAGAGACTATCGTTCCCCGCCGTCGGCCCCGGAATGGCCGTGACCGCGAGTTTCTGGTCGGTGAACTGTAAGAATTCGACGTTACGCAGGATGACGCGCTCGGCGGTGGTCTTGTGCGCCACCTCATACGCCCCGGCGCCCAGGTAACGCATGTTGTAGGCGCTCGCCGCGCCTAGCACCTTGACCGTATCGGTCCCCGCGCCGCCGTCGACCGTATCATACCCACCAGACGCCAGCGGGCCCGCGAGGCCGACATAGACAAGATCGTCGCCGTCTGCCCCATCAATGCTGTTCAGACCGTCGTGGCCGATAACATAGTTCGCCAGGCCATTGCCGACGATGTCCACGCGGTTGGCCACGGATGCCTGAATGCGCGCGTTCTCGACATTGGCCGAGAGCACGTAAACACCCCCGGTCTGGGCCGCCACGTCGATCTGGTCGACGCCCTCCCCCGGGTTCTCGAGCACCAGGTCTAGAGGACTATCGACGATGTAGCGATCATTGCCGAGGCCACCGACCAACCGGTCGACACCCGCGCCGCCGTTGAGCACATCGTCGCCGCCACCGCCGTAGATGGTGTCGGCGCCAACCTGGCCGCTCAGACCGTCCGGCCCTGCTGTGCCTACAATGAGATCGTCGCCCGCTGTGCCTTCGCCGCCCAGCATGCCGATGGCGCGGACACCGTCTGCGAATTTCACCACTTCGATATTACGCACCAGAACGCGTTCGCCGGTCACTGTGTTAACGAAGGTGGTGTCCGTCGCGTTCGGCCGTTCGATGGCATAGCTGAGCATTGCGCCACGAAGCTCGACGGTGTCATCGCCGGCGCCGCCGTCGACGGTGTCAAAGGCGGTCGTGCTGTCGATAGCTCCAGGTAGCAGGATGTCGTCACCCCCGCCTCCGGACAGGCTGTTGGCGCCGTCGTGGCCAGTGATCACATTGGCTAGGTCGGAGCCCACAAGGTCCGTCCGCACGCCGACCGCCGCCACAACACGGGCGTTCTCTATATTGGCGCCCAGAGCATAGACGCCGCCGAAGGCGACATCGACCCGGTCAGTCCCGCCGTTGACGGCTTCGATCACCACGTCCTGCAGACTGTCAATGACATAGACGTCGTCGCCCAGGCCGCCGACGAGGGTGTCGTTTCCGGCGCCGCCATCCAGGGTGTTGGCCCCATCGTGGCCCGTCATGGTGTTGCTCAGGGTGTTGCCCGTCAGTCCGGCCATGGTCGTGGCTCGGGTGCCGGGCACGACGCGCGCGACCTCGACATTGTCGGTCAGTGCGTAGTTCCAGCTGTACGAGAAGCCGATATCGACCCGGTCATAGCCTTCGCCAGGAGCCTCGACGACCACGTCGCCCGGCTCGTCGACGATGTACACGTCGTTGCCCGGCCCGCCGATCATCGTGTCGCCGCCGCCGCCGCCGTTGAGCTGGTCGTCGCCCGCGAGACCGCTCAGGAGGTCATTACCCGCCATGCCGGCCAGCACATCGGCGCCCGCTGTCCCGGTCAGGGTGTCCGGACCGGTGGTGGCCACGGGCGGCGGTGTCGGTGTGGGTGTCGGCACGGGCGTCGGCGTGGGCGTCGGCACGGGCGTGACCAGCGGGCCGACCATGCCGACATTGTCGGCCGACACGGTGTTCAGGTTCGCGCCCTGCAAAACGACAGTGGCGCTGAATTCCATGCGGCCAGCCATCGGGTCGCCAAAGACGTAGACATCGCCGCTGACCTGGACGGCGACGAAATTGTAGCCCGCAGCGGCCTTCGCCTTGGCCGCGACCAGGGCGTCACCGTAGGTCGCCGCGGTCAACTCGACATAAGCCCCAGCCACCGCGCCGAACCTGAGTTTGTCCGCCGCCGCCCAATCGGTGATCGTGATCGGCGGGTTGGTGTAATAGCTGGACTGGACCATGGCCACGTCCGCGCCCTCGCCCAGGCTCGCCACATCGCCCGGGCGAAGATTGACGGTGTCGTCGCCGGCGCCCGCAATCAGCGTGGAACCCGGACCGGTGCCCTTGCCTGTCAGCGTATCGGCGAAGGCCGAACCGATGACGCCCTCGACATTCTGAAGCACATCGCCTGCGGGCGCCGCATTGGTGATCAGGTTCACCACCACCCCGGTCGTCGCCGCGGAATAGTCGATGACGTCGTCGCCCGCGCCGCCGTCGAACGTGTCAGCGCCCGGGCTGCTGACGAAGCGGTCGTCGCCCGCGCCCCCTCGGACGGAGACCGTCGTCTTGGCGATGATCACATCGTCGCCCGCCCCGCCGTCGATCGTGACCAGCATCGGCACGCTGATCAACCGAAGGACATCGTCGAATTCTGTGCCGCGCAGATAGACCAGTTTCTCGATGTTCTGGATCACCCCGCCGCCGAGGCTAAGCGGCGTCGAGGCGTTGATCGCCGCCACGTCGAAATCAAGGCCTGTCGTCGCGCCGCCCAGGGACAGCCGCAGGGTGTCGATCCCCGCACCGCCGTCGACGTCGTCGCCATAGCCGGCGGAAAGTTCGTCAGCCTCGCCGCCACCCGATAGCACGTCGCGCTCAAGGCTCATGTCGTCGCCTGTCGCAGAGACGAGGGTATCGACGCCCATGCCGCCTGTCAGGGTGTCGGCGCCGGCGTCGCCGACCATGGCGGAGCCCGTGGCGGCGGCGACGATGATATCCTTGCCCTCGCCGCCGATGCCCCTGCTGTAGCCGTTCGCTTGGAGAACGATCTCATCGTCGCCAGCGCCGCCCGAAGCGTCGCGGGCATAAATCTTGTCAGCGCCGCCGCCCCCGCGCGCCGCGCCCTGCGATGCGTAGAGCGTATCATCGCCTTCGCCGCCATCGACGAACTCGGCTGAATTGCTAAGGCGCATATCAAGCAGGTCGTCGCCGTCGTTGCCCCATAGTCCCTGTGTGCCGTTTCCGCCGATGATGGTGTCAGCGCCGCCCATCCCGGACGCGTAGCCGGCGCCGGCGCCCAGGGTGATCGCATCGCCGTAATTGCTGCCCTGGAGGTAGCCCACCGACTCAATGCTGGTGATCGGGCCGCCCCCGATCGTCTGGCTCGGCAGCCGGAAGTCAGCGGTCACCCCCGTCGGGGCGCCCATGAAGCTTATGTAGAGGGTGTCGTTGTCTGCGCCGCCGTCCACCTCGTCGCCGTAGCCGGCGAACAGGGTGTCATTGCCCTGCCCGCCCCTTAGCACATCGAATTCGGCGCCGGTTTCCAGGATCGGCAGGCTGTAGGGATTGTTCCCGTAAGGATAGCTGTAGGGCGGTGGGATATCGCCGCTGTAAAGGCGATCCGAACCTTCACCCCCGTCAAGAGTGTCAGGCCCGGGGCCGCCGGCGAGCGTGTCATCGCCGCCGGCTCCCAGAATCGTGTCAAGGCCGCCGCCGCCGACGAAGCTGTCATTGCCTGCAGTTCCGGCGAAGCTAACCGGCGGTATGGGCGTCGGGACCGGCGTGGGCGTGGGCGTGGGCGTTACGATCGGGCCGGCCAAGCCGATGTTGCTGGCCGACACCTGATCAAGGGACACGCCGACCAGACGAACCACCGCGTCGAAATGGAGGCGGTCAGAGACCGGCTCGCCGAAGACATAGACGTCTGCGCCGACTTGGATCGCGACGAAATTGTAGCCAGCGGCCTCAAGCGCCTCGGCCGCGGTCACGGCCTCGTTATAGGTCGCCGCGGTCGTCTCGGCGTATGCGCCCGTCAGGGCCGAGAATTGCAGACGGTCATCCGCGGTCCAGTCGGTGATCGCGATCTGGTTGAGGATCGCGTGGCTTTGCGAGGCCACCACGACGACATCGGCGCCAGCCCCAAGCGCCGCCGTGTCGCCCCTGCTTAGATTCAGCCTGTCATCGCCAGCGCCGGCGTTGACGGTGCTTCCCGTGCCGGCGCCTGTGAGGACGTCGGCGAAGTTTGAACCGATCAGAATTTCGACGGTCGAGAAGGTGTCTCCATCAGACGTCGAGCCTGTCTTCAGGTTCGCCGTAACCCCCGCCGTGGCGTTGGAGTAGTCGATCGCGTCAACACCGGCGCCGCCGTCGAACGTGTCAGCAGCGGTGCTGCTGACGAAACGATCGTCGCCCGCGCCGCCGAGTACCGAAACCGAACTGGCCTTGCCGATGACCAGGTCGTCGCCCCCAGCGCCATCGACCGGCAGTTTGAACGACGAGCTGCCAAGCCGAATGACGTCGTTGAAGTTCGACCCCTGCACACCGACGAGGGTCTCGATATTCCTGATCACCCCGCCCCCGATGGTCACGGACGCGCCGGTGATGATCACGGCGGCGTCGATATCCACGCCGGCCGTCGCCGCCGCGAGCGACAGGCGCAACATGTCGACGCCCGCGCCGCCGTCGGCGTCATCGCCATAGCCGATGGACAGGAAGTCGTTGCCGCCGCCCCCGGAAAGGCTGTCGCGCTCAGCGCCGGCGTCGTAGCCGCTAGCGGCGGCGGAGAGGTTGTCTGCCGCTGCGCCGCCGATGATCGTATCGCCGCCAGCGTCGCCATAGATGATGTGGCCGATGTCCGAGGCGACGATGAGGTCGGCGCCGTCGCCGCCGCGAACGGTCCAGAAATTGAACTCGCTCGCCTGCAGGTAGATCTTGTCGTCGCCGGCGCCGCCGTCGATCGAGCCATGTCCGTAGATCGTGTCGGCGCCAGCGCCGCCGCTCACCCGGGCCGTGGGGTTGGCGTAGATCGTGTCGGCGCCGTCGCCGCCCTCGATCGTGAAGACCGACAGGCCAAGGCGGGCGTCGATGTAGTCATCCCCAGCGCCGCCGAACATGCTGATGATGGAGCGGCCGGCGACCAGGATATCGTCGCCGCCCATGCCATGGACGACGTCGCTGGCGGTCGAACCGAAGATGTCGTCGAAGATGAACCTATCCGCGAAGTTGCTGCCCTGGACATAGGCCACGCCTACGTTGGTGATGACTCCGCCGCCAATGGTCAGCGTCTTCTGATGGAAGTCAGCCTCAACGCCCACCGGCGCGCCCATGAAGCTGATATAGAGACGGCCGCCACCTTCGCCGCCGTCGACAAAATCACCGTATCCGGCGGACAAGACGTCGCTGCCGTCGCCGCCTCGCAGCACATCGACTTCATTGCCCGTGTCGAAGACGGTGGGGCTTCCGTAATAGACTGGATTTACGTCGCCGCTGAAGAGGTAGTCGTTCCCCGCGCCGCCGTCGAGGGTGTCCGCGCCCGCGCCGCCCGCCAGGATATCGGTGTCGCCACCGCCCGAGAGGCTGTCGTCGCCCGCGCCGCCCAGGGCGCTGTCGCTGCTCACACCGCCGGTGAAGACGTCATTCCCCGGCGTGCCCGTGTAATCAACCATGACGCGTACTCCCCCACGTCGAACGAGCGGGTTCGACGCCGTAGATGTCCTTAGCCGAACACCCGTTGGACCGTCTATGTCAGGGTCGAATATTTCGCCATGTTTTGGCCACGATGCTGTCAGGCACGGCGGGAAATCAGTATATTCCCCCCGGACGTCTCCATGAAACCGCCCTGTAAACTGAAGGCGCTCATTAAAATGTGCGGCACCAAGGCCTCACGGGGGGCGCCGTCGGCGACAAGGCGGCCCTTGGACAGAACGGCGAGGCGGTCGCAATAGCGCGCCGCCAGGGACAGGTCGTGCAAGGTCACCACCACCGCCGCGCCGCGGGCCGCCTCTTCGCGCAGGATATCCATCACCAGCAGTTGTGCGTCGGGGTCCAGGCTTGCCACCGGCTCATCGGCTAGCAACAACGGCGCGTCGGCCGCCAGCAGCCGCGCCAGGAGGACGCGGGCGCGTTCGCCGCCGGACATGTCGAGCACGCCGCGCTCGGCCAAGTGGGTGAGGCCTACGCGGTCCAGGCCGGCGCGGGCGCGGGCTTCGGCCTCGCGCGGCGGCTGGTTCGGCGCGCCCAGGCTGGCGAGGCGCCAAGCGGCAAGGTTCCAGCCGACGGCGCGCTCCTGCGGAAGATAGGCGACGAGCGCCGCCCGCGCAGCGTCTGACAGGCCGCGCACGTTCTGGCCGCCCAAGTTGGCCTGCCCGCCGTTCAGGCGCTGGAGGCCAAGGATGGCGCGAAGCAGAGTCGTCTTGCCCGCGCCGTTGGGGCCAACCACGCCCAACACTTCGCCAGATCTGGCCTGCAGCGTGACCTGGCTAAGCGCCGGGCGGCCGGCGACCAGGGCGCTCGCGGCTGTCAGCGCAAACGCCGTCATGCCCGCCAGCTCCGGGCTGCGCGCCATGCGATCAGGGCGAAGAGCGGCGCGCCGAACAGCGCCGTGACCACGCCGAGCTTAAGCTCCGTCTCGGTGGGGATGATTCGCGCGGCGATATCGGCCAGTGCGAGGAGGACAGCGCCGGTCAGGGCGGACGGAAGCAGTGTGCGGCCCGGATCTCCGCCGACCACGCCGCGCGCCAGATGCGGCGCCGCGAGGCCTACAAAGCCGACGATGCCGGCAAGGGCTACCGCCGCCCCGGTCAACAGGGATGCGCCGGCCACGGCGGCGGCGCGCATGCGGCGCATGGGCAGGCCCGAGACCTCAGCGGTCTCGTCGCCGAGGGTCAGCATCACGAGACCCCGGCGAGCGTAAACGCAGAGCAGCACACCGAGCGCCATCGGGACATAGGCGCTCGTGATGTCGGTCCAGTCGCGGTTGGCGACCGAGCCCAGCAGCCAGGCGAAGACCTCAGCGAGGGTCACCGGCGAGGCCGCGAAGTTGAAGACCAATGAGGTGAGCGCTCCGCAGAAGGCCGACAGCGCGACACCGAAAAGGATCAGGGTCTCCGGGGTCCGCAGCCGCGCCGCCAGGACCGTCAGGGCCGCGCCCACGGCAAGTGCTGCGGCGAGCGCCGCGCCCTCGACCGCGCCCGGCGTGGCGGCCAGTCCCAGCGAGATCGCCAGCGCTGCGCCCAGTCCCGCGCCGCCGGACACGCCCAGCACGCCCGGGTCGGCGAGCGGGTTACGCAAAAGGCCCTGCATGACGGCGCCAGCCAGACCCAGGGCCGCGCCGACCACAAGGGCCGCGACCGTACGCGGCGCGCGGACGCTCCAGAGGATTTCCGCGGGCGCCGAGGACGGATCGGTGAAGGCCTGGCCGAACTGGGACCCGGTCAATCGCGCCTCGCCCAGGAAAAGACCTGCGGCCACGACCAAAAGCAGGCTCAGGCACAGGGCCAGGTTCAGGACGCGCGGGGTCACGGCCGCGCCTGGGCGGCGAGGCGCTCAGCAGCGAGCGCCGCGCCGGCCTCTGGGCAGCCCAACAGCGCGCCGGGCAGGTTGGCGACTGTGCGGCGGTGCGCGATCCGGCGGACCACGGCGTGCCGGCCGACGGCCCACGCGTCGGTGGCCTGAACCGTGTCGAAGAATCCCAGCACCACCGCGCCGGGCGGGTTCAGCGCCATCTGTTCGAGCGAGAGGGCCTGGAAGCCGGACCGGGTCTCGGCGTTGGCCATGCCCGCCGCCGCCATGATCGCGCCCACCAGGGTACCTGACCCTGCGGTGACGCCGCCCGGCGTCAGATAGAGACCGCGCAAGCCGCCCCAGGCGCCCGCGGCGTGCGCTAGCCGGGCGTCCATGTCGGCGATCACCGCCTCGCCCGCCGCCGAGCGGCGAAGCGCTGCGGCGACCTTGCGGATATTGGCGCGGACGCCGGCGAAGTCCGTCGCTTCGTCGATCTGGACAACCTTGGCGCCGCGGGCCGTCACCGCACGCACCAGCCGCGGATCACCGCCCCAGTAGCGCACGACGACCTCTGGCCTGGCGGCCAGCGCCGTCTCCAGGCTCACCCGGCGCTGCGGGAGCCCCCGGACCAACGCGCGCAGGCGGGAATCGGCGTCGTCCGCGCGGGTGGACAGGCCGACGATGGCGGAGCGGGGGCTCAGGGCCAGGACATACTGATCGGCGCATTGGTCCCAGGACAGGACGCGCGGCGCGGCCTGGGCGACGGGCGCCAGGGCGAGACTTGCCGCAATGACCAGGGCTTTCAGAGTCACGCCTGACGAATAGGTGCAAACAACGGGAGCGTATAGCGCCGCTGGACGAAGCCGCCTCTTCGCGCGTAAGCCGCAAACGATGGATGGACAGACGCCCAAGATCGCCGCGCAGCCGGGCGTGATGCGCACCCAGGCGTGGGCCGATTACGCCCTGCTGGACTCAGGGCACGGTCGCAAGCTCGAGCGTTATGGCCGCTACCGGGTGGTGCGGCCGGAGCCGCAATGCTTGTGGGAGCCGTCCCTGCCCGCCGCCGAGTGGGAGAGCGCCGACGCGGTCTTCGACCCCACCGGCGACGAGGACGACGGACGCTGGCGGTTCCGCAACGAGCCGGTCGAGACCTGGCCGCTCGCCTGGGGCGATGTGAAGTTCAAGGGTCGGTTCACCTCGTTCCGCCACCTGGCCTTCTTTCCCGAGCAGGCTGCGAACTGGGAATTCCTGACCGAGCGGGTCCGGGCTCACCCCGGCGGCGCGGCGCGCACGCTGAACCTCTTTGGCTATACGGGCGTCGCCAGCCTGGCCATGGCGGCGGCCGGCGCTTCCGTGACCCATGTGGACGCCTCAAAGCGTGCGGTGGCCTGGGCGCGAGAAAACGCCGAGCTGTCGGGCCTGACCGAACGACCGATCCGCTGGATCACCGAGGATGCGCGCAAGTACGTCCAGCGCGAGGTGCGCCGCGGGTCGACCTATGAGGGCATCATTCTCGACCCGCCGAAGTACGGGCGCGGGCCGGGCGGCGAGGTCTGGCGGCTGTTCGAAGACCTGCCGGAACTGGCCAAGCTCTGCGGGCGACTGCTGTCGCCGGACGCCTCGTTCCTGGTCCTGAACGCCTATGCCGAACGCATCAGCGGGCCGGCGCTAGCCAGTCTGCTGGCCCAGGTGCTGGACGGCCGCGGCGGGACGATCGAATGGGGCGAACTGGCGCTGGCCCAGGCGCTCGACGACCGCGCTATCGGCATGAGCTTCTACGCCCGCTGGTCGGCGACATGAGCGCCATCACCTCGCTGTCGAACGCCACCGTGAAGGCCGTTCGCGCCCTGCACATGCGCAAGGAACGCGACGAGACCGGCCTGTTCGTCGCCGAGGGCCTGAAGAACGTCATCGAGGGCATCGACACCGGCCACGCGCCGCAGATCCTACTGCACGGCAAGGACGCGGCCGACCATCCGATGATGCGCAAGGCTGTCGCCGCCACACTGGGCGCACGCGGCCAGGTCGCTGAGGTCACCCAGGACATCCTGGCGAAGGTCTCGCGGCGCGACAATCCGCAGGCCGTGGTCGGCGTCTTTCGCCAGGCCTTCGCGGAGCTCGCGGACCTCGACCCCAAGGCGGCGACGGTCTGGGTCGCGCTGCACCGGGTCCGCGATCCGGGCAACCTCGGCACGATCATCCGCACCGCCGACGCCGCAGGGTGCGGCGCGGTGATCCTGGTGGGCGAGTGCTGCGATCCCTATTCGGTGGAGGCGGTGCGCGCGACCATGGGCTCGATCTTCGCGGTCTCCCTGGTCAAGGCGACGGAAGCCGAATTCACCGCTTGGCGGACCAGCTGGCCGGGATCGGTGGTCGGCACGCTGCTGTCGGCGACCTCCGACCACCGCAGCGCCGACTATCGCGCGCCCGCCCTCGTCCTCATGGGCAACGAGCAACAGGGACTGACGCCGGACCTAGCGGCCCTGTGTGATGTCAACGTCAAGATTCCCATGCGCGGCCGCGCCGACAGCCTGAACCTGTCGGTCGCCACGGGGATCATGATCTACGCGGCGGGCGGCTAGGTCCCCCACCTTCAAGTCCCCCTAGGTTTCGCCCGGGCCGTCGGCGCCGCGGCGGCCGGCTCCTTCGGCCAGGCGTGCCGCGGATAACGGCCACGCATGTCGGCGCGGACATCCTTCCAGGAGCCGCGCCAAAAGCCCGGCAGGTCGTTCGTCGTCTGGATGGGGCGGTGCGCGGGCGACAGGAGCGCCAGGGTGATCGGCCGGCCGGCGGCGGTGGGGTGGACGTTGAGGCCGAAGACCTCCTGGACGCGGACCTCGACACGCGGGCCAGCCTCCGCGCCGTAGTCGATGGGGAAGGTGTTGCCCGTGGGCGCCGTCCAGCGGGCGGGCGCCTCGCGGTCCACGGCCTGCAGGCGGTCCCATGGCGCCAGGGCGCGGATCGCGCCGTCGAGGTCTCCCGCCGGAATCGACGCCAGCGCGCGCCGGCCGAGCAGAAGCGGCGCCAGCCAATCATCCAACGTGGCCAGCAAGGTCTCATCGGACAGGTCTGGCCATGACGGGTCGCGGTCGCGCAGGAAGGCCAGGCGCCGGCGCAGCGCCTCGGTGGCTGGGGCCCAGGTTAGGCTGCCCAGGCCTTGATCACGCACGCGCTGAACCAGCGCCTGGGCGATCAGCCCCGGGTCGGCGTCCTCTACGGTCTCGCGGACCACGAGGCGGCCGAGCCGGATCAGGCGTTTCGCGCGGAGCTTGCCGGCGGCTTCGTCCAGGCGGGTCTCGGTCGTGAACTGATCGGCGAAGGCGGTGAGCAGTTCCGCCTCGTCCAGCGGCGCGGCCAGCAGAATCCGATCACGACGATCGCCGCCGCCCATCTCGGCGACGGCGATCCAGGTCTGGCGGGCGAGCGCATCGGTCGCCTCGAGCCAGGCGCCGCGGCCGCTGACCAGTTGAAATTCACCGGCCGGCCCGCGGGCCCGGGCGATCCGTTCGGGATAGGCGAAGGCCAGCAGCATGCCATCGGATAGCGGCTCGGACGCTCCGCCCTTCGGCGCGGACGCTGCCCAGCGCTGGGCCAGGCGGCGTGCATCTTGCGCGCGGGGCGAGCGGTCGCGACCGAGAGCCTCGAGGCGATGGGTGAGATCGGTGTCACGCCCGCCCAGACCCTGCTCCGCCAGGAGGGCGGCGATCTCGGCGGCGCGGGCCGCCTGCCCGGTCTCGGCCGCCTTCAGGATCATGTGGGCCAGGCGCGGCGCGGTCGGCACGGCGGCCATGGCTTCGCCGTGGCGCGTCAGCACGCCGTCAGGTGAGAGGGCTTCCAGGCGGATCAGCAGGCTGCGCGCCTCGGCGAAGGCCGCGGCGGGCGGCGCGTCGAGGAAGGCCAGGCCGTCGGCGTCCTTGGCGCCCCAGCGGGCCAGGTCCAGCGCCAGGCCCGCCAGGTCGGCCTGCAAGATCTCCGGATCGGCGAAGGCCGGCAGCGACCGGGTCTCGGCCTCGTCCCAGAGGCGGTAGCAGACCCCGGGCTCGGTGCGCCCTGCCCGCCCGCGGCGCTGGTCGGCGGCGGCGCGGCTGACGCGGACGGTGGCCAGGCGGGTCAGGCCGCTGGCGGGGTCGAAGCGCGGCACGCGGGCCAGGCCGCTGTCGATAACCACACGGACGCCCTGGATGGTCAGGCTGGTCTCGGCGATCGAGGTGGCCAGCACGACCTTGCGGACGCCCGGCGCGGCGGGGGCGATAGCGCGATCCTGGACCTTCGGATCGAGCGCGCCGAACAGCGGGGCCACCTCGACGCCAGCCCGCGGACGCTGCGCCAGACGCTCGGCGGTGCGCAGGATCTCGCCCTGACCGGGTAGGAACACCAGGACGCTGCCCGTTTCCTCAGCGAGCGCGCGCTCGACCGCCCGGACGACCTGGTCTTCGAGCCGCAGCCGGTCGTCGCGGCCGAGATAGCGGGTCTCCACCGGAAAGGCGCGGCCGAGGCTCTCCACCACCGGTGCGTCGCCGAGGAGCCGGGCGACGGCCGCGCCGTCCAGGGTCGCCGACATGACCAGCAGCTTGAGGTCGGGCCGCAGGACGCCTTGCGCGTCGCGGGCGAGCGCCAGGCCCAGGTCGGCGTCCAGGCTACGCTCGTGGAATTCGTCGAAGATCACGCAGGCCACGCCCGCCAGGGACGGGTCGTCCAGGATCATGCGGGTGAAGACGCCCTCGGTGACCACCTCGACACGGGTGCGCGCCGACACCCGGCTCTGCAGGCGGACGCGGAAGCCGACCGTCTCGCCGACGGGTTCGCCGAAGGTCTGGGCCATGCGTTCGGCCGCGGCGCGGGCGGCGAGACGGCGGGGTTCAAGCACGAGGATCTTGCCGTCGCCGCGCCACGGGGCGTCCAGCAGGGCCAGGGGAACGACGGTGGTCTTCCCCGCGCCAGGGGGGGCCACGAGGACGCAGGCGTCCGCGGCGGCGAGCGCCGCCTTCAGTTGCGGCAGAACCTCGTCGATCGGCAGCATCGCTGCGGTCTAACGGCGCGCGCCGGCCCCGCCAAGCCTTGCCGCTTGACCGGTCTGATCGCGCCGTCCACCGTCCCCCTGATTTGCGGGTGCGGGGGTTAGCGTCGAGGGGGCGCGCCGCAGCTCGGGAGAAATCCATGTGGCGGGTTAAATCGCTAGACGCGATCCTGGCGACAGCCGAGAAGAAATCGCTCCATCGGTCGCTCGGCCCCATCCAGCTGACCCTGCTCGGGATCGGCGGCGTCATCGGCACCGGCATCTTCGTGCTGACGGCGGAAGCCGCGCAGAAGGCGGGGCCGAGCATGATGCTCTCCTTCGTCATCGCCGGCTTCGTCTGCGCCATCGCCGCGCTTTGCTATTCCGAACTGGCCGCGATGGCCCCGGTGTCGGGGTCGGCCTACACCTATTCCTACGCCGTGCTCGGCGAGTTCGTCGCCTGGCTGGTCGGCTGGGCCCTCATCCTCGAATACGCCGTGGCCGCCAGCGCGGTCGCCGTCGGCTGGTCGGGTTATGTGGTCGGCCTGCTGGACCATTCCCTCGGCATCGTCGTGCCGCACGCCCTCGCGGCGGGACCCTACGCCGGCGGGATCATAATCCTCCCCGCCGTGCTGATCGCGCTTGCGGTCACCGGCCTTCTGGTGCTGGGCACCACCGAGAGCGCGACGGTCAATGCGGTCCTGGTCTGCATCAAGGTGGCCGCGCTTTCGGCCTTCGTCGCCCTGTCCCTGCCGGTGATCAAGGATGCGAACTTCCACCCCTTCATGCCCTTGGGCATGTCCGGCACCATCGGGGCGGCGGCCTCGATCTTCTTCGCCTACGTCGGGTTCGACGCGGTCTCCACAGCCGCCGAGGAGACCAAGAACCCGCAGCGCAACGTGCCGATCGGCCTGATCGGCTCGCTGGGCATCTGCACCATCTTCTATCTGCTGGTGGCCGCAGGCGCAGTCGGCGCCTATGGCGCGCAGCCTGTGATGGACGCCGCGGGCCATGCGATTTCGCCCGGCTCGCCCCTGCTCGCCGCCCGCTGCGACGAACTGACCTCCGTGGCCGGCCAGCCCCTGGTCTGCAGCCGCGAGGCCCTGGCCCACGTCCTGCGGCAGATCGGCCATCCGATCGTCGGCAACCTGCTGGGCCTGGCCGCCGGTCTCGCCCTGCCCTCGGTCATCCTGATGATGATCTACGGCCAGACCCGCATCTTCTTCGTCATGTCGCGCGACGGCCTGCTGCCGGAAGCGCTGTCGCGCATCCACCCGAAGTTCAAGACGCCGCACATCGTGACCATGGTCACCGGCGTCGGCGTGACGATCGCGGCGGCCTTCTTCCCGATCGGCCAGCTGGCGGATGTGTCCAACTCCGGAACGCTCTTCGCCTTCGCCGTCGTGTCGATCGCCGTGATGATGCTGCGCAAGACCGAGCCGAACCGTCACCGGCCGTTCCGGACGCCGCTGGTGTTTGTCATCGCCCCGCTGTCCATCGTCGGCTGCATCGGCCTGTTCATCTTCCTGCCGCCCGCCGCCAAGCTGGTGTTCCCGGTGTGGTCGGCGATCGGCCTGATGCTCTATTTCGCCTACGGCTATCGCAAGAGCCATGTCGCCCGCGGCCTGATGGAAGTCCCCGAACTGTCGCCGGACGCCCCGCCCACCGCCGTCCCGCCGATGCCCGGCGCGCCTGCGCCCGGCGGAAAGGACTAGGCCCTCCTCCATGCGCCGCGAGCCCCCGCCGGAAGGCGGAGGCCGTGGCCTTGCGGGGTCGGGGGTTGAGAGGAAAAGCTGAGGGCCGGGCGGATCGCGCGCGGTCGCTAGGACGGCCCGGCCCGCTCTTTTTCCGGCCCGCTCTTTTCCGGCCCGCTCTTTTCCGGCATGGGCGGATTGTCCGGCGCCTTGGCGGCGGGAAGCCAGAACCGCAGGCGATCCGGCAGTTTCAACACCTTGCGGATCTCGCTCACAGCCTCGCTGGGTTCCTGGTTTGTGAAGCGGTAAGTGAGCGCCCGCTCCGCAAGCAGCAGATCCAGCGCCGTCTCGAGCAACCGGGCGTCCTCGCCTTCGTACTCCGCCTCGATGCTGCGCCGCACCGCCGCGCGCACCTGAGCCCTGCGCAGGTCCGTCTTGGGCTCGACCTGCCGCTCAAGGGCCGCCAGCGGCTCAAGATTGATGGCGTCTTCGCGCGCCGCCTCGCGCTCGGCGCGCTCCAGCCGCTCATAGAGGCTGATGGTCAACCGCACCGACCGCGCGGCGCGGTCATGGGCCTGGCCGTAGGCGATCCGCTCGTCCTGGGTCGTGGCCTTGCGGACGCCCACCATCATCTCGCGGGACACCTCCATCCCCGCTTCGGCCAGCTCAACGAGCATGGCTTTGAATTGGTCGTGGACAGGCAGCGGCATGAGAACGTTTATAGAACATCGGTCGGACGCAGGCAAGTTGACCAATCGGCTGTACGTCCGCCTTTGGCGTGTGAGCCTCACCTTAAAATGCGATCGCCTTAATGTCCGCTGCGGGTGTTAGCGGACAGCTCGCCTGCGCTAGTCCATGCGTCTAAAACGCAACGACATAAGCCTTTGAAGCCAGGAGTCTCCAATGTCGACCAACGCAACTCGTCGGATTGTTTCGTCCGAAGGCACGCGCATCCGCGTCTCAAGTCCGCTGAGCTTTGAGACTGTCAGCGAGGCGCTGCTCGCGCAGATGGGGAAGGTTCTCGTCCCCGAATTCATGGCTTTCGTCGCGGAGGTGAAAACCGCGGAGGACTTCGACAGAATCGTTTCGGAGCGCTGGGTCGGAGAGAGTGGCTTCATGCAGTTCGCCGTGCTCAGTCACAGCGGGTGGCTGCCGCTCTACGGGATCAATCGCCGCGCAGAGCGTTGGATCCTCGGAAATCCGTTGATCGCGATCACAATGATCAAGCACGACATCAGCGCGGGCCTCTTCGCGCCGGTCGAGCTGCTTTTGACGGACAATGAAGACAAGAACGGCTGCACGATCGACTATGTCCTGCCATCGAGCATGATCGCGCCAGCGGGTTGTAGCGATGCACTACGCGCCGCTGCGAACATCCTCGACCAGAAATTTGAGGCTCTTGTCGCGCGTGCGTCGGGATTGAAGTGAGGCGCCAATGATCGAGGTGTCCGACGCAAAGAAGACCTCCCGAATGTCCGACATGGGTGGAAAACGGACATCACCGACATTGCGCCTCCGCCTCCATTGCTTAGGTTGGAACCCTGATGGGGGAAATCGGCGTGCGGCTGGACCAAGTCTCAATTGGTGAGTTCGTGGCCGCGGCCGCGGGGCAGCCGCGCTTCCGCGTCAAACACATGCCGACCCAGACGCTTCGCCGGGACCTTCACACCGAGGCTTCCCGGCTGATCGGCCTGCTATGCCTCGCCGACGACGTGAATACCTTCATACTGCACAATCGGTGGGTGGGCGGCGACGTTTGGAGCCCGGAATTGGGCGATTACACGGACGCGATCTGGGAAACCGTAGTCCTTCGCTCCTCCGCAGAAGCTTTCGCAGCAATCCCGACCGGCCCGGACAGCACTCATCGGATGGAGTGGTCGGGCGGGGTCATCCAGTGGAACACCGTCTCGGTGGAGTTCTTGACCGACCTCGGGGAGCCGGTGACCTTCGGCGTGAGCGGCGCGCTCGCGTACACCACCGGCATTGATGGCATTCCGCACGAGTTCCTGATTGAACTCGAGCTACCCAGCCTCGCCGGAGAGTGGCGCCTCAAGCAATCTTCGGCTCC
The DNA here is from genome assembly GCF_001375595.1 of Phenylobacterium immobile (ATCC 35973). Lineage (NCBI taxonomy): Bacteria > Pseudomonadati > Pseudomonadota > Alphaproteobacteria > Caulobacterales > Caulobacteraceae > Phenylobacterium > Phenylobacterium immobile. The sequence continues at coordinate 1,347,861 of NZ_CVJQ01000001.1, read as the reverse complement.
ATCAGGCTTCGTGCTCGCACGCCACACGGCGACGGCGTGAATGTCCTCAAGGGGTGGGAAGCGGAGGTCAGTGGTCGGCTGTAAAGGCGACATCGCCCAGCAGATTGACGATACCGCCTGCCTCCTGAAATTCGTCCGCGGCTTCGCGGTTTTGCACAACGGCGTCTCCGCCGCAGGACTGACAAGCGAACACCGCGTCGCCAGGTTTGAAGACGCGCTGAAATTCCGCGAAGGACGCACCGGCGGGCGCTAGTCCACCCTCGTAGCGTTTCACGCGGACTGGACGAAACTTCACGCCGAACGACGCTGAAGCGCGGCTGCAGAAACCGTCCAACCCCCTCTCGCCCAACTGCAATTCTTCCGACGTGAGTGCGCCCAGAGCCAGTTGCCGGTCACCACTCGCCGCCGCCACCAAGCCAAACGTCGTCATGTCGGTGTCGCCCACGAACGTGAAGGCGACTGACGGCGTCGAGCAGGCGACGCACCTCGTTCTTTGCACGTAGCCGTCGATTAGCATTCGTGGCTTCCCCGCGATGAAGGCAGTCAGCTTGCCCAATCTCCGCTGCGTCTCCTAGGGGTGGTTAGCGGACGTTCCGATCATCGCCAAATAGCGACTTGATGAGTTTGAGGATGAACTCGCGATCGTGCTCGATACCCGGTGAACGATAGTCGTTTTCGTCCCGGCTAACCCACCCACCGACAACGCGAACGCCAGATGGAGAATCATCAAGCTGCACGGCGTAGATGTGCGCGCCCGTCCAACTTCGATGGAAGTTTAACCAATCATCGTCAAAAGACACGAACCAGCGGTCGTCCATATCGCGCGGAGTAAAGCCCTCCCTCATCCGCGCTCCCTCAGCATCCGAAAAATGCTCAGACAACTCCAGCTGCTCCCGCTTCTGCGGAGGCGATAGCCGCTTGAAGGCCGCGGGTTTAGCGTCGGACATGGCGAGACTTTAGCGACCTGCTGTGCGGTCTGCTACGGGTGGAATGCGGACGGCGGACTATCGCAAATGGTCGTTGGCCTCGTTGGCAACTCTGATCAGGCGGTCATATAGCTCACCACCCCCAATGCCGTAGGCGTCAAGGCTACGGACGATTCCGAAATATGGGATCGCATAGGTCACGCGAACCTGGGTGAGTAGGTCGGAGAACGTCTGCGCGTATCCAGACTTCACGGCCTTAGTCCAACCCGCTGCTCGCTCGTCGGGCGACAGGGGCGCTTCGAGGGTCGCGATTATTGAAGCGATCTCTCGCTCTAGACTGATGCTCATCAAGGTCCTCATAGCAGACCTTCCCAAGGTCCGAGATGGGTCGGAAGCGGACGAAAGTCTTCAGCCGCGTCGGTGGCTGACGCAACGGTCGCAACAGGTGTCGCCAACGGGCAGCCTCTTAAAGCGTGCGGGGCGGGCGACCGCATGCGGCCACACGGCGAGGCGCGGGCTTTTCAATCCGACATGTGAGCGAGGACAGCTTTCACAGCGGTGATCACGGCGGCCTTCTTCTCGTCGCGCGTGATCGGCGCGAGGCGAGTTACGCCTGCGCCCTGGGGATTGGCCACGCTCCAGGCGTTCGCGAGCGCGTAGAGCACGGCTAACAGAGCGGCTGGAGAAAGGCTCTGGCCCAAGGCGCCCGCAGCTTGACCGGCAGCGATCACGTCGAGTTTGCGCTGGTAGCTCGCTCGCCCACGCTCGCTGAGCGGCGACGGTCCGTTTTCGAGCGTGCTCCAAAGGACCAGGCGTAGAAGCTCGGGGTGCGCCTCGGTGAAGTCAAAGAGGTCGGCGGCATAGCCCTCCAAGTCATCACCTCGGATTGGCGCCGCTTCCTGGAGCCGGTCTCCTTCTCGCGAGATGACCGCTTGGAACAGAGCCTCCTTATTTCCGAAGTAGATGTAGATCAGATTCTTATTGAGGCCGGCCGCCGCGGCGATGCGGTCGACGCGCGCGCCGGCGATCCCATACCGGGCGAATTCCGCGAGGGCGGCGTCATAAATACGCGCTCGGCTCTCGTCAGCGTTTCCCAAATGCGCCTCTTGACTGACTAGTTAGTTCTAACCTAGCTAACGATCTAGTTAGCTCAGGCCGCGCCGCGGCGACAAGGGAGGATCGAATGGCTCGAATCTGGATCATGACCGGCGCCTCGCGTGGCCTCGGCTACGCCTTCGCCGAAGCCGCCGCCGCCGCCGGCGACACGGTGGTCGCAACAGCCCGTAACCCTGAGAGCCTGAAGCCTCTGGTTGAGGCCTATGACGAGCGCATCGTGCCGATGAAGCTTGATGTCACCGATCGCGCGAATATCGCGCAGGTGATCGACGACACGATCGCCCGCTTCGGGCGCATTGATATTCTCTGCAACAACGCCGGCTACGGCTTGCGGGGCGCCGTTGAGGAAGCGTCCGAGCAGCAGGTTCGCGACCAGATGGAGACGAACTTCTTCGGCGCCTTCTGGATGACCCAGGCGGTGCTCCCGCAAATGCGCGCTCAGACGTCGGGGCACATCCTGCAGGTCTCCAGCATGGGCGGCCAAATCGCCTTCCCGCTGCTGGGGGTCTACCACGCCTCGAAGTGGGCCCTGGAGGGCTTCAGCGAGTCTCTGGCCGGTGAGGTTGCGTCCTTCGGCGTCAAGGTGACGATCATCGAGCCAGGCGGCTTCCGGACCGACTGGGGTGGTTCCAGCATGGTCCATGCCGATCATATGGAGGCTTACAGCGAGCATCCGATGCGCAAGGTCAATCCAAACGCGCCGCGTCGTTCGCCCGCAGGGGATCCCGCCAAGGCCGCCGCAGCGCTCATGCAGATGCTGAACAGCGATCAACCCGCGCCGCTACGGTTGCTCATGGGTGTTACGGCGCTGGACATGGTTCAGGAGGCCTATCACCGCCGCCTTGCGGAATCCGATCGCTGGAAGGTGCTGGCGCGGTCGACCGAGGCCGAATAGGGACCTCCGGCCATCGCTGAAGCGTCGCGCTGGGGGCTAGCCGACACGCCCGCCGTGGTCGATCATGCGGGATGACCACCACAGACGCCCCCTCGCCCATCGGCGCCATGATCGCGCCGGTGACGCCGCTGCAGCAGAACTGCACCATCGTCTGGTGCGCCAAGACGCTGAAGGCGGCGATCATCGATCCCGGCGGCGAGATCGACCGGCTGCTGGAGGGCGTGAAACAGCGCGGCCTGACGCTGGAGAAGATCTGGATCACCCACGGCCACGCCGACCACGCCGGCGGGACTGCGCCCTTGCGGGCGCGGACGGGGGTTCCGGTGGAGGGGCCGCATCCGGACGACCAGTTCTGGATCGATCGGATTCCCACGGCCGCCGCTCGCCATGGCACGGTCGGGGCCGAGGCGTTCACGCCGGATCGCTGGCTGGGCGACGGCGACACCGTGACATTGGGCGAGACCGCGTTCGAGGTGCTGCATTGCCCCGGCCATACGCCGGGCCACGTGGTCTTCTTTCACCGCCAGGCGCGGTTCGCGCAGGTCGGCGATGTGCTGTTCAAGGGCTCCATCGGCCGCACCGACTTCCCGCGTGGAAACCATGCGGACCTCATTCAGGCGATCACGACGAAGCTCTGGCCGCTGGGCGATGACGTCGCGTTCGTCCCGGGCCATGGGCCGATGTCGACTTTCGGCCAGGAACGGCGAACCAATCCGTTCGTCGCCGACGCCGTTCTTGCGCGACCCTGAGTCATTTCAGCCATGAAATTCCCCCGTTACGAGGCTTCACGAAAAGCGTCGCATGGAGCCTGCGACTGACATGCCCGCCACTGGGGACGCCACCGGCGCCCGCATTCTTATGGTGGACGACGACCCGGGCATCCGCGACGTGGTGTCCGACTTCCTGGGTCGGCACGGTTATGCCGTGGAGACCGCGGCCGACGCGCGCGAGATGGACCAGGCGTTGGCCCGAGGCCGCGTCGACCTGATCGTGCTGGACGTCATGCTGCCCGGCGAAGACGGCCTGGCCATCTGCCGACGCCTGGCTGGGGGCCCGACGCCGATCATCATGCTCTCGGCCATGGGCGAGGACACCGACCGGATCGTGGGTCTCGAGATGGGCGCGGACGACTACCTGCCCAAGCCGTGCAATCCGCGGGAACTCCTGGCCCGGGTGCGCGCCGTGCTTCGGCGGGGCGAACAGAAAACACCGGCGCCGACCTCGGAGGCTGGATACGAGTTCGCCGGTTGGCGGCTCGACCTGGTGCGGCGTGAACTGCGATCGCCGAGCGGGGTGGTGGTGAACCTGTCGTCCGGCGAGTTTTCGCTGATCCGCGCCTTCGTCGAACGGCCGCAACGGGTGCTCACCCGCGACCAGTTGCTGGAGTTCGCCCGTGGCCGCGACACCGAGGCCTTCGATCGGGCGATCGACGTGCAGATCAGTCGCCTGCGTCGCAAGCTGGACGACGGCGGCCAGACCTTGATCCGTACGATCCGCAATGAAGGCTACATGTTCACCGCCAAGGTGAAACGCACGTGAGGCCGATCCTGCGGGCGCGCCCGACGGTTCCGCTGTTCGTTCAGCTCCTGGGCCTGATCGGCCTGACCGTCCTCGCTTCGCAGGTGATCAGCCTGATCCTGATCGTCTTCCTGCCGCCGCCCGTGCCCGATTTTTACCGCGTCAGCGAGGTCGAACACGCCCTCATAAATGGCCGGCAGACCTATCCCGACCGTCCGGCGCTCGAAGTTCTGACCGTCGACGACGCGCCCCGCAGCGCACCCTACAAGCGGGTCCCGCCGCAGATCCGCGAGCGGTTGGCGCGCGATCTCGGGGTCGATCGCCGCAGCGTCGTCATCGCCGGCGATCGTATGCCCTTCGCCGACCGGCGCGTAGGCCGCATCATCCGGGAACGGATGCGCCGCGACGGCGATCTGACCGAAGAACATTTCCTGATCACGCCGTTCGAGGCCGGCGTGAAGCGCGCCGATGGCCGCTGGACGGTGGTGCGACCTGAGCGCCGCTTCTGGCTCAGCGACTGGCAGCAGCGCATCGGCTTGTGGTTCGTGCTCTCGGCGCTGGCCATGGCGCCGGTCGCCTTCATCTTTGCGCGGCGCATGTCCGCACCGATCGCCCAGTTCGCCGAGGCCGCCGAGCGCCTGGGCCGAGATCCCTCCGCGCCGCCGGTCACTCTGACGGGGTCCTCCGAGATCGCCATGGCGGCGCGCGCGCTCAATGACATGCAGGAGCGCTTGAAGCGCTATGTGGACGACCGCACGGCGATGATGGGCGCCATCGCCCACGACCTGCGCACGCCGCTGACGCGTCTGCGCTTCCGCATCGAGGCTCTGCCGGAAGACCAGCACGCCAAGATTTCGTCCGACCTCGACCAGATGGAGGCGATGATCAGCGCAGCGCTGAATTTCGTCCGCGACGCGACCCGGCCGGGTGAACGCACCCCCTTGGAGCTGTCGTCGCTGCTCGACAGCCTCTGCGACGAGATGACGGAAACCGGCGCTTCAGCGGACATGGAGTCCGACGAGAAGGTCGTGGTCGAGGGCGACCCCATGGCCCTGCGCAGGCTGTTCGCCAATCTGCTGGACAACGCCGTGAAGTTCGGCGGCGCGGCGCGGGTGCGGGTGTTTCGGGACAGCGATATGGCCGTGGTCGAGATCGACGACGACGGGCCCGGCGTGCCGGCCGAAGACGTCGAGCGCGTCTTCGAACCCTTCTATCGCCGCGAGCCTTCGCGCAGCCGGCAAACCGGCGGGATCGGCCTGGGTCTTGCCGTCGTACGATCGATCGCCCGCGGCCACGGGGGCGACGTCACCCTTCGCAATCGCCCCGGCGGCCTGACCGCCGTGGTCCGTCTTCCGGCCTGACGCGATCCGGCCAGCCCCGGGCGGCCTCGGCGGCCGCTTCATCCGATAACGTCCGTTTGATCGGCCGTGTTTAGCGCGCGGGGCGACGCAACCTCTGCTGAGGCTCGTTGGTTAGCCCAACGTAACCGCTTTCCGTCGCCGAATTGGATGACAGAGCCATGCCAAAGCCGCCGTCCGGACGGACAGCCCCGACAAGGAGTGACCCCATGCCTACGGTCGAATCCACCAAGCCCCGCGCCCGTCGCGGCTTCGCCGCGATGAACCCTGAACGTCGCCGCGAGATCGCCCGCAAGGGCGGCGCGTCCGTGCCCGGCGAAAAGCGCAGCTTCGCCAAAGACCGCGACCTCGCCGCCTCGGCCGGCCGCAAAGGCGGCGAAGCGTCCCGCGGCACGGGCCGCGCGCGCGACGACACCGAAGTCTAGAAGAGCCTTAGGCGGTGGGCGGCCCTTAGGCCGCCCTCAAGAGCACCACGGCGAAGCCCGGCTCGTCCGAACGCCAAGCACGCTCCAACGACCAACCGGACGCCGCAGCCAAGCCACCAATGCCTTCAAGGGTGAACTTGTAGGCGTTTTCCGTGTGGATCGTCTCGCCTTTGGCGAAGCTGATCAGGCGGCCCGCCACCTCCACAGTCTGTGACCGCTGGCTCTCCAAGTGCATCTCGATGCGTTGCGCCTGAGCATTCCATCTCGCCAAGTGACGGAAGCCCTCCAGATCGAAGTCGGCGGCCAGTTCGCGGTTCATGCGCGCAAGAAGGTTGAGGTTGAAGGCCGCCGTCACACCCGCCGCATCGTCGTAGGCCGCGACCAGGACCGCTGGGTCCTTCACCAGATCACACCCGACGATGAACACCGCCCCCTCGCCCAGCAGGGCGCGGGCGTTGGCCAGGAAGGCGGTCGCCTCGGCCGGCGTGAAATTGCCGATGGTCGAGCCTGGGAAGAAGCCCACGACCGGCCGACCGGCCACCGCGTCGGGCAATCGCAGCGCACGGGTGAAGTCATCCACCAGCGGCGCGACGGTCACCTTCGGGTAATCGACGCGCAGTGCTTGCGCCGCCTCATCGAGGGCCGTCGGGCTGATGTCGATGGGCGCGTAGACCTCGATCTGCGGCGCCGCGTCGAGCAGCAGCCGGGTCTTGGTGCTCGCCCCGCTGCCAAATTCCACCAGGGCCGCGCCACCCGGAATCGCCGCGGCGATATCGCCGGCGATCTCGCGCAGCAGGGCGGTCTCGGTGCGGGTCGGATAGTATTCCGGCAGATCGCAGATCGACTCGAACAGGCGCGAGCCTTCTTCGTCGTAAAAGTACTTGGGCGACATCGCCTTTTGCGGCCTGGACAGGCCTTCCAGCGCGTCGGCTTCAAAGCCCGACGTCAGCGCCGCATCCATACCGTCCATCGCCAGACGCACTCCCGAAAACATCCAGCGTTGATGCGGATAGAAGAAGTTTCGATAGGTCGGCCGGGTGTGGCCTTCCGGTGTGACGCAGGCCCCGCCGCGCAGCACGAACTGCCCCGACATGAACTTGCCGTTGTATTCCCCGACCGCGCCGGGCGCGATGCGGAAGCCTGGATAGGGAGAATAGGCGCTACGCGTCCACTCCCACAGGTCGCCGAACATCTGCCGCAGGCCCGCGCCTTGCGGCGCAGCCAGGGGCTTGAGCGCATGTCGGCCGACAAAATTGCCCGCGACAGCGAGATTGGCCGCGGCGTGTTCCCATTCGGCCTCGGTGGGCAGGCGGGCCCCGGTCCAGGTCGCATAGGCCTCGGCCTCGTAGAAGCTGACGTGGCTGACGGGCGCGTCCAGCTCCAGCGGGCGCAGGCCATGCAGGCCCATCTCCATCCAGCCAGAGGCCGTGTCTTCCCAATAGAGGGGACCGGTCCAGCCTTCGCCGCGCACCAGGCTCCAGCCATCGGACAGCCAGAACTCGGCGCGGGCGTATCCCCCGTCCTCGATGAAGGCCAGCCATTCGCCGTTGGTGACCAGCCGGTCGGCCAGCCGGTAGGGCGCCAGGAACACCTTGTGACGCGGACCCTCGTTGTCGAAGGCGAAGCCCTGCCCATCGTGGCCGATTTCAACGACGCCGCCTTCGAAGCCGACATAGGCCAGGGGCGCCACGGCGGGCTTCGCCACGAACGGCGACGCCGGCGCATAGGCCGGCTTCAGCGCCGACTGGGCGAAGAGGTGAAGGACATCCATCAGGATCAACTCCTGATGTTGTTCCTCATGGGCGAGGCCAAGTTCGACGAGGGCCTCGACATCCGGGCTGTCCTGGGCCAGCAGCGCCTCCATGCCCCGATCAACGTGCCCGCGATACGCCAGCACATCGTCGTGCGACGGACGGGTCATCAGGCCGCGCTGGGGCCGTGGCTGCCGCGCGCCGACGGATTCGTAATAGGAATTGAACAGGTAACCGAAGCGCGGATCGAACAGCTTGTAGCCCGCGAGGTTTGGACTGAGCAGAAAGGTCTCGAAGAACCAGGTCGTATGCGCCAGGTGCCATTTGACGGGGCTGGCGTCCGGCATCGACTGGGCGAGTTGGTCTTCAGGCGTCAGGCACTGGCTCAAGTTCTGGCTCTGCTCGCGCACGGCGCGGTAGCGCTTCAGCAGCGCCTTCGGCCCAATGGTCGCGGCGGCGCGGTCAAGCTGCGCCCTATGCAGATCGGCCATCAGTCCTCATCTCTCTGTCGGGCGGGGTCGGGAATGGAGACCACAAAGCCGGGCGGCGCAAGAACGCACACGGATGTCACCAGCCGCTGGCGCACCATTGCGCCTTGTTCCTGCAAACGGAACGCAACAGAAGGCGCCGCGTTCACCTCGCACGTCCCTAGTAGACCTCATTTCAACGATTTAGGACGCGCCGCAGGCGGAACCGAGGGTTCCGTTTGCAAGGGATGCGCGCCCGCCAGAAGGCGACGGGCCATGGGTTTGCGACCCGATGCTTATGACTCCGAAAGCGGCCCAGCCCAGAGTTGGCGTGATGAGGTGGTCGGACTCATCCCGGCGCTGCGTGCCTTCGCCTGGTCGCTTTCGCACAATGGGTCGGACGCCGACGACCTGGTGCAAGACACCCTGATCAAAGCGTGGAGCAATCGCGAGAAATTCGAGCCAGGGACCAACCTGCGCGCCTGGCTGTTCACGATCCTGCGCAATACCTACTACACCAATGTGGTGCGCCGCCGCCGCGAGGTCCGCGACGAGGGCGGCGACTACGCCAGCACGCTGAAGGAGGATCCCAGCCAAGACTGGAGCCTCGCGATGAAGTCGCTGCAGGCGGCGCTGGCGAAGCTGCCCCATGAGCACCGCGAGGCCTTGATTCTCGTCGGCGCGGCTGGGCTTTCCTACAATGAAGCGGCCGAGATTTGCGGCTGCGCCCTCGGCACCATCAAAAGCCGCGTGAACCGCGCGCGCGCTCGGCTGCTGAAATTGCTCGACGCCGAGGACGTAACGGAGTTCCTGTCCCTGGAAACCATGGCCGCCATCGGCCGGGCCTGAGTCAGGCCGCCGAGGCCGCCTCCTCGCCCTCGGGCGCGACGGTCACTTCCACCTTCAGCTTCTGCTCGCCCGGCGACAGAATGATGCCGTCGATCGGCGCCACATCGGCGTAGTCGCGGCCCGTCGCGAGCACAACGTGGTCATCCTGCGCGAACAGGTCATTGGTCGGATCAAAACCGATCCAGCCGCGCGCCTCACCGCACCACAAGGAGACCCACGCGTGGGTGGCGTCAGCGCCCTCCAGACGCGGACGGCCGGGCGGCGGATTGGTGCGCAGGTAACCGCTGACATAGGCCGCTGGCAGGCCCAGGCCCCGCAAGCCCGAGATCATGACGTGGGCGAAATCCTGGCAGACGCCGCGGCGAGCGTCGAAGGCCTCCATCGCCAAGGTCGAGACGTCGGTCGCCTTCGAGTCGTAGACAAAGTCGGCCTTGATCCGCGCCATCAATTCCGCTGCGGCCTCGACGACCGGGCGGCCAGGCCGAAAGGACACTCGCGCATAGTCGGTGATGGCCGGCGCGACGGGCGTGCGCCGCGTGGGATAGAGAAAGGCGGCGGGACTGTTGGCGTCTGTCGCATCGACCTCATAGGCCGCTTCGCGGACGGCCCCCCAGGCCGGCGCGCCAGCCACCTCCACCGGCGGTGCATGGACCTCGATCCGCGACCGCGCCTCGATCACCAGGGCCGTGTGCGGCCGATCGATCATCAGCGTCAGGGTCGGCTCGCCATAAGGACCAAGACGCCGAAGGGTCTCCGACGCACGCGGCGTCACCGAGACCGCGCTCGACAGCACCGTCTGTCGTCCGGAGGAGGTCGGCGTCAGCCGCAATACGCAGCGGGCGAAGGTGACGGCGGACTCGTAGGTGTAGGTCGTGCGATGACGGATCGAATAGATCAAGCCAGCCCCGCCAGCTTGATGGTCGGAGACGCATTGGCGCCCTGCAGAAAATAGCGATCGGCGACCGCCGTCGACAAGCGCATCAGGGTCTGCTCGAAGGCGCGCACCTTGTCGGTGTCCAGCGCGGCGGCGTCCTCGGTCTCCACATCAGCGGCCAAGGTCAGGATGATCCGCTGCGGCTCTTCCAGCATGCCATCCTCGCGCAGGCTCGGCAGGGCGGCGATGTGACCCTTGAGCGCGGCGACCTGGAAGGCGAGCGAGCGAGTGTTATAGGGATCCAGCAAAATCATGTCGCGCACTGGGGTCAGCGCCAGGCCCACGAGATAGCGCGCGCGATAGGTGATCTGGCTGTCGGCCAGATCCAGGAATAGGTCGAGGTCGTCGATCGTGGCCTCGTCGTGGGCCAGCGTACGCATGATCCGGCAGGTGTTGATGCCCCGCTCGATCCGGCGGCCCATATCGAGGAAGCGCCAGCCGTCGGTGCGGTTCATGTTCTCCTGCGCCAGGCCCGACAGCGCGGCCAGGATCTGGAGGGCGCTTTCGGTCTGCTGCAGCGCCTCGGCTTCGGAGGTGGGCGCCTGCGCCGCTTCGGCCAGACGGCGCTCGAGATTGACGATCAGGGTCCAGAAGTCCGCCGACAGCCGCTCCCGCATGGTGGAGGCCGTGCGGCGCGCAGCGCGGACGAGGTAGATCACTGAACCGTAGGCGTCCTCGTCGTGCAGGGCGTCACGGGCGGCCAGCAGGGCGCGGGCGCCCAACGCCTCCTCGTCCAGCGCGCCCCAGTCAATCAGCAGTTGCTGCAGGCATTCGAGCGTCTCGCCGGACCCATGAATGGCGGACTCGGCGTCCATCAGGCTGGTGCACAGGCTCCGAACGAGGCGAAGCGTCGCCTCGGCGCGTTCGATGTAGCGGCCCAGCCAAAACAGGTTGTCGGCCGCGCGGCTGGGCAGGTTCCCCATCAGGCGCTGGACCTTCACGTCCTCCTTGCGCGCCAGGAGCGTGATCCGCTCGACGGGCTTGTCGCCGATCACCCAGACGTCCGCCGTGCCCGCGTCCTCGCCCATGGATATGGCGCGGACGTCGACGCTATGGGCGGTGCGGCAGAAACCGCCTGGCATGATCTTGAAACCGTCGGGCGTGGCGGCCGCATAGACCCGCAGCACGAACGGCGCGGGCGTGAGGGCGCCGTCGCGCAGGACGGGCATGGTGGAAAGCTGGACCACCTCCTGGCCGACGTAGTCGCCCGGGCGTTCGGAAATTCGCTGGCGTAGTCGGTCGCGTTCGGCCGGATCGAGCTCGGCGACCAGACGCGCCCGGTCCATGAGCCCCGCGCCCAACGGTCCCTTGAAGGCTGGCGCCACGGCGAGGTCGTCGAATTCGCGCTCCACCAGGGCCCGTTCCCGCGCCTGGCCGCACCACCAGGTTGCGACGTTCGGCATCTTCAGGTCTTCGCCCAGCAGGCGCCGCGCCAGTCTTGGCAGGAAGCCCAGGAGCGCGCGGGTCTCCATCACCCCTGTGCCCGGCATATTGACCATGGCGACGCCGCCCTGGCGGATCGCCTCCAGCATGCCCGGCGCGCCCAGGTGCGAGGCGTTGTTCAGTTCGAGGGGATCGAGGAAATCCGCGTCGACGCGACGCAGGATCACATCGGCGCGCTTCAGGCCGGCGATGGTGCGGACGTAAACCTTGCCGTCGCGGACCACGAGATCGTCGCCCTGGACCAGCAGGAAGCCGAGATAACGGGCGAGATGGGCCTGTTCAAAATAGGTTTCGCTGAACGGCCCTGGGGTCAGCAGGCAAATGCGCGGGTCGTTACGCGAAGCGATCCCCGTGAGCCCCTTGCGCAGCTCGTCGAAGAAACTTGCTAGACGTTGTACGTTCATAGCATTGTAAAGATTGGGATAAGCCCGGCTAAGCACCAGCCGGTTCTCCAGCGCATAGCCAGCGCCCGATGGCGCCTGGGTCTTGTCGTCCAGCACCCACCAGCGCCCGTCAGGACCGCGGCCGAGATCGGCGGCGTAAAGTTGCATGAACTTGCCGCCAGCAGGCCGCACGCCACGCATAGCCCGGATAAAGTCGGGGCTGCCGGTTAAGGCCGCGGCAGGCAGGGCGCCTTCGGCGACCAACCTGCCCTCGCCGTAGATGTCCTGGAGCACCGCCTCGATCAAATTGGCGCGCTGCTCGACGCCTGCGGCGATCTGCGACCATTCCGCCTGTTCGAGGATCAGCGGCATCGGCCCCAAGGGCCAGGCGCGCTCGGTCTCTTCGCCATAGACCCGGTAGGAAACCCCGGTGTCGCGGATGTGGCGCATCGCCAAGCTGAACCGGCTACGGGACTCCCCCTCCGGATACTCGGAAAAATCTCCCAGAAAATTCAACCAGTAATCTCGAGGAACTCGCGCAGAATCAAATAGCTCGTCGGGTACGCCCGGCAAGGGATGATAGCCCCTCAGCCAAGCCGACAGACGGCCTGCGGCGTCCGGCCGAAGGTTCGCTTGGCGACGCTCGGCGGTGGAGAGCTCAGCCACGGGAGTTCCTCGGGTCCGACATGCGGTGGTCTTGAGTCCTGAGATCGAGCGTCAGTGGGAACTCGTCGGACACGATAGCTGGCGGCACGGCGAGCAGCCCCGGCGTATGGCCGAACGTCTGGAACCGCGCCCGCCGGCGCGCCTGCGCCTCGTAGGAGTTCACTGGGAAAGTATCATAGTTCCGCCCGCCTGGATGGGCGACATGATAGACGCAGCCGCCCAGCGATCGGCCGTTGGCGAGATCGATGATGTCGAAGGTCAGGGGCGCGTCGACGGTCAGGTTCGGGTGCAGACCGCTCGAGAGCTTCCAGGCCTTGTAGCGGACACCGGCCACCGCCTCCATCGAGGCGCCAGTAGGCGTCATCGGCAGGGCGCGGCCGTTGCAAGTGATGGCGTGACGCTCACGGTTGAAGCCACGCGCCAATACCTGAAGCCGCTCGATCGAGGAGTCGACGAAACGAACGGTGCCGCCGAGGGAACTCTCCTCACCCATGACGTGCCAAGGCTCCAGCGCATGGCGCAACTCGAGCGTGACGCCGCCGTACTCGACCTCGCCATGGACTGGGAAGCGAAACGCGCGCTGGGCCTCGAACCAATGTGGATCAAGCGGATACCCGGCCATCTTCAAGTCGCGCAGGACGTTCTGGAAGTCCGCCCAGACGAACTGCGGCAGCATGAAACGATCGTGCAGCGCCGTGCCCCACCGCACCAGCTTACCCTGCTGCGGCTCTCGCCAGAACCAGGCGACGAGCGCGCGGATGACAAGCTGCTGGGCCAGATTCATTCGCGCGTCCGGGGGCATCTCGAAGCCACGGAACTCCAGCAGGCCCAGTCGGCCCGCCGGACCATCCGGCGAGAACAGCTTGTCGATGCAGATCTCGCTGCGGTGGGTGTTGCCGGCGACATCGACCAGCAGGTTGCGGAGAAGCCGGTCCACCAGCCATGGCGCAGGCGGCTCCCCGCCCGGCGGCGGAATGAGGTCCAGCGCGATGTCGAGTTCGTAGAGGGAGTCGTGGCGCGCCTCGTCGATGCGCGGCGCCTGGCTGGTCGGACCCACGAACAGGCCGGAGAACAGGTAGGACAACGACGGATGACGCTGCCAGTAGAGCAGGATCGACTTCAAGACATCGGGCCGGCGCAGGAACGGCGAGTCCTCCGGCCGCGCGCCGCCGATCACCACATGGGCGCCGCCGCCGGTGCCGGTGTGGCGGCCATCGATCATGAACTTGTCCGCGCCCAGGCGGATCGCGCGAGCGTCCTCATAGACGCCCGTAGTGATGGCGACAGCCTCGCGCCAGGTCTCGGCCGGGTGGACGTTAACCTCGATAACCCCAGGATCGGGGGTGACACGCAAAACCCCCAGGCGCGGATCCTCCGGCGCGGGATAACCCTCGATGCGGATCGGCAACCCGTCGCCGACCGCCTCAATCAAAGCAATCAGCTCCAGATATTCCTCGGCGCGGGCCAGCGGCGGCAGGAACAGGCACAGGAAACCGTCGCGCACCTCCGCGGCCAGGGCCGTACGCACATGGGCCTTATCCCCGCGCTTGCCGGGCGTACGGGCGCTCAGTTCGGCGGGCGTCGGCAGGAACCCGCGCGGCTCGGTCGGATCGACCGTTTCAAGCCACGGGAAAGCCTCAGGCTTGAGGACCGGCAACCGGCTCAAGGGTAGCCGGAGGCCGATAGGGGAATCGCCGGGCGTGAGGTGCAGATTGCCGCGCCGGAAGGTCCAGGCCTCGCTGAGCCATCCCTCGCCTTCCGCCTTGGCGATCGCGCGGCGTAGGGGCAGGACGTAGCCGACAGGCTTGCCCAGCCCGCCCTCGATTGTCCGACGTAGCGCGCCGCGCACCTCGGGGTCGGCAAAATCGGGATCGTCTCCAGCGTCCGGCGGCAGATCGGCCTCGGCCTTGATCAATCCCACAGGCTCCTCGCGAGCGGCGAGGACATGCTTTGGGTCGACGCCCAGCCGGGCGGCCAACCTCTGCATGAAGGCCTGAACCTCGAAGGCGCCGATGCTCTCGTCGGGCTCCGCCGGCTGTGGACCCTGCCAGATCGGCAAGCCGTCGCGCCGCCAATGCAAGCCCAGCGCCCAGCGCGGCAGGGGCTCGCCCGGATACCACTTGCCTTGGCCGTAGTGCAGCAAGCCGCCAGCGCCGAACCGGTTCTTCAGCCGCACGATCAGCTGTTCAGCAAGAGCAGGCTTGGTGGGCCCAGACGCGTCGGTGTTCCACTCCGGCGCCTCGAAGTCGTCGATCGAGACGAAGGTGGGCTCGCCACCCATAGTGAGGCGCACATCCTGCGCGGAGAGGTCGGCCTCGACACGGTCGCCCAAGGCCAGCAGGTCTTCGAAGGCGTCGTCCTCGAAGGGCCGGGTGATGCGAATGGGTTCGACAAGCCGCGTCACCGACATGGAGAAGTCGAAGTGGTCTGCCGCGCGCGCCGCCAGGCCGGTGATGGCGGCGGCTGAACGGTAATGCGGCGTCGCGGCGAGCGGGATGTGGCCTTCCCCACACAACAAGCCGGAGGTGGCGTCGAAACCGATCCAACCGGCGCCCGGCAGGTAGACTTCGGCCCACGCGTGCAGGTCAGTGAAGTCCGTGCGCGTGCCCATCGGCCCGTCCACCGGATCGATGTCGGCTTTGAGCTGGATGAGGTACCCCGACACAAACCGAGCCGCGAGACCCAGACGCCGCAAGATCTGCACCAGCAGCCAGGCGGAGTCGCGGCAGGAGCCGGAAGCCAAGTTTAGAGTCTCGTCGGGCGTCTGCACGCCAGGCTCCATGCGCACGCCATAGGCCACCCGCCGCTGCAGATCGGCGTTCAGGCCGACGAGGAATGGCACAGAGGCCTGCCCCTCCGTCTTGAGGCCGGCGACGAAGGCGTCGAGCGCCGGGCCGGCGTCTTCAATCGACAGATAAGGCGTGAGGTCCTGGGCCACGTCGTCGGCGTAGGCGAAAGGTAAGACCTCGGCGTAGGGCTCGACGAAGAAATCAAAGGGATTGACCACCGTCATCTCAGCCGTGAGGTCGACGATGATCGACAGTTCGCGTGTGGGTTCAGGAAAGACCAGGCGCGCCAGCCAATTGCCGTGGGGATCCTGTTGCCAATTGATAAAATGACCGGCCGGTTCGATCTTCAACGCATAGCTGGGGATGCGCGTACGCGCGTGCGGCGCCGGCCTGAGGCGCACCACATGGGGGCTGAGCGTGACCGGCTCATCGTAAAGGTAGCGGGTGACGTGATTAAGCGCGACGATTGTGGACAGGGTGCGGCTCCGGTCTGCCTGGCGCCAGCTTAACGCCTGTTCGTCCTGCCCGGTTTGAGGAAAGCGTCGCTATTGTTCGATTTTCGACGTCTGCGCGCGATTCAGCCTCTGGCGCGCGCCAAGGTCGCGGCGCTAGCCCGTGTGCGGCGGGCTGCGATCTGCTAGGCTGGCGCATGGACCGCACCTTCCCGACCGCCGCGATATCGTCGTCCGTCAACCGGCGCGGCCTCTATCCGGACAACGAGCCCTTCGCCACCGGGTGGATGCCTACGGGCGATGGGCATGACATCTATTACGAAGAATGCGGCTCCCCCCTCGGCAAGCCCTGCGTGATCCTGCACGGCGGCCCCGGCGGGGCGATCAACCCGACCATGCGGCGGTTCTTCAATCCGCTGCGCTGGCGGATGACGCTGTTCGACCAGCGCGGCTGCGGCAAGAGCCGGCCCAACGCCAGCCTGGACGATAACAACACCTGGACCCTGATCGAGGACATAGAGCGCCTGCGCATCAAGGCCGGCGTCGAAAAATGGACGGTGTTCGGCGGATCCTGGGGCTCAACGCTGGCGTTGGCCTACGCCATTACGCACCCCGAGCGGGTCGAGGCCCTAATCCTGCGCGGCGTTTTCCTGCTGACCGAACGCGAGCTGAAGTGGTTCTACCAGGAAGGCGCCGGCATCCTCTTCCCCGACGCGTGGGAACGCTACTGCGCGCCAATCCCCATAGAGGAGCGCGGCGACATGATGGCCGCCTACCACAAGCGCCTGACCCACCCCGACCGCCAGATCCGCGCCGAGGCCGCCAGCGCCTGGAGCCAATGGGAGGGCGACACCATCTCGATCCGTGGACCTGAGGCGCGGCCGTCAAAGTTCAACGAGGTCGACTTCGCCATCGCCTTCGCGCGCATTGAGTGCCATTTTTTCACCAACCGGGGGTTCTTTCCTGAGGGCTGGATCATCGACAACATTGAGCGGATCAAACACATTCCCGCGTGGATTGTGCAGGGCCGCTTCGACGTGGTGACGCCGATGGATGCGGCTTGGCGTCTTTCGAAAGCCTGGCCCAGCGCACGTATGGAGGTCGTCTGGGACGCAGGCCACGCCTCAACCGAACCGGGGGTGATCGACGCTCTGGTGCGGGCGACAGACCAGGCGCTGGTGCGAGCCTAACCCCGCCGCCTCGCTCGCGGGCGTGTGCTGATCTGGCGAGCCCCTAAGCGGCGGCTGTCAGGCCTCGCGGCGCGCTGGCGGACATCGCCGTGTCGGCTAGGCTCTGGGCGGCAAGATCGGCCTCCAGCAGGTCGATAACCTCGCTATCCACGCTCATGTCGAACTTCCGTGCGAAGAGGTTGGGCCCCGACGTGAGCATAGGGACGTCGCTCGCGACAAACGTCCGCGGGCGTAGTTTGATGTCGCCGTCAGGCACCCAATCGATCGTGCGCATGTCGTCGCTGACGATCTCTCCATGAGAATTCGAACTCATCATCAGGGTCGGGAAGAAGCCTTCATCCGCAATAAAGCTGTTCCGATAGAAGGCCTTGAACCGAGCGGCCCGTCGATCGCCGCTGGCGAACTCACAGAACTCACGGGTGACCGTCATCCACTGATTGCCGATGTAAGGTCTCACCCCCTTAAGGAACGGGCGGCGGAGCGGCGTACGAAATATGCGGCCGAAGGCTTCGATCGTGACCTGCTTGATCCGGAGCAGAGTGTCAGGCCGAATTCGCTGTTGATCCAGCACGCGCAGAAATTCTCGACCCTCATTGGCGCGTAGGAACGCCGCGATGCGCGCTTGGGTTTTCAGCGGGAAATCCTGTCCGCTGAGATTGATGAAATATCGCCAGTCAGGATTCATCTCGAGCGCCTTGGCCATGCCGCGCAGGGCGGCGTCGACAAGGCTGTAGCCGCCCCAAAGCGCCGGCTTGCTGTCAAGTATCGCCGCGTTCTCGTAGGTTGACAGAAAGAGCGCGACCTCGTTGGCGAGCGCTGGCCCTGAGTGCTTGTCGACGTGAACCACGTAGTGGTTGGAAGGGTCGTAAATCGCCTTGAAAAGCCGCTTGAACTGCTCGGGATAGCGATGAACCAGGATGAGGTACGCAATCATGTGACAAGCCTTGGTTGCAAGATTTCGGGTGTCTTAGGACCGACCCAGCCATGGTCGGTTACGCTGTGCCAGCGCCAGGCGGTGCGGATGATTTCAGACAAGCCCAAGGGGCGAGGCGACCAACCCAGAAGGCGCTTCGCCTTCTGGTTCGAGGCGACCAGCACCGCAGGATCACCTGCGCGGCGGGGCCCGATGCGCCGCTGGAGCCTGCGCCCCGCCACCGCTTCAATCGCATTGGCGATTTCCATCACGGTCGAGCCGGTTCCCGAGCCAAGGTTTATGGCCTGGCTGATCCCACCGGCGACCAGGTAGTCCGCCGCCGCCACATGCGCGCGCGCCAGGTCAGAGACATGCACATAGTCCCTGACAGCGGTGCCATCGCGGGTGTCGAAGTCTTCGCCGAAGATCGTGAAGACATAGTCGTCACGAAGCAGGCCTCGCGCCGCCAGAGGGATCAGGTGGGTTTCAGGGTGATGTCGCTCACCGGTGTCGCCATCCCGATCTGCGCCGGCGGCGTTGAAGTACCGAAGCGCCACTGAGCGAAGCCCGTAGGCCGTCTCGTAGTGCAGCAGCATCCGTTCTGCGATCAGCTTGGTGGAGCCATAGGGGCTAATCGGCTCCTGCCGATGTTCTTCAGTCAAAAGCTCGACCTGGGGCGCGCCGTAGGTCGCCGCCGTCGATGAAAACACGATCTTGTCCCGGCCGCCGGCGCGCATGGCGTCTGCGACATTCATCGAGCCCACCACATTCGTCCGATAGTAGGATGCCGGATCCGCCATCGAACCGGCGACGTCGGTGAGGCCGACGAAGTGCGCGACAACATCCGGCGTGGTCGCCCGTATCGCGGCTTTCAAGGTCGGCAGGTCGAGAATATCCCCCTCTATGAAGTCGCCCCACTTCACAAGGTCGCGCCAGCCCGTCGACAGGTTGTCGAAAGTCACCACGCGCCATCCGGCAAGGGCGAATTGCTTGCAGCAGTGGCTGCCGACGTAGCCAGCGCCGCCGATCACCAGCACGGTTTGCATTGCGGTGTCCGCGCCGCCGGAGTCGCCGGACAACGCCATGAACGTGTGCACAAGCGGAGCGAGCCGCTCTATGTATTAAATCAGAATTTTCGTAGACGCTGCGTATTCGCTCAGCATCTGCACGCGTGAGCGCAACACCAAGCGATTATTCGAGGCAATATTCCGAGGAAATATTCACCCTAAGTATGCTCAGTAACATACTTTAGATCATGCCGCCGCAGTCATTACGCCGCATTTAGGCAAGCGAAACTGAGACGATATAGGCGGTTAAACCAGCGCACCCTTGCCGCTGGTGATCTCGCTGTAGCGGTGCACGCGCACCGACTGGACCAGGCCGAAGCCGATCATCACGGTCATCATGACGGTGCCGCCGTAGGACAGCAGCGGCATGGGCACGCCCACCACCGGAGCCAGGCCCATGACCATGGCGCCATTGATCAAGACATAAAGGGCGAAGGTCAGTGTGACCCCCGCCGCCGCCAGGCGGCCGAAATGGGAATGGCTGATGTAGGCGGTCCTGAGCGCCATGAAGATCACCGCGGCGTAGAGCACCAGCACCGACATACAGCCGACGAAGCCGAACTCTTCGGCCAGCGTGGCGAAGATAAAGTCTGTCTGTTTCTCGGGCAGGAAGTTCAACTGGCTCTGCGAGCCCAGGCCATACCCCTTGCCCAGGAAGCCTCCCGAACCGAGGGCGATCTTGGACTGCAGGATGTGATAGCCCGAACCGGAAGGATCGCTTTCGGGGTCGAGGAAAGTCAGCACGCGCTTGCGTTGGTAGTCGTGCATGCCGAACATCACGAAGGGCGGGACGACAGCGATGAAGATCGCCGCCAGCACGCCGATGATCCGCCAGGACAACCCGGCGAGGACGATGATCGCCGCGCCCGTCATGAAGATCAGCATGGCGGTGCCGAGGTCCGGCTGGTGGGCCACGAGAAGCACCGGCGCCATAACCATCGCCGCGGGGATCAGCAGCCACCAGGACATCTTCGCCGCGTAGGCCGGCGCCCCGTGGTAGAGCCGCGCCAGAGCCATGACGATGCCGATCTTCATGATCTCCGACGGCTGGAAGCTGAAAGCGCCGATCGATAGCCACCGCTGGGCGCCAAGCCGCACATCGCCGATGATCTCCACCGCCACCAGCAGCAGCAGACCCACCGCATAGACGGGGTAGGCCATGGCGAACCACACGCGGATATCGATGAGCGCCAGGCCGGTCATCAACGCCAGGCATATGCCAAAGCGGATCACATGATTGATCGCCCAGGGCTCCCAGCTGGAGCCGGCGACGGAGAACAACATCAGCCCACCGGCACCGGCGATCAGGCACAGGGTCAGCGCGAAGAACCAATCGATCTGGCCAATCTTGACGATCAGCCGGTCGCGTTCGCCCGGTCGGGTGAGAGCCGAGACGGTCATGCCGGGCCAGCCTCGGCCAGGCCGCGAGCGATATCCGCCGCATCCGTCGGCGCGTCGGGAACGGCGCCCTCCTCCGGGTCCGGCGCAAGCTCCGGCATTGGCAAAGGCTGTTCGATGCGCGCGCGGATTTCCGGGTCCTTGAGCAAAGCCGTGCGCATGATCTCGCGCGCCCGCGGCGCGGCGGCGGTGGATCCCCCCAGGCCATGCTGGACGATGACGGCGATCGCGTAGCGCGGCCTATCGATCGGCGCGAAGGCGACGAAGAGGCCGTGGTCGCGCAGGCGCCAAGGGCCGCTCTGGCCGCGGGGCATGCCGGCCTTGTAACTATAAACCTGGGCCGTGCCGGTCTTGCCGGCCATCAAGATATCGCCCAGGCCCAGCTGGCTGTTGCGATAGCCGGTGCCGCCGATCTCGGTCACCGCGGCCATACCGCCGCGCACGTAGGCGATGTGTTCCGCTGAATAGGGGAGATCTGGCGCCTCCGCGCCCGAAGGCTGGTCGATTCCGCCGATGGAGCGCACGAGACGTGGATTGAGCGCCTTCTTGCCGTTGGCCAGGCGGGCGGTCATCACCGCCAACTGCAGGCAGTTCACGGTCAGCATGCCCTGGCCGATCCCATAGCTCAGCGACTCCCCCGGGTGCCATTTCGGATCACGCTTGCGATGGGTGCGAACCCATTCGGTGGAAGGCACCACGCCGCGCTTCTGACCGGGAATGCCGATGTCGAAGATCTGGCCCAGGCCGAAGTTCTTGGCGACGGCGGCGATGCGGTCGGGGCCGATGCGCGCGGCCACGGCATAGAAGTACACGTCGCAGGAGTTCCGCAGCGCGTCGTGCATGGTCTGCGGCCCGTGGCCGCCGTGCTTGTGGCAGCGGAAGTAGCGGCCGCCGAAGTACATGCCGCCGCCGCAGAACACCGTCTGGCTTGGATCGACGCCGGCTTCCAACGCCGCCATGCTGGTCATGGTCTTAAAGGTCGAGCCCGGCGGATAGGTGCCGGACAGGCACTTATCCAGCAGGGGCTTTCGCTCATAGTTTGCGAGCGCGCGATACTCCGCCGACTGCAGGCCGCGCACGAAACGGTTGGCGTCAAAACTCGGCGCCGACAGCATGCACAGGATGTCGCCGTTGCGGCAGTCGACCATGACGGCCCCGCCGCTCTCCTCGCCGAAAACCTCGAGGGCGCGGTTCTGCACATCGATGTCCAGGGTGAGTTGGACGGTCTTGCCCGGCACGGCGGCGATGTCGCCGTCCGTGTCGTGGCGCACCTCGCGGCCATTGGCGTCGACCTCGACCTTCTGGGCGCCGGGCCGGCCGCGCAGCTCGAGGTCGAAGGCCTTCTCGACCCCCTGCTTGCCGATCCGAAAGCCTGGATGAAGCATGATCGGATCGGCGTTGGGGCCTGTATCCGTCAAATCCTCCTTGTTGACCTTAGCGACGTAACCGATGACGTGGGCGAAGGCGCCGCCGTCAGGGTAGACGCGCACCTCGCCCATATCGGCGGTGACGCCATTCAATTCCGGCGCGCGGACATTGATCGCGGAGAACTGATCCCAGGTAAGATCCTCAAGCGCCGAGACGGGCGCGCGGCGCGGCGCGTTGGTGATCTCGCGTTCGATGCGCCTTTGCCGGGCCTCATCCATCGGGACAAAGTTCGCCAAGGTCCTCAGCGTCGCTGCGACGTCGACGTCCTTCTCACGGGAGACGAGCACCCGGAAATTCGGTCGGTTGGCCGCCAGGACGGCGCCGTTTCGGTCAAGGATCAGACCCCGCGGGGGTGGGACCAGTTTGAAGTTGAACTGATTGGAGACCGCGAGCTTTTCGTAGCGCTGGGTGTCGACCAACTGCAGGTGCGCAAGGCGACCGCCGAGCGCAGCGAGACCCAGGCCCGCCATGCCGCCCAGCAGGAAGGCGCGGCGATGGAAGACGCCCTGTCGCTCGTTGACCTCGGCGAAGAAAATCTGCGGCCCGGACATAACTTTAAGTCAGACCTTACCTGAACCGGACGTCAGCGTCTTCGAACAGATCGATCAGACGTTGGGCGAAGGGATAAAGGGCGATGGTCGCCAGGAACTGCAGGCCAAGACCCATCAACGTCGGCGCCGTTCCGGTCATAAGGGCGATGATCAACCACCCCATGGAGAATGACAGTGCGGTGAGCGCGGCGTACCAGACGAACATCGCCATCCGTCCCTGCCCGGCCAACATGTTGCGTCCCGACAGAGCCAGGGCATAGGTCAGGAGCAGGCAGAGACTCCACAGCCCCTGCGGGCCTCCCCACAAGTAGTCGAGCGCCAAGCCAAGGCCTAGCACGGCGAACGGCGCGATGATGGACGGCCGGATCGCCGCCCACGCGAAGGCGGGCGCCATGGCGAACACCGGCTCTGGCGCTTGAAGGCCGAAGATACGGAGCGGGATGGCGAACAGCGCCGTCGCAGCCAAGACTTGCAGCATTGGCGCGCCAATCCAGAGCCAAGGATTCAGGCCGCGGGCCGGACTCAAAAGATCGGCTCTTCAACATCAAGCGTCGGCGCGGGCGGCGCAGTCGCCGGCGGCGGGGCGGGCCGGACATGAGGTGGCGCGGACGAAGGGGGGGGCAGCGGCTGTGGCCGCGGACGCGGCGTTGGCCGTGGCTGGGCGGGCTGTGGCGGCAACTGGGCGGTGACGGTTGGGGCTGCGCCGCCCAACGTCGGCGGCGGTAAGTTGGCGCGGGCCAGCGCAGCCTGGTCGGCTAGTTGCGTAAAGTCGACGAACAGCAGTATTTTCACATAGTCGATGGGCGTACGGTCAGCCGCCAACTCCACCCGCCAGCGTCCGTCGAGGCCGCGCACGGCGACGCCGACCGGCAGGCCGCGCGGAAAGACGCCGCCATCGCCGGAGGTGACGACACGGTCGCCATTCTTCACCGGGTTCTGGCCGCGCATATAGTCGAGCCGCGGCGCCCCGCCGCCGTCGCCGGTGAGGATGGCGCGCGCATTGGTCCGATCGATCATTACCGGTGTGCGGGAGGCCACATCGGTCAAAAGCAGGATCCGACTGGCGCCCGGCGCCACGCCGATCACGCGCCCTACGAGGCCTGTTTCGCTCATCACCGGGTTGCCGGACTTCACGCCGGCTTCGGCGCCGGCGTTGGCGATCCTGGTATTGGCGAAGGGCCCCCGAGAGTCCGTGACGACACGGGCGGCGACCATCGGGATCGGCGGATCGGTCCGAAGACCGAGCAACGACCTGTACCGCTCATTGGTGTCGCGCAGGGCCAGGGCGACGTCGCGCCACTGACGCGCCTCGACAAGCTCGGCCTTGAGCTTGCGGTTTTGTGATCCTGCGAAAAGGTAATCGCCGATCCGGGCGAAGCCGCCACCGACCCAGCGCACCGGCGCGGTCAGCGTTTGCCCGACGGGCTTGATGGCCGTGTCGGCCATCTCCCGCGCTTGGCCGTAGGCCCCGCTTACGTCGGGGTCATAACGGTCGCTGACCAGCAACACGACGCCGGCTATGGCCGCCACGACGACAGCCACGGCGGCCGTCCAGGTGAGCGGCACCTTCAGTTCACCGAGCGGACTGCCCCTCAAGGACACTGACTTGTATCGCCTCCAGCGGAGCCCCCGCCGCCCGTCTAGGGACTTGGCGGCGGCTTTAGCCGCCGATCACACTCGTCTTTAAGGCCAAGCTGGTTAAGCCAGAGTGGATTCCAGGACGCCCTTCATCCACTTCGGATGTTCCAGCACCTTGCCACAGCCCAACGCCACGCACGAGAGCGGGTCATCGGCCACGGTCACCGGCAAGCCGGTGTGATCACGGATTTCGGCGTCGAGGCCGCGCAACAGAGCCCCGCCGCCCGTCAGCATGATCCCCTTGTCAGCGATGTCGGAGGCCAGCTCCGGCGGCGTGGCTTCCAGCGCCATCTTCACGGCTTCGACGATCTGGCCAACAGGCTCGGCCAGGGCGTCCGCCGCCTGCTTCTCGCTGATACGCACTTCGCGCGGCACGCCCTGCATCAGGTCGCGGCCCTTGACCTCGATGGCCAGGCCCTCGCCATCGGCCGGCGCGCGAGCGGTGCCAATTTCCTTCTTGATGCGCTCGGCGGTGGTCTCGCCGATCAGCAGGTTATGGTTACGGCGCATGTAGCTGATGATCGCCTCGTCCATCTTGTCGCCGCCGACGCGGACCGAGCGGGAATAGACGATGCCGGAGAGCGACAGGACGGCCACTTCTGTGGTGCCGCCGCCGATGTCGACGACCATCGAGCCGGTCGGCTCATGGATCGGCAGGCCCGCGCCGATCGCGGCGGCCATGGGCTCGTCGATCAGGCCGACGCGACGGCCACCGGCGTTCAGGCAGGAATCATTAATGGCCCGACGTTCGACGGCGGTCGCGCCCGACGGCACGCAGATGATGACCTTGGGGTTCACGAAGCCCTTACGGTTGTGAACCTTGCGGATGAAATATTTGATCATCTCTTCGGCGACTTCGAAGTCGGCGATGACCCCATCGCGCATGGGGCGGATCGCCTCCATGTGGCCAGGCGTGCGCCCCAGCATCTGCTTGGCGTCGACGCCAACGGCATGGACGATCTTGCGTCCGCCGATATTGCGCAACGCCACGACGGAGGGCTCGTTCAGCACGATGCCCTTCCCTTTCATATAGATAAGGGTGTTGGCCGTTCCGAGATCGATGGCGATATCGTTCGAGATCGCGCCGAAGAGGGATGAGAACATTTAGGGCCCTGGAGCTGGGGGCGAAGGCTTTGCAGCGGCTTTCCGGAGAGCACGAAGCTGTGCCCCGACCCCATGGTGATTTCAAGGCCTTATGCGAACACCTCGAAGACGCCGGCTGTCGGACGGGCCCGATCAGCCGAGCGCGGTGGCGACGACGCCCGCCGCCGTCAGCAGACCACCGATCATTTGACGTAGCGACAGCCGCTCGCGGAACAGCCTGTGGCCGGCCGCCGCCGCGATGGGGGTCTCGATGACGCCTACGGCGCGGACCGCGCCAGCCGGCGCCATCGTCAACGCCGCAAACCAGCAGGCGGACGCCAGAGAGCCGAACAGGCCGGCGAACAGCGACGGCCGCCAGGCCTTGACCACGGCGATCAGGACGTGCGGCCGCAAGATGGCCAGCGCCCCGCCCAGCACAATGGATTGCACCGCCTGCGCAACGCAAACCGACGCCGAGCCGGCATAGATCGGGTGGGCTGGATCCAGGCTGAGACCCGCCTGACGGAACGCATTCAGGCTGACGGCGAAGCAGAACCCCGCGCCCACGCCGAATGCGATACCCAAGGTCGACCCCTTGGCCGCATCGGCCTTGGGCCAAGAGAGCACCGTCACGCCAAGGGTGGCGAGCGCGATGCCCATCCAACCCTGCAGACTCAGATTATCGCCCAAGGCCAGCCAGCCGATGATCGCCGAGAGCGGCAACGCGCACTGCTGCACCATTGTGGCGACGGCGAAGCCCGAGCGTCGCATCGACGCCAAGAGAAATGCGGTTGCGCACATCTGCGCCATGGCGCCCGCGCTGACCGTCATGAAGAACTTTGGCGAGACATGCGGCGTCGCGTCCGGGGTCAGCAGGGCGACGGCGCCGAAGATCACCAGCGCTAACGGCAAGCCGAACAGAAAACGCACGAGCGTCGCGCCCCAAGGACCGCCATCGCCGGCGATCGTGCGCTGCATGGCGTTGCGGGCGACCAGCAAGGGCGCCGCAGCCACGGTCAGAAGTATCCAGAGCATGTCCAGTCGCGCTCCCCGATGCGGGGTTACGCGCTCCGTTGTCTGCGAGGCAAGGCTGATCGGTCAAAATCAATCCGACCGATCACGCGGGTTAGAAGCGGGTGGCGACCCGACCGCCGGGGGCGGTCTTTTCCTTGCGCGCAAAGAGGTTGTTCAGCGCATTGATATAGGCTTTGGCCGAGGCGGTGAGCGTGTCGGTGTCGGCGGCCTGGCCGGTGGCGATGCGGCCATCTTCCTCCAGGCGGACCGAGACCTGGGCCTGAGCGTCCGTTCCTTCAGTCACGGCGTGCACCTGGAACAGACGCAGCATGGCGTTGTGCGGCGCGACCTGTTGGATTGCGTTGAACACCGCGTCGACTGGGCCGTCGCCGGTCGCGGTCGAAGAGCGGTCGACGCCGTCGATGATGACCGTCAGTTCGGCTTCCTGGGGGCCTTCGGTGCCCGCGATGACACGCAAGGACTTCACCTGGATGCGGTCCGCGCCCGAGGCCAGGGCGTCGTCCACGAGGGCGATGATGTCGTCGTCGTAGACGTGCTTCTTGCGGTCAGCCAGGTCCTTGAATCGGCCGAAGGCGTCGTTTAACGCGTTCTGGCCCAGGTCGTAGCCCAACGACTTCAACTTTTCGCGGAAGGCGTGGCGGCCCGAGTGCTTGCCCATCACCAGATTCGTGGCGCCCTGCCCCACATCTTCCGGCTTCATGATTTCGTAGGTCTCGGCGTTCTTCAGCATCCCGTCCTGGTGGATGCCGCTCTCGTGAGCGAAGGCGTTCTTGCCGACGATGGCCTTGTTGTATTGGACAGGGAAGCCAGTGATCGCTGAAACGTAGCGGCTGGCGCGGGTGATCTGGGTGGAGTCGATGTTGGTGTAGCGCTGCAGGCGGTCGCCGCGGACCTTCAGGGCCATGACGACCTCTTCCAGGGCCGCGTTGCCGGCCCGCTCGCCGATGCCGTTCATGGCGCACTCGATCTGGCGCGCGCCGCCCTGCACGCCGGCGAGGCTGTTGGCGACCGCCAGGCCCAGGTCGTTGTGGCAGTGGGTCGAGAAGATGACGCCGTCGGCGCCCGGCACGTTCTCGATCAGGTCGCGGAAGATGTCGGCGTACTCGCTGGGGTAAGTGTAGCCTACCGTGTCGGGGATGTTGATCGTCGTGGCGCCGGACTTGATAGCCGCCTGGACGCAGCGGCGCAGGAAGTCCCGCTCCGTGCGGGTGGCGTCCTCGGCCGACCATTCGACATCGTCGGTCCAGTTGCGGGCGTGGGCGACCGAACGGGCCACCATATCCAGCACCTGCTCCGGCTCCATCTGCAGCTTCCACTTCATGTGGACCGGGCTGGTGGAGATGAAGGTGTGAATGCGGCTGCGCTTGGCGGGGCGCAGAGCTTCGCCGGCGCGCTCGATGTCGCCCTGGCTGGCGCGGGCCAGGCCGCAGACGACGCTTTCGGTGACGATCTGGGCGATCTGGTTGACGGCGTCGAAGTCGCCCTTGGAGGCGATGGGGAAGCCGGCCTCGATGACGTCGACGCGCATGTCCTCGAGGATCTTCGAAAGCTCCAGCTTCTCTTCCAGAGACATCGACGCGCCTGGCGATTGCTCGCCGTCGCGCATGGTGGTGTCGAAGATGATGACGCGTTCGCTCTCGTTGCGAGAGACGGGTTCAGGAGCTTGAGGCATCTAAGGTGACTTTCTTCGCGGGGTTGGCGCAGGCGTGGGTGACGTTAGAGTCCCCTGAACGCCCGGCCGCGAAGTCACGCAGCCTGGAGAGGCGCCCAGGGGCGGCTAAGCCCCAGCGGAAGAAGAAGCAGGCTATCGCGGATCGCGCACATGGCCTTGGAGATAGCCAAATCCGCCTCGTCTCGCAAGGCGTCAGTCGCGGGAGCGAGCCTTCAGCCAACGCGCCGCGCACCAGGCGATGACGATCCAGGCGGCTGCGGCCAGCGCGAGCCACAGGGCGTCCGGCCCCGCCTCGCCGCGGAACATGCGAGCGATGGAGTTCCCGGCGAAAGCCGTCAGCGCGATCTTGGGGATGATGCCCAGCGCCGTCCCAGAGACGAAATCCCGGGCGCGCATCGGGGTGACGCCCGCGGCCATGTTGACGACAATGAAGGGCGCTGATGGCGCTAATCGCACAATGAAGCTGGCCAGGAAGCCGTTGCGGCCGACCAGGGCCAAGAAGCGTCGCACACCGTCGCCTGAGAACCGCTGCAACGCCCGCTCGCCCGCTGTCCGGCCCAGGATGAAGCCGATCAGGGCGGAGACCAACGTGCCAATCCAGCTGTACGCGAAACCGAGCCACGGGCCGAAAGCGACGACGGCGGCGGCGATGAGCATAAACTGAGGCACGCCGATGAAGGCCAGGGCGGCGAAGGCCACGATGGCGACGGGCAGCGACCACGGACCGGACGCCGCGCCGAGCCACTGTTCGACCGTCGCTTCGCCGTTGAAGCCCAACACCTGGGCGCCAAACAGGAATACGACGCCTACGCCGCCGAACAGGACGAACGACACCAGGAGCGCGCGCCACGCCTGGGCGTCGAGGTTGGTCAGGAACGCAAGTAGCCGGCGCATAAGGAGCGTGAGGTCGCCGTTCCGCGCGTGGCGGTCAAGCCACGTTCAGACCGGCATTTTCCGGCTGTGTCGAAAACGGCGCCCTAAAACCCACCGGGCGGGTTCCCGCGACCTGCAGCTTGGGCTAAACCGCGCGCGCCTTATCAACCCCCATCGGGAGCCTGCTAGCCATGTCGCTGCAATCCGACGCCCTCGCCCGCGTGAAGCCCTCCGCCACCCTGGCGGCGGATCAGAAAGCGCGTGACCTGAAGGCGGCCGGCCGCAATGTGATCGGTCTCGCCGCTGGCGAGCCGGACTTCGATACGCCGCAGAACATCAAGGAAGCGGCGATCAAGGCGATTATGGATGGCAAGACCAAGTACACGAACGTCGATGGCATCGCCGAGCTGAAGCAGGCGGTCGCCGACAAGTTCGAGCGCGAGAACGGCCTGAAGTACAAGCCCAGCCAGGTGAACATCGCGCCTGGCGGCAAGCCGGTGATCTGGAACGCCATGCTGGCGACCCTGAACCCCGGCGACGAAGTCATCGTGCCGACGCCGTACTGGGTCAGCTATTGGGACATCGTCGCCATGGCCGGCGGCACGCCCAAGGCGTTGCCGACCAGCGCGGCCACGGGCTTCAAGATCCAGCCGGAGAAGTTGGAAGAAGCGATCACCCCGCGCACGCGTTGGATCCTGCTGAACTCGCCGTCGAACCCTTCAGGCGCCGCCTACACCCGCGCCGAGCTGAAGGCGATCACCGATGTGCTGATGCGTCACCCGCAGGTCTGGATCCTGACGGACGACATGTATGAGCATCTGGTGTTCGACGACTTCGAGTTCACCACGCCCGCCCAGATCGAACCTGGCCTCTACGACCGCACCTTGACCATGAACGGGGTCTCCAAGGCCTACGCCATGACCGGCTGGCGGATCGGCTATGCGGCGGGCCCGGAAGAACTGATCAAGCTGATGGCCAAGGTCATGAGCCAGACGACGTCCAACGCCTGCTCGATCTCGCAATGGGCGGCTGTCGAGGCGCTGAACGGCCCGCAGGACTTCATCAAGCCGAACGCGAAGCTGTTCCAAGAGCGCCGCGACCTCGTTGTTTCGATGCTGAACCAGGCTCACGGCATCCAATGCCCGACGCCGGAAGGCGCCTTCTATGTCTATCCGTCCTGCGAAGGGCTGATCGGCAAGACGGCCCCGAGCGGCAAGGTGATCACCTCTGACATGGACTTCTGCAACGAGTTGCTGGAGGCCGAGGGCGTGGCGGTTGTGGCGGGCACGGCCTTCGGCCTGGCCCCGCATTTCCGCATCAGCTACGCGACCGCCAACAGCACACTGGAAGACGCCTGCCAGCGCATTCAGCGCTTCTGCGCCTCCGTCGCCTGAGGACGGAGGACTAAACGCGCGAAGGCGCGGTCACCTTGCGGCGGCCGCGCCTCCTGCCCGCTCCAGCTTGGTCAATGACCAAGCGGAGCCTCGATCAGGTCCCTTAGTGCTTTTCGCTCCACTGGGACTTGGCCGCATCTTCCGAACGATCAAGCACGAGCTTGTCGTCCTCCACGTAATCAATCCAACTGACCGGAATCATGTGGTGCTTCAGGCCGCCGCCGAAGTCGAACTTGGCCAGTTCGATCTCGGAGCCCTTCAGGTGGTCGACCCGGCCGACGTGGCCGCCGTCAGAACCCACAACTTCCATGTGCTCGCGAATTTCCGAGGATTGGATCATCTTTCCGTCTCCATTTCGGTTGGACCGGGAAAACCCGCGACCTGCGCTAGGGTTTCAACAGCCGAGCTACGAAACTGGAGGCGACCTTTGGCCGAGCCGATCAATCTGAACCGTGCCCGCAAGGCGCGCGATAAGGCGCAGGCCAAGTCTAGGGCGGTCGAGAACCGCGCCAGGTTCGGGCTGGGCAAGGCAGACCGGTCAAGGGCGCAGGCCGAGACGGAGCGCGCCGCGCGCGACCTCGAAGGCAAGAAGCGCGAATGAGCGCCGGCGGCCTGAAGAAGCGATCTCTCTCGCTCGCCGGTCACGCGACCTCCATCGCGCTCGAGCCGGAATTCTGGGCGGTGCTGGAGGCCGAGGCTGGTCGTCGCGGACAAAGTCTTTCGGCTCTTGTCGCCGGCCTGGATCGCAATCGTGGAGAGCGCCCACTAGCGTCGGCCTGCCGGATCGCGGCGCTCAATTTCGCGAAGAACTAGTCGAGTTCGAAGCGGCGAGTCGACCAGTATCGGAAGCCTTCGCTGGCCGTCATGCGCCAGCCCCGGCCCTTGAGCGCGCGGCCGATCATGAAGTTGAAGAAGCCATGGGCCAGGACCACCACGTCCTGTCCTGCCTCGGCGCGGGCGATCAGCATCTGCGCCGCCTGGTCGGCGCGGGCCTCAGCCTGAACGCGGCTCTCCTGGCCGGCGTGGTGGTTGAAGAACCACCACCAGAACCTGGATAGGAAGCCCCAGATCTTCGGCGAGAGACGGACCCAAGGGGGGAAAGGCGGCGGGGGAAGCGGCGCTTCGATCAGAATTGGTTCGCGCGCAAAATCGCGGGTGGCGTCCACCGCCAGGGCGCTTTCGATCGCGCGCGGGCGGATCGAAGAGATCATGACGCCGGCGCCGGCGGCGCTGGACGTCAGAAGCGGCGGCGGGCTCTGGCCCGACAGAAGCCCACGAGTCTCGTAGTCCGCCCAGAAACGCGCGTATTCGGAGGCAGTGAGGATCACCTTGCGCGAAATCGCCGGCTCGCCGTGCCGCGCCAGGATGATGGCGCCCGGTCGGGAAGCAAGGCTTTCAGTCAAGTGCGGGCCATCGATGATGTGTTCTCGGGCGCCGAGGTTACGGCGATTCCGTTGAGGCTCAGGTTTCCGACAGCGCCCTGACGTGCGCAAGCGCCGATTGACCCAGCGCCCGCAGGTCGTAGCCGCCCTCAAGGGATGAAACCACCCGGCCGGCGGCGTGCCGCCGCGCGATCTCCATGATCGCCCGCGTGGCCCAAGCGAAGTCCTCCTCCTCAAGATCCTGGCCGCCGCCGCCGCCCAGGGGATCATGCTGGTGGGCGTCGAAGCCAGCGGACACGAGGATCAGGTCCGGCTGGAAGGCGTCGATGCGGCCCATCAGGCCATCGAAGGCCTTGCGCCAAGCAGACGCCGGCGCGCCGGCCGCGACCACGGCGTTGGCCACATTGGCGGGCGTTGGCTGAGACGGGTGCCCCGTGCCCGGCCACATCGGCCACTGCTGGATCGAGGCGAAGAACAGCCCGTCCTGGCCGGACAGGGCAGCCTGCGTGCCGTTGCCGTGATGGACATCGAAATCGACCACCGCGACACGCTTAAACCCCGCTGCTCGCGCGGCTTGGGCGCCCAGGGCGACGTTTGAGTAAATGCAAAAGCCCATGGAGCCTTCAGGCTCGGCGTGATGCCCCGGCGGACGCACGGCGCAGAACGCGCGATCAGCCTCGCCCGCTGCGACCGATCGCACAGCCTCCAACACAGCGCCCGCCGCGCGACGCGCCGCCGCCAGGCTGCCGCTGGACATCCAGGTGTCGGGGTCGATTTGCACGGCGTCGCGACCCGGCGCCACCTGCTCGATCTGATCAAGATAATCCGCCGGGTGCAGGGCGGCGAGTTGAGCGCGCTCAACAAGGGGCGCACTGCATTCAAGGAGCGACAGGTCGGACGCATCGGCCAGGGCGCCCAGCACCGCAGACAGCCGCTCGGGGCGCTCTGGGTGGCCGTAGCCGGGGCGATGGTCCAGCATGTCGCGATGGGTGTAGAGGGCGACGTCCATGCCCTACCCTAGATCGGAACCGCGATGAGCGACATCACGCTGCGCCGCGCCAGCGCCGAAGACGCCCAGGTCGTCGCGGAAATTGGCGCCGAAACCTTTCAACTGACGTTCGGCCACCTCTACGCACCGCGAGACTTGACCGCGTTTCTGGCGCGCAGCCACGGCGTGGCCCGCGCCCTCGCCGACCTTGCAGATCCCGCGCAAGCGGTATGGCTGGCTGAACAGGGCGGCGCGGCCGTAGGCTACGCCCTGGCGGGACCATGCGCCCTGCCCCATGACGAGGTCACCGCCCAATGCGGAGAGCTCAAGAGGATCTATCTCCACCCCGCCGCACAAGGCGCCGGCGTTGGCGGACGATTGTTCAACACAGCAATCGACTGGTTGCAGAGGGGCGGCTCGCGCGATGTCTGGATCGGTGTCTGGTCCGAAAACTTCGGGGCGCAGCGCTTCTACGCACGCGCCGGATTTGAAAAGGTTGGCGAGTATGGATTCCAGGTCGGAACGAGCATCGATCGCGAATTCATCCTTAGGCGACGTGCGGAGAGTTTTTCTAACATCGCGCGCGGCGCCGCGTGATCCGAGCTTCACAAGACCGTCAGATCATGCGGTTTTGGAAAATTATTGCGGAGATTTAACCTGTCGCCCCCTTGGCGCAGAGCCCTGCGTTTGACAAACGTTCGCAGTCGGGTGTGCCGATGCCGAGTTTCTCGAAGGCGACGGGGATGCTGCGTATTGGTTACGTCAGGCTGCGCGATGCAGCCTCCGCTGAGGACACCGCGACGCTGAAGGCGGCGGGCTGTCACGTGGTTCGCGCCGAGGAGCCGGACGGCTGCCAGGACGAGACCGCGGCGCTGGATTCCATCCTGGATTTCATCGGCGAAGGCGACCAGCTGGTGGTGGCGCGCCTGGCCAGCCTGGGCCGCTCCGCACACGCCATGCTTGACGTGCTGCGGCGACTGGATAGCCGCGGCGCCACGGTCGAGGCGCTGAAAGAAGGCGTGAGCAACGCTGACGCAGAGGGCCGCGCCATGCTGGCGGTGCTGCAGGTGCTGGCGTCGGCGGAACCGGCGTTCAGTGCGCGCCGCCGTGCGCCGGCCAGCGAAATTCGCGAACTTCAACGCGCCGGCGTCGGCCCGGTGGAAATCGCGCGCCGCCTGGGCGTGTCGCGGATGACCGTGTGGCGCAAGCTGAGGGCCGACGCCTAGAGACGCATCCAGGCGGTCACTGC
This sequence comes from Phenylobacterium immobile (ATCC 35973), assembly GCF_001375595.1. Lineage (NCBI taxonomy): Bacteria > Pseudomonadati > Pseudomonadota > Alphaproteobacteria > Caulobacterales > Caulobacteraceae > Phenylobacterium > Phenylobacterium immobile. The sequence goes on along the minus strand of NZ_CVJQ01000001.1, from coordinate 1,314,028 downwards.
CCAGGCGTGAGCCTCGTGGCGCAGGCGACGCAAGGCCGCTTCCGGCCTCAACCAGATCAGGGTGTGGTCGACCTCGATCTTAAGACCCGCATCCTCGCCGTGAACCTCGACCTGAAAGAATACGCCGCGGTTATTAAAGGCTGCTCCATCAGTGTTCCGGAAGCGCTGGTCAGCGAAGGCGAAAGGCTCATCAGCCGCCACCAGGAGGCCCGTCTCCTCCCCAAATTCGCGCTCGACAGCGGTTTGCGCGGTCTCATCGCCATCGATCGCGCCGCCCGGCAGATCGACCCAGGCCGCCTGCCGCGGCTTCTTGACCTCGACGAGCGCGATCAGGCCGTTCTTGACCGCAAGACCGAAGGCCGCCGGTCGGTCGGCGTAGATCAGGCCATCAACGGGCGCGCCAAACTGGGGACCCACCATTAATCCGTACCGTAGAGCACCGGATAAGGATTGATCTTCCCAGAGACCACATCGCCGACCGCAACCGGCGGCTTCCAGCCAACCTTGTTGTTCAGGCTTTGCGCCCAGGCCAGGGTCACGAGATCGCGCAGCGCGGCTGCGCCAACGGCCATGCGGCCGGTGACAAACTCGGCGCCGCGCGCGTCTCCCGCCGCGAAACCGCCAGCCTTCTCCAATGCATAGAGCGGCGCCACGAAACTGTTGGTCGTCTGCAGGTAGATCGCGACCCGGCCCTCGATCGCTTGGTCCGTTGGCGCGGTCGGCGGCGGCATTGCCGAACGAACGGCGGCGGCCCGGACATTCGCCGCGACGAACTCGCCTTCGAAATTCGAGTGGATCCGCGCCTTGGTGAAGCCCTCAGGGTTGGGGCCATCACCCCAGCCATTGTAGTGCGAGGTGACATGCAACGGCTGGGAGCCGTCGCCGACGAAGTGCGACAGCTCACCCATCGTGCGCAAGATCAAGGCTTCGCGGCGGATGCGATCGGCGCGGAACCAGGCGCGATTGGCCCGCCACGCGCGATGGCCTTCCGCGGCCCGAAGGACCCGCCAGTAAGCGAACTCCTGGGTCAGTTGCTGGTAGCGGTCAAGAATGGCGTAGGGGAGGTAGCCGGCGCTCCAGCTGTTTTCGCCTGCGGCCTGCAGGGCCTTCTCATAATCCGAGCGCAAAGGCGGCATGGTCGCGAGCGTTGGTCCGCCCAAAGCCGTCCCGTTGTCGTCAATGTCGACGAAGTGCGCGGCGTCGCGGTCGGTATCGTGCAGCTTGCCCGCGCCGCGCGAACGGTCTGGCTCACGCGACAGCTCACCGACATCGACGCTGGCGCGACGCAGAAAGGCCGGCAGCTCGGCCGGGAGCGCCTGGGTGGCCAGGACGCCGATCATCCGGTGGCCTTCAGCACCCCACGCCAGGGCCTGGGCCGGCGCCGTGGAAAGCGCCAGCGCGGCGGCCGCGGCCGTCAGAACCTTTGATCTCATAGGCCAAGGGCCTCCTCGACGCGCGTCACCCAGGTCTTCACGCGTGGATACTGGGCCAGATCGAAGCCGGCTTCGTGGGCGACCCGAGTGTAGGCCACGAGTGCGACATCGGCGAGACTGAGATGGTCGCCGACCAGGTAGGGGCGGTCGGCGAGGCCGGTTTCCAGGCGTACGAAAGCCGCATGGCTGCGCTCGATCAGGCGCGGCTCAAGATCGGCGACAGGCAGGCCCTCATAGACGACCTTGAAGCGCGCGACGGCGACGTACGGCTCGTGGCTGTACTGCTCCCAGAACATCCACTCAAGCATGCGGGCACGGTCGTAGGCGTCAGCGGGGATCAAGGCCGATCCCTCCGCCAGGTGCAACATGATGGCGTTGGACTGGGCCAGCGTACGGCCATCGTCAAAGACGACCGTGGGCACCTGCCCCGCTGGATTGATCGCCAGGAACGCCGACGTGCGGCTTTCCCCCTTAGTGATATCGGTTTCGATCCATTCGAACGGTCGGCCGAGAAGCTCCGCCGTCCATTTCACCTTCAGGCAGTTGCCCGAGATTGAATCGCCATAAACCTTCATCCTGCCCCCCGGTGTTCCCGCCCCACGGGCGCTGCGTGTTGCCGCGCGCGCAGACTCCGGATACAAACCCCATCACCAGTTCAACGACGAAGGAGGACGCCGTCAATGCGACGCCGCCTCGCCGCCCTGGCCGCTTTTGCGGTGTTCGCCCTCGGGGCAAGCTCCGCGCAAGCTGCAAATGAAGACCCGTTAGGCGATCTGATCATGTCGGTCGTCACGGGCGCCATCCCAGGCGTGCCTGGGTGGAATCTGCGAGCCACCCTCTATCATGCGGGCGCCAAGGGCGTGGGCGCCCTGGACTCGCTAGGCTGCAAAGTCGTGGCGATGCGGACCGTAGCCGTGGACCGCAACCTGATCCCGCGCCGCTCCATTCTGTTCATCAAGGAAACGGTCGGCCTGCCTATGCCCGATGGCGGCAAGCACGACGGCTACTGGTACGCCTCCGACATCGGCGGCGCGATCAAGGGCGAGCGGATCGACCTGTTCACCGGCTCCGGCGCGCGCTCCATGCAGCCGATGACCGCGATCAACATGGCCAAGCTAAGCGCGGTGAAGGTCGGCGACTTCAAGGGATGCCCGCCGGCCTAGGTCGGCGGCCCCAGCCGACAGAGAGCCAGGATTGCGCCACCCCGTGTAGCCTCACGCGCCGCCCGCCGCGTCAGGTCTCGACGAAAGCCTTCTCGAGGACGAAGTCGCCAGGGCTGGCGAGCGAGCCTTCTTCGTAGCCGCGATCCAGCAGGATCTGCTTCAGATCGGCGAGCACCGAGGGGCCGCCGCACATCATGAAACGATCGACCGCGGGGTCCGGCTCCGGCACGCCCAGGTCGGCGAACAGCTTTCCTGAAGTGATCAGGTCGGTGATCCGCCCCTTGTTGACGAATTCCTCGCGGGTGACGCTGGGATAGTAGCGCAGCTTGCCGTCGATCAATTCGCCCAGGATCTCGTCGTTGTTGAGCTCGTGGCCAAGCAGCTCGCGATAGTTGAGGTCGGCGATCTCGCGCACCGTGTGGGTGACTATGACCTCGTCGAAGCGCTCATAGACTTCCGGGTCGCGGGCCAGCGACAGCCAGGGCGCCAGGCCCGTGCCCGTGCCCAGCATGTAGAGCCGCTTACCGGGCTTCAGGCCGTCGAGCACGAGGGTGCCGGTGGGCTTGCGACCGATCAGCACCTGGTCACCGACCTGAATCTTCTGCAGGCGCGAGGTTAGGGGGCCGTCCGGCACCTTGATCGAATAGAACTCCAATTCCTCGTGCCAAGCCGGGCTGGCGATCGAATAGGCGCGGACCAGCGGCTTTCCGTCCTCTTTCATCAGGCCGACCATGACGAACTGGCCGGACGAGAAGCGCAGGCCCGGGTCGCGGGTCGTGCGGAACGAGAACAGGCTGTCGGTCCAATGCTGAACCCAGGTCACGGTCTCGACGTAGAAGGCCCCGCTGGCCTTCAAGGGGGCGGGCGCGATGGAAGCTTCGGTCATGGGCTCGCTTTAGAGGCAAAAACGGTTGCAGGAAACCACCTGCGACCGGTTCTCAAGTCAGGATGTCAGATATCGCCGCCGACATTGGCGGCTTCACCGGGCGTGTGGGCAAGATGGATGCCGCATTCGGTTTTTTCCAGGCCCTGCCAGCGCCCTGATCGGGCGTCGGCGCCCGCTTCCACCGGTTTGGTGCACGGCCAGCAGCCAATCGACGGGTAGCCTTGAGCGACCAGCGGGTGCGCCGGCAAGGCGTTAGCCTCGACATAGGCCGCCAGCTGTTCCGGGCCCCAGTTGGCCAGGGGATTGAATTTCAACTTGCCCTCGGCGTACTCGACCACCGGCAGACTCATACGCGTGGAGGCTTGGAAGCGCTTGCGGCCGGTGATCCAGGCGTCGAAGCCTGCCACGGCGCGGTCCAGCGGCAGGACCTTACGAATATGGCAGCAGCCATCGACGTCGGTCTGCCATAGCGTCGCCTTCGGATCCCTGATGGCCAGGTCCTCGAAGGCCGGACGCAGGTCGCGCACGTTCGTGAGGCCAAGCGCCGAGGCCAGGTTCTTGCGATAGTCCAGCGTCTGGCCGAAGTGCATGCCAGTATCCAGGAACAACACGGGGATATTCGCGTCGACCTGGGCCGCCAAGTGCAGCAACACCGCCGACTCTGCGCCAAAAGACGAAACGAGCGCCAACTTGCGGCCGAAGGTCCGGATCGCCGCAGCGATGATCACGCCCGGCTCAGCGTGCCGGAGCTCGGCGTTCAGCCGGGCGGCCAGAACGGCCATGGGATCGAGTTCAGAGGAGGCCGCGACGTTCGCCTCAGAATCTGCCGTCGCCTGATGGGCGTTGTCGTAGGCCATGCTCACGACCCCCGTTCTGCAAAAGCCGGCGCGCGGCTGTCAGCGGCGCGCTGATAGACGTGGCGGTGGCGCGCGACCGCCCTCGCCCACTCTTCCGCTGTCGAACCGTCGGCGACCACGAAAGCGTCGACGCCGCAGCGGGCCATGAAGCCCGCCTGTTCGCGCAACACTTCGCCCACCGCGCGGATCTCGCCCTTGAAGCCCAGCCGTTCACGCAGCAGGTGCGCCGAAGTGTAGTTGCGGCCGTCGCGATACTTCGGGAAGACCAACGCCACCACCGCGATGCGCGGCAGGTCGTAGGCAAGGGTCTCAACAGCCTCGTTGCTCTCAATGCGAACGCCGATGGAACGGCCCTCCGCCAGCAAGCGCTCGCCCTCAGCCTGGAAGCGCGCGAGCGAAATGATCACATCGCCCTGGGGCACAGGCTCATCGTCAAGCACGGCCGTGAACGGGTCGTCCTCAAGGGTGAAGACGCCGTCCGTGAGCTTAATTCGCGTCGGCATAGACAGCCTCCTTGAACGGTGCGACGCCGGCGCGCCGGAAGGTGTCGAGGAATCGCTCTTCGCCCCGCCGTTCGCGCAGATAGACCTCGACCAGGGTGTCGACCGCGTCGGCGACCCGCTCATAAGGGATGGCCGGGCCGAGGATCTGGCCCACCGCCGCGTCCTCGGCGCCCGAGCCGCCCAGGGTGAGCTGGTAGAACTCCTCGCCCTTCTTATCGACGCCCAGGATGCCGATGTGGCCGACGTGGTGGTGGCCGCAGGCGTTGATGCAGCCGCTGATCTTGATCTTCAACTCGCCGACGTTTTCCGCGCGGTCCTGGTCGGAAAACTTCTCGGCGATGTGCTGGGCGATCGGGATCGCCCGCGCATTGGCCAGGGCGCAGTAGTCCAGCCCCGGGCAGGCGATGATGTCGGTGACCAGGCCGATGTTAGGCGTGGCGACGCCGGCGGCCGCCAGGCCGGCGTGCACCGCCGGCAGGTCGTCAAGCTTCACATGCGGCAGGACAAGGTTCTGCTCGTGGGTCACGCGGATATCGTCGCGCCCGTAGCTCTCAGCCAGATCGGCGATGATCTCCATCTGCGCCGACGTCGCATCGCCCGGCGTTTCACCGATGCCTTTCAGCGAAACTTCGACGATCGCATAGCCAGGCTTCTTGTGCGCCTTGACGTTGTTGCGGACGAAGCGGGCGAAGGCCGGATCCGACGCCTTGGCGGCTTCGAAGACTTCGGAACGAGCTGGCAGGGTCTCGAAGGGCGCGCCGGCGAAGGCGCCGCGGATGCGGGCGAGTTCGGTGTCCGGCAGGTCGGCGGTCTCGCCCACCTTGGCCCACTCTTCGTCGACCTGGCGCGAGAACTCCTCGGCGCCCAGGGCTGACACCAGGATCTTGATGCGGGCCTTGTAGATGTTATCGCGCCGGCCGTGGCGATTGTAGACGCGCAGGATCGCGTCGAGATACGAGAACAGCCGGCTGGCCGGCAGAAACCTGTTGATCGAGACGCCGACGAAGGGCGTGCGGCCAAGGCCGCCGCCAACCAGGACCTCAAAGCCGAGACCGCCATCGTCCGCCCGCTTCAGCAGCAGGCCGATGTCGTGAACTTTCACCGCCGCACGGTCCTTGTCGGCGCCGGTGATGGCGATCTTGAACTTGCGCGGGAGGAACGAATATTCCGGATGCAGGGTCGACCACTGGCGGATCGCCTCGGCCCAGACGCGCGGGTCGTCGACTTCCTCGGCCGTCGCGCCGGCGAAGGGGTCAGCGGTGGTGTTGCGGATGCAATTGCCGCTGGTCTGGATGGCGTGCATGTCGACGCTGGCCAGGTGGTCCAGGATGTCCGGCGCATCGGCCAGCTTGATCCAGTGGAACTGCAGGTTCGTGCGCGTGGTGAAGTGGCCGTAGCCCTTGTCGTAGGTCTGGCCGATCCAGGCGAGCTTGCGCAGTTGAGCCGAGTTCAGCGACCCATAGGGGATGGCCACCCGCAGCATATAGGCATGCAGTTGCAGGTAGAGGCCGTTCATCAGCCGCAGCGACTTGAACTGGTCTTCGCTGATCTCGCCGGCGAGGCGGCGGGCCACCTGCTCGCGGAACTCCGCGGATCGGTCGGCGAGGATGGCCTTATCGATAGCGTCATACTGGTACATCAGCCGCTTACTTCCGCTTGATCAGGTTGACGCGGCCCGAAGAGCGGGCGGCGCCGTGGGCGTGCTGCAGAGCCTCGACGGCCGCGCCGCCAAGGGTCTGCTTGCCATGGTCAGTATGATTGGTCGGGCCCAGCGCGCGGATGCGTTCACGGTAGCTGACCGGCGCCCAGAGGCCCTCTGAATCGGTCAAGTCGATCAGGTATGCGTCGACCACCATGGTGGGCTGGGCCTTACCATGAGCCTCGGCGGTCTCAGCCTCGGCGTCGTCGTCGAACAGCTGGGCGTCGCCGAACTGCTCGACCCAGGCGCCTGATTTCCAGAACACGACTTCGCCGTCGATCAGGCGATTTGCGGTCAGCGCCTTCATGCGCGGGCCTCCAGAGCAAAAACAGGTTGGGCGTCGACGGTCGCACCGACATCGGCGAGCGCCATGGCTTCGCCGATCATCAGCAGGGCCGGGCCGGACAGGCCAGCGATGTCGGCGGCCAAGCGGCCGAGCGTGGTGGCGATGCGCCGCTCGTCGCGCCGCGAGGCGTTTTCGACGACCAGAGCCGGGGTCGCAGCTTCTCGGCCCGCCGCGATCAGGCGCGCGGCCACAGCCGGCGCGGCGCTCAGGCCCATGTAGACAACCAGCGTCTGGTTGGTCTTGGCGAGGCTCTCCCAGTCGAGCGCCGGTTCGCCCCAGCGCGCCTGGCCGTCGGGCCCGAGGCCTGCGGCGGCGTGACCTGTGACGAAGGTGACAGCCTGGGCCGACCCACGATGCGTCAAGGGCGCCCCGGCCGAGGCCGCCGCAGCCAGGGCCGCGGTGACGCCCGGAACGACGTGGCAGACAATCGCCGCGGCGCGGCAAGCCTCGAGTTCTTCGCCGCCACGGCCGAAGATGAAGGGGTCTCCACCCTTCAGCCGCACGACCGTCAAGCCGTCGCGCGCGAAAGCGACCAGCATGCGGTTGATCTCGTCCTGAGCGTAGGCGTGGCGCGACTTGCGCTTGGCGACCGAGAGCTTGCGCGCGCCGGCCGGCGCCAGGGCGAGGATGTCTTCGGACACCAGGCCGTCGTGGACGACGACGTCAGCCAGGGCGAGGGCCTTCACAGCCTTCACAGTCAGGAGGTCGGGATCACCCGGACCCGCTCCAACCAGCCACACCTCACCCGGCGCGCGCGGGGTCGCCTGACCCAGCACGACCAGCTGGTCGGCGCGCTTCGAGGGGTGGGAACGTGGGGACATCAAATTCAAGCTTCTCTATAATGACGCTGCAGTTGGCCGCGGGAGTCGCAAACCGGCGGCGACACTGAGAAGGCTTGCAAATAGGTGCTTTAGACGCCAATTCGCAAGCCAAGGACTTCTGCCCGGGCTTTCAGGATTTCTTCTACAAGATGGACCGTCCGACCGCTTCTGGAAGCCAACGACGAAGGCTTCCGCCGCTGAACGCGCTGCGCGCGTTCGAAACAGCCGCCCGACACTTGAATTTCAGCCGCGCCGCCGACGAGTTGTCGGTCACGCCTGGCGCGGTGAGCCAGCAGATCCTCAACCTCGAGGACTACGTCGGCGCCGCCCTCTTCAAGCGCACGCCCAAGGGCCTGCTGCTGACCGACGCCGCGCAAACCGCCCTGCCCGCCTTGCGCGAGGCTTTCGACCGGCTGGCCGAGGCCGCGGCCCTGCTGACCGCCGCGGTCGACGGCAGGCGCCTTACGCTAACCGCCGCCCCGTCTTTCGCCGCCAAGTGGCTGGTGCCTCGTCTTGGCGCCTTCGAACAGGCCAATCCCCACGTTGAAGTCTGGCTGTCAGCCGGGATCGAGCTCCTGGACCTGGACTCCGGCGAGGTGGACCTGGCCATCCGCTATGGCGCAGGTCGTTATCCGGGCCTCGAAGTCCAACGCCTGCTGGGCGAGATGGTGATCCCCGTGATCAGTCCGCAGTTGCTCGCCGGCCAACCGCTGGAGACACCGCAGGATCTGGCCAACCATGTGCTGCTGCACGACGGATCGCCGGAAACCGACGATTCCTGCCCCGACTGGGCGATGTGGCTGGCTGCGCGGGGGATGCGTGAGATCGACGGCATGCGTGGGCCGCGCTTCAACCAGTCCAGCCTTGTGATCGAAGCCGCTGTGAACGGCCGCGGCGTGGCGCTCGCCAAGCGAACGCTGGCTCAGGCGGACCTGGACGCGGGACGGCTCGTGGCCCCGCTGCAGATCGCCACCGCGGTGGACTTCGCCTACTACCTCGTCCATTCTCGCGCCAAGGCGCGACTGCCTCAGGTGAAGGCCTTCATCGGCTGGATCGAGGCCGAGGCCGCAGCGCACGAAGCCGCGCTCGCCGCCATCGACAACGGCGCCGGCATCTAAGCTCCTGCCACCAGACCTGAGAGTTTCCACGTGACCACCGTGACCATCGACGAGCGTCCCGCGCCGGCCGATTGCCAGACCATGATCGACGTCCGCCAAGGCGTGGACGCCATTGACCGGGCCCTTGTGACCCTGCTGGTCGAGCGCCAGGGCTACATGGAGGCCGCCGCGCGCATCAAGCAGGACCGCGACGCCGTCTATGACGCCGCCCGTATCGAGCAGGTCGTCGACCGCGTGAAGACCGCCGCCCGCGCCGCGGGTCTCTCCGAAGACATCGCCGAGCCCGTGTGGCGCAAGCTGATCGAACGCTGCATCGCCCATGAGTTCGTGGCGTGGGATCGGATCCGCAAAGGCGGCTGAGCCGCTGGGAGACCTACGACCCGCCGTCGCTGGCCGCCTTGGGAATGGGCGTGAATCTGTTCCACGACAACCCGGACGGAGACAGGGCGAGCGCTGCGGACAGCTGAAAGTCTGACCCGCCGGCGAATTAGGCTGGCGTCTCGTCCACCACTAAGTCTTTGAAATAATGGTGGGTGCAGTAGGATTCGAACCTACGACCCGCTGATTAAGAGTCAGCTGCTCTACCAACTGAGCTATGCACCCATCCGGCTGAAAGCGCGGCCCAATTGGAGGCCCCGTTCAGGGAGGCGTTCTCCTATCCTCGTTTAATCCACTCCGCAAGCGCGGAGCTTTCACGTCGACGGATAGATTTCGCGCACCTTTGTGAGCGCCGTTTCCAGGCGCTGCAGCGGCGCCTCGCCCGGCAGCATCTCGATGACAGTCCAGCGCTCGTACCCGACATCCTGCAGGGCGGCGGCCGCGGCGGCGTGGTCGGACTTCGGATCTTCGAAACCCGCCAGATGCGGCTCTGCGATGTGGAAGTGGCGAATGTCGCCGGCGCCCTCGCGCACCGCCGCGCCGATGTCGGCGTCGCCGAGCTTGGCGCAGCCGGTATCGAGGTGCAGCACGATCTCGGGTCGGTTCACCCGCTTGACGAAGGCGTGGACCGCGGCGGGATCGGTCTTGAAATTGTTGCCATAGGCGGGAGGCACCGGCTCAAGGCCCAGCGCCACACCGGAGCCGGCCATGGCGTCGGCGATCCGGTGGAACCGCTCCACAGCCAAATCATCGGCCGTCGCGTCATCGAGGTCGCCGCGGTCGCGGATCTTCGGCGCGCCGAAGACCGCGACCTTGGCGCCCAGGGCGGCGCCGATGCCAGCGACCACGCCCATGTGCTCAACAAGACGATCGACGGAAGCCTCGTCGCCGAACAGGGCCAGGTCATTCAAGCCGAAGGTGATGGCCTGCATGGAACTGATGGTCAGGCCGTGGTCGGCCATCCGTGCACGGAAGGCGCCCAGGGTTTCGTCGTTCAGCTCGGCCCAGGGCGCGATCCGGGTCGGCGCGACCTCCAGGCCGCTCACGTTGAAACGCGCCAGGGTGGCGAGCGCTGCGTCTTCCTCGGCGGCGGTCCAGGCGAGGTTGGAGACACCCAGTTTCATCAGCGGGCGCCCTTCAGATAGTCGCCGAGTTCAGCCAGTACGCTGTCGCGCGACGCGATGTAGCCGTTCGCGCCACCGAACGCCGCGGCGTGCTCGGTCTTCAGGTCATAGGACGGCGGCGGCTCGACGGGGGCCGCGACCTTGGCGTCCGGGAAGAAGGTCGTGAGGATTTCCTGCGTCGGCAGGGGTTCGGGGACCAGTTGAACCAGGTCGATCCCCTGAGCCTCGACGGTGGCGAGGTCGGCGCCGAGCCGACTCAACGCGTACCACTGGAAGCTGGAGTTCGGGACGATCTTCTCGACCTGGTTGTCGGTCATCAGGTCAAAGATGATGTTCTTCTTCAGGCCGGGGCCGAACAGCGCCGGCAGGCGCACGATGTTGGCCATCTCGAAGTGGTCGGCCACCCATTCCTCGAGTCGCAGGCGGTTCTTGCCGTAGGCGTGCAGGCCTGGATCATCGATGTCCGTCTGGCGTTCGGTGAAGCCGACGGGCGGCAGGAAGACATCGACCGTCGAGATCAGGACGAAGCGCTTGGCCGTCACGGTCGAAAGCCGGTCGATCAGGGCCTGGATGCCGTCCCAGTCCGCCTCGGGGTTCTGGTTCGCCCACCATTTCTGGGCCTGGACCCCGGCGCAGACGACGGTGTCGAACTCGCGTCCCTGAATCTGGTCGATCGTCTTGGAGTTGAAATTGGCTTCGAAGGTTCGCTGGGCCGCCAGGTTCGAGCCGACGAAACCGGTATGGCCGATGAGCGCGTCCATAGTCCAAATCCCCTCCAACACCTGGCGCGGAGGAAGCACAGAAGGCGGCGCCGGGCAACGCCGCAACGCCGTGGCGACCCGGCTTTGATCGGGCTTTCAGCGCGCCTGCGTCAGATGGGCCGCACGCGCCTTTTGAAGGGGCGACCTGAAAAAATGTCGTGCTTCTGTGAAATTGCCGCGGTTGCGAGGCTGTCGTTCAGCCTATGAAGTCGTTACACGGGCTTATCTTTTTTTCAGGGTGGGGGCGCCAGCATGACTCACAAGATCGCAGTGATCGGGGCGGGCTGGTATGGTTGCCATCTGGGCGCCACCCTGGTGGCGCTTGGCTTCGACGTCTCGATCTTCGAGCGCAACGACGACGTGCTGAGCGAAGCCTCCGGCAACAATCAGTTCCGCCTTCACCTGGGCTTCCACTACGCCCGCCACCATCGCACGCGCATTCAGTCACGCGACGGCTTCCTGCGGTTCACCGACCGTTATCCGGACTTCAGCCGGCCGGTGGAGGAAAACCTCTATGCGGTGGCCTCGGGCAAGTCGCTGATCGACTACGCCACATACCGGATCATCATGACGTCGACCGGTGTCGACCTGATGGAGACCCACAGCGCCAGCATCCCGGTGACCAACGTCGACGGTATGGTTTTGACCGATGAACGGGTGCTGGTGAATGAACGCGCGCGCGCCTATTTCCGCGCCCGCCTGGGCGAGCGCATCCGCTTTGGGGTGGAGATCGGCGATGTCCGGCAAGACGCCACGGGCGTCTATCTAGATGGCGAACAATTCGACTACGCCATCGACTGCACCTGGGGCCATCTGATCAAGCCCAGCCAGCCGTGCATCTATGAACCGACGCTGCTGCTCTATTATCGCCTCAAGACGCCGGGCCAGGCCTTCCCCGCCTTCACCCTGGTGGATGGCCCGCTCTGCTCTGTGTACCCGACGGAAGATCGTGAGATCTTCACCCTGTCGAGCGTGCCCTATACCCCGTTGGGCAAGTTCAACACCGCCGCGGAAGCGGTGGCCGTCCGCAACGGCGTCGACAAGAACCTCGTCTTCGGCAAGCAGGCGCAGATGGAAGCCCAGATCGCCGAATATATTCCCGACTTCGAGGATATCTTCGAGTTCGCCGACATACAGCGGTCCATCAAGACCAAACCTCAGGGCGCCTCTGACGACCGGTCCTGCTCGGTGTCGAAGGAAGGCCGGATCATCTCGGTGATGTCCGGCAAGATCGATACGATCTTCACCGCGTCGGAACGGGTCCTGGGCCTGCTGGAACGTGACATCAGCGATTTCGGGACGATCCGCTCAACGGCGATGGGATACTAGGAAGACGCCCGCGGGCGGCAAGGGAGACTGAAGCGTGACTTTCGAAGTGTTCGCGGCCTCGCTTTCGGACGACGTCCTGGAGATGCGCTCTCTGCGCGACGGTTCGGTCGTCGCCACCCAGACCTATGTGGGGCCGGTCCTGGGCGCGGCCTGGGCGGTCTACGCGGCCCTCCGTCACGAGTTGGGTTACGCCATCGTCCTTCACGATAAGGCGCGCAAGCGCACCCTGCTGTGGCACCTCACGACCGAGGGCGTGCGCTCCAAGACCCCCGCCTGGAGCCCGGAAGACGGCAAGGCCTGGGTGGCCAGCCTTTCCAACTTGCTGGACGACGACGGCGCGAACGCGGGCCCTTTCAGCCAGGAAGCGTTCGAGATTCGCTGCCTGATGTTCGACGCCATGATCGAGGATCGCACCTGCCTGCCGATCATCGCCGAGGCGCTTCGCATCGTGGTCGCGCCCTACGGCCAACCCATGCCGCCTGACACCGAGCCACGTTCGGCGGAACTGGCTGGCGTTCTGCACAAGTCGCTGCTGGGTCCGCGCTATATGAGCGCCGAATATGTGCGCGCTCAGTTCGAGGCGTCTGGGCGCAAGTCCCTGGAAGAGCCGGGGATGCACATCTTCAGCTTCCAGATGTTCTCCACCCTTATTCCTTCGGTGTTGGACGGCGAACCGTTCCTGCGCCTGGCCAAGGGTCGCTATCGGCGAATGTCCGCGGCCTACTTCCCCCGTGACGGCGTGGCTGTCGGCGACGCCAATGAGTGGGGCGGTCGCGAATCCAAGCTGGCGGCGCTCTGCGCGCGAGAGCTCTTGGGGGTGCTGGTTTTCCGTGACGACCTGGCGCGCTACCTGAGCCAGCCGATCAAGGCGCTGGCGCTGCAGTCCTATGAGTACCACATCGGCCATTACCTTTGGAACGAGTTGTCCTCGATCGAGAATGTCCGCAAGGCCTGCGATCCAGCGCTGATCGCGCACATCTACGTCGCCGGCACCCAGGCCGAACACTACGGGGACCTGGAAGTCCTGTATCCCGACTGGCAGGGACGCGTCGTTCGCGGGGCGACGGCGGCCGACTGGTTGCTCAGCGCCTTTCGAGATCAGGAAGCCTCGTTTCGACCGGCCGGGAAGTTCATTCCAGCCAGCCTGGCCGATCGCATCGTCGGCATGTCGATGACAAGCGAAGCGCCGATGGTGCAGGCGCTCGACGATCTGGCCAAGAGCCTGACCGGCGGCGCGCCGGGCGAACCGCTAAGGCTGATGATCGGCCTGCGGGTGGAAAACCGCTGCTGGCTGCGACAGGGCGAAGGCTACGTCGCGCTGGCGCAGCTGCTGGCGAAGGCCGGGCGCAAGGCGGTCTTCGTGTTCGATGGCCACAACGTGGGCGGCACCGCGCGGCCGATCCTTAGCGCAACAGAAGGCCTGAAGACCGGCACAGAGTCGGCGGAAGCTCATTCCCTGCAAGTGGAACGCGGCATCGTCGACCAGTTCCGCGAGGCGATCTGGCCGCTGGCCGATCAGATCGCCTGTTTCGACACCCTTGGGCGGCCGGTGTCGGCCAGCATCGCGGCCTGCCGCTGGACTGACGGCTTCATCACCCATTGGGGCGCGGGCCTGGCGAAGTTCAAATGGATCGTCAACGCGAGGGGGCTCGTGTTCACCAGCAACCACGCCAGCACGAAGAACGACTTCCTGCTCTACGATCTGCCCAACGTCCGCGAAGCCGCCATCGGTTCGGACTATTTCCCGCAGAGCCTCGTCACCGACACCGACGAGAAGTCGGAACTGATGAACGGGCGCAACTTTTCCGGAAACTTCGACATCGATCCCCAGGCCTTCGCGGAAGAATGCGCAGCTTGGATAGAACGCCGCTGGCCGGCTGAGCGCGCACCAGTCGCAGATGATCCCGCTGACAAGGCCGGGTGGATGTCGGCGATGCGCCGGTTGATCGAACCGATCGTCAAGACGCGGGCTTGACCCCACAGGCGCGGCGCAGAACTGATGCCGCGGATTATTCAGAAAGCGGAACGGTAGCCGCCATGCAGATGCTGATGTTCATCGTGCCCGCCATTCTGGGCACCGCGATCGTCCTGATTTCGATGGTTCTGGGCAACGACGAGTTGCGTCGCCTGGTGCTCTCGATCCTGCTGCTGATCTGGGCCTTGATCCGCTGGCCATTCGAGGCCCTCTTCGGTCTCTTTCGACGTTGAGGCGGGGCGGCGCGACGTTGCGCCGCACAATAAACTTTTCACCCTCGGCGCCGCGACCTCCGGTCTGTGCAAATACCGGTCAGCCTGCCGGTTGTTCACGTAAGCGCAAAGTTTTCCTCCTAAGAGAGCCGCGATCCGCTTCATATGCGGGTGAAAGTTCGGTCTGGCGCTAGCTGCGCCATGAGGAAAGCTAGTGGCCTCTAAAACTTCACTTTTGTGCAAGTGCGAAATGAACCCGCGATGCGTGGGGCGTGCGCTTGTAGTGGGCTTGAACGCGTGCTTTAGCTGCCTTGAACCACGGCAATGGTGAGCGAAATGCTGAAGCGAAATCGCCCCTTTGATCTCATTACCCGGCCTGCGACCGCGGACGAGACCGACACCCCTCTGTCAACGCCAAACGACGCCCCCGCCAATACACCTGCGGCGGAGCTGATCATGCGCCAGGCGGGGCTCGCCGACGTGCTCAGCGCCGTCGATCGCGTGTCTATCGAACTGAACCAGCAGAACCGGATGATGTCGCGGCTCGCCGACATCCTGGAACAGTTCCTTGAGGTCTCGAAGACCAACGCGGCTCGCCCCCAGGTTGTCTACGCCTCCCCCGAGGCCCTCGCCGCGCCCAGCGCAGCCCTCGCTGCGCCGGTCGCCGCCCCGGCCAAGGCGAAGGCGCTCAAGAAGCTTATCAACTGGGTGATCGGTCCCGCCGACAACATCCAATGGGCCTATGGCAACAACGCCAAACGGCTCTCCAGCCGGCTTGCGGGCTACGACCACAAGATCGCCGACACCGGGGCCAGCGACGTGGCCGTCTACTTCGACGCGAAGGTGGCCGATCGCTACAAGGTCGACGCCAAGAAGTCGGTGCTGCGGATTGGCGGCCCGAGGCCGCTCGACACCATGTTCGGCGATGACATCGAAAAGATGCGCGAAGCGTTCGCCAAGTTCGACGCCATCATCGCGCTGAACGGAGAGCTTTACCTGCGGGCGGCCCGAGCCCACCCCAACGTTCACCTGATCCCCAACGCCGTCGATCTGGAGGCGTGGAAGCCGTCGAGCGAGCCGAAGGACGGCATTTTCACCGTCGGCTTCGCCGCCAGCATGAAGTCCAGCGCCGAGGCCGAGGTCAAAGGCTTCGCCATCGCCGAGGCTGCTGCGGCCCGCGTAGGCGCGCGCCTGCTCATGACCTCCAAGGGCGCCGGTAAGCAGATCCCGCACGACCGGATGCAGCAGGACTTTTATCACAAGATCGACGCCCTGATTCACCCGGTGGGCCCGGGCCGTGAAGGCACGTCGAACGTCCTGATGGAGGCGCTGGCCTCCGGCGTGCCGGTGATCACGACAGTCCACTCCGGCTATCATGGCGAACTGCTGACCGACGGTCGCAATGTCCTGATCCGCGAGCGCGACGAACTGGAGTTCGCCGAAGCCATCGCCATGCTGCAGCGTGACGAGCGCATGCGCCGGCGGATCGGCAACATGGGCCGTCAGTTCGCCGAGCAGCACCACAGCCTGGATGTCGTCGCCGCAGCCTACGGCAAGGTCATCGACGACGTGGTCAAGGCCAAGCCGAAGCCCGCGCCCAAGAAGAAGAAGGTTTCCTTCGTGCCGTTCTGGGAGCCGGCGGAGAAATTCGGCTCCTCGCGCCTGCGCGCCCACTACCCGGCGCAATTCCTCAAGGACAACAAAGAGTTCGACGTCGTCAGCGGCTACGCGGAGGACGCCGACATCGTGGTCGTGGTCCAGATGTGCCCCGACGACCTGCTGGAGAAGCTGAACGCCAATCCGAAGCAGTTCCTGATCTACGATGTGTGCGACAAGTACTACGAGAACCCGCGCGTCTTTAAGCACCTGGAGCCCAACATTCACTCGCAGCAGCGCTTCGAGCAGTTGTGCGAGCGCGCCGACCTGATCATCGTGCCCAGCCGCGAAATGAAGGCCGAGATCGCCAGCCGTGTGCAAAACAAGCCGGTGAAATACGTGCCGGAGCCAGCCGACTATGGCGCGACGACGCCACTGCCGCTGCGCCCCGCCGAACCGAAAGTCGTGCTGTGGTATGGCAACCCCGACCGCGGCAACTGGGAAAACGCCCAGCCCATTATCGAGCGGCTGCGCGACCAGCATGGCTATACGCCGCTGATCGTCTCGCGACGGAGCTTCTTCAAGAAGTTCCCCGACTTCCACCCGTTCTGCCAGGACTGGTCGATGGAGGCCATGAAGGCGGGCTTCGAAGCCGCCAGCCTGTGCGTGGTGGCCTATGACCAGGAAGAACAGGCCAAGAGCCCCAACCGCTATGTGGCGGCCATGATGCACGGCCTCCCGACCCTGGTGGTCGGCTCGCCAGCGACGCGGGAGATCATCGACGCGACCGGCCAGCAGTTCGCCCTCGTCAGCGATGACGCTTCGGTGGACCAGGCCATGGCTGTCCTGCAGGCGCCTGGCGGTCGCGAGCAATACGTCGAAGCCGTGCAGGCCTATCTCGCCAGCCAGTTCGGCGAGGAGGCGATCGCCGACGTCTATGCGACGACCTTCAAGGACCAGACCTTCAGCAAGGCGGCCTTCGCCGGAGGGAAGCGCCGCATCGCCTTTGTCAGCCACAACATGACCCTGGGCGAAGGCGCGCCCTGGAGCCTGTTCGAACTCCTCTCGGGGCTGCGCGAGCACGACATCGAACCTTTTGTCTACTCGGCCTGCGGCGGTCCGCTGCTCGAACAGTATCAAGCCGCCGGCATCGCCGTGGAGGTGTTCGATACAAACGCCAATCACGTGGTGAAGGTGCTGAACACTAAGTACGTGGCGATCGAGAAAAGCTTCACGGACTTCCTGAAGACCAACAAGATCGAAGCGGTCGTCGCCAATACGGTGAAGTCGGCCCCGCTGGTGAAGTTCGCGACGAACCTCGGAATTCCCGCCGCCTGCATCGCCCGCGAATCCTATGTCTATGAGGAGCGGTTCTCCTATTTCCGCGGCGATGCGCGCCTGGCCGCTGTGACCGGCCTGACGGAAGCGCCCGAGATCGTCTTCGTCGCGCACGCCAGCCGCAAGACGTGGGATGACCAGCCCTTCAAGGGCAAGGTTTCGGTGATCCCCAACGGTATTTCGCCGCAACGGTTCGTGGAGTCCTCCACCCTGACGAAGGCCGAGGCGCGCGAGCGGTTCGGCATCCCCGCTGATGACGTGGTGGCGATCTGCGTCGGCACGATCAACCTCCGCAAAGGCCAGGGCGAAATCCTGGAGGCCTTCGCCTCCCTGCCGCCAGCAGTGCGCAACAAGGCGCGGATCATCTTCCTGGGCGCCGTGCAGAACTCGCATCTGGCGGGCTTCATGGAGGGCTATGACGCCCTGCCCGCGGCGATCCGTGACCGGGTGATGGTGGTGAACGCAACCGACGAGGTCGCGCCCTACTACATCGCCTCCGATCTGTTCTTGATGAATTCGAACTCGGAAGCCTACCCTCGAAGTGTTGTGGAAGGCCTGTATTTCGGCCTGCCGGTGCTGTCGACACCCGTAGCGGGCGTTGTGGAGCAAGTGCGGCCCGGCGAGTCAGGCTTCCTCTACGACTACAACGACATGAATTCGTGGAAATCATACTTCACAGATCTCGTGAAGAAGCCAGATCTTCTCAAAGAGATGTCAGCGAATGCTCACAAGGCGTTCTGGAAGCTGACGGGCTACAATGAGATGCTTCTTTCTTACAAGTCTATTATTTCGAGGATGATTGCGTAATGGCGGGGCGGCAGAAGACGATGGACTCGGGATCGCAAGACGGCGGCGATGTTCTAGAGGGCGACAAGACTGCGGGCGCGGCGCTGCCGCTGCCGGATGCGGACGCACTGGCCGCATCCGCCGAGATGGCGCTGAAGCTGCGCCAGCCAGCGACAGGCTCAGACCTGTTCTTCACACATGTGTTCAACAACGGCCCCGTCCAGCCGCGCAACCATGTTTCCGTCGCGCGCGTATTCGATACGGCGGTCGACCTCGGCTACCTCGCCTGGCCGATGGAACTGCGAAAGACCGCCTACGGACGCGATATCCTTGATCTCGGCTGTGGCTCGTCGCTGCACGGCCCCGTGTTTCGCGCGCTTGGCGCCAACAGTTACACGGGCATCGACCGCAACATCGAACCGATGCGCAAGCGCCTGCGTAACCGCCGCCTGAAGACCAGCGTCTCAACGCCGTTCTCGATGGCCGATGTCGTGCGCCTGGTGCCAGGCGTCACCTACATGCGGGCTGAAGAAACCACCTCGCGCGACAGCTTCGACCTGATCCTGGTGCAAGGCTCCATGACAGCCAGCCACCCGGATCCGGAAAAGCTGTTCTCCCAGCTGCATCGCGCCCTGCGGTCCGGCGGCGAGCTCACCTTCGTCCACCACAATTTCCACAGCTGGTCCGGCCACCAAGGCAAGCCCAAGGGGCCGGCCGACTTCGATCCGCAGAACGCCGAGCACGTGCAGAACATGGACTGGGGCCACACCCTGTTCGATCCGCCGGCCGACCATAAGTTCGCGACTGACTTCAACCGCGTGAAGCTTTCGCAGCTGCGAAAGATCATCGACCGCTACTTCGACATCAAGACGTGGACGCCCGTCCGCGAGAAGAAGGCCATCGCCGAACGGCTGACCCATGGCCTGCGCCGGTCGCTCGACGGCTTCACCGACGACGAACTGCTGGTGAAATCGGTTACTGTCGAAGCTCGCCGTCGCGACGACGTCTAATAAACAGGGCCGGGGCGCACACACGCCTCGGCCTCCTTTCATGCAGCCTGCCGGCTGCTCATCGGCGCCTTTCGCGCCCTTTTGTGTGTTTGACGCTAAGTCGGGGGAATATCTATGCGCGTTGCGATGATTGGCACGGGCTACGTTGGTCTGGTGAGCGGGGCTTGCTTCGCTGATTTTGGTCACGTGGTGACCTGCATCGACAAGGACGAGAGCAAGATCGCGCGCCTGAAGGAGGGCGGCATCCCGATCTATGAGCCGGGCCTGGACCTTTTGGTGGCGACCAACGTCAAGGAAGGCCGGCTGTTCTTCACCACCGAGGCTGAGCAAGCCGTGCGTGAGGCCGATGCGGTGTTCATCGCCGTCGGCACGCCCTCGCGTCGCGGCGACGGCCATGCGGACCTGTCCTACGTCTACGCCGCCGCCGAGGAAGTGGCGGGCTACGTCGACGGCTTCACCGTGGTGGTCACCAAGTCCACCGTGCCCGTGGGCACCGGCGACGAGATCGAGGCGATCTTCAAGCGCGTGCGGCCCGACGCCGACGTGGCGGTGATCTCCAACCCCGAGTTCCTGCGCGAAGGCGCCGCCATCGAGGACTTCAAGCGTCCCGACCGCGTGGTCGTCGGCACCACCGATGAGCGCGCGCAAGGCGTGATGCGCGAGCTCTATCGCCCGCTCTATCTGAACGAGACGCCGATCGTCTTCACCGCGCGGCGCACATCCGAGCTGATCAAGTATGCGGCCAACGCCTATCTCGCCATGAAGATCACCTTTATCAACGAGATGGCCGACCTCTGCGAAGCCGTCGACGCCGACGTCCAGCAGGTCGCCCGCGGCATCGGCCTGGATGGCCGCATCGGCGGCAAGTTCCTGAACGCCGGCCCCGGCTACGGCGGCTCGTGCTTCCCCAAGGATACGCTGGCCCTCGTGCGGACCGCCCGCGACGCCGGCGCGCCCACCCGCCTGATCGAGGCCACCGTCGAGATCAACGACCACCGCAAGAAGGCCATGGCCGAGAAGGTGGTCCAAGCCCTCGGCGGCGACGTCGCCGGCAAGACGGTCGGCGTGCTGGGCGTCACGTTCAAGCCCAACACCGACGACATGCGCGATGCGCCGTCGCTGGACATCATCCCGGCCCTGCAGGCCGCCGGCGCCAAGGTCCAGGCCTTCGATCCCGAGGGCCATGAGGCCCGGCGCATGCTCGCTGACGTCGACTTCAAGGATGACGCCTACCAGGTCGCCGACGGCGCCGACGTCCTGGTGATCATCACCGAGTGGGACCAGTTCCGGGCCCTCGATCTCGCCCGCCTCAAGGGCCTCATGAACAAGCCCGTCCTGGTCGACCTCAGAAACATCTACCTGCCCGCAGACGTCCGATCCAAGGGATTCGAATACTCCTCCATCGGACGGGCCTGAGGGAGAGGCGTAGACCTGGCTCGACCGACGCAATAGTTTCGTCATCCCGGCTGCAGCGCGCCTGCCCGGGATGACGGCGGGGGTGCGGTTGGCGTCCATGAAATCGATAGCGGCGGCGGCGGCGGCGCTGTCCTGCCTGTACGCCCAGTCCGCCTTCGCCCAGGCCGCGAAGCCGGCGGTCGCGGCTACACGGCCTGGGCCCGAGGCCCAGCTTATCGAGGGCTATTTCCAGACGCTCAAAAGCGGCTACCCAGCTGACGCCACCGCCAAGCTCTTCATCCAGACGCCGTTGATGCAGAAGAACCCGGCGGCCACCGATAAGCTGACGAATTCGGCCGCGACCTACATTAACTTCTACGGCTCGATCACCCACTGGTCCTTCGCCAACGAGAAGGTCTTCGCCCCTGGCGTAAAGCGCCAGACCTGGGTGCTCTACACGGTAGGCGCCCCGGTCTTCTTCACCTTCGACCTCTACGTCTCGGCGACCGGCGTCGGCGTGCTCAACGTGAACATCAACGACAAGTACGAGAGCGCGTTCTAAATCGCCGATCAGCCGGCCAGGATATCCGGCCCGATGTCCCCGACTCGCGCCACGCCGGTCAGCGCCATGGCCACCTGGATCTCCGCCTCGATAAGCTGCAGCACATGGGCGACCCCCGCCCCGCCGCCACCGGCCAGCGCATAGGCCCAGGCGCGCCCCAGCAGCACGCCCTTGGAGCCCAGCGCCAGCATCCGCACCACATCCAGGCCGGAACGCACGCCGCCATCGGCGAGCACGGTGATCTGGTCGCCCACCGCCTGAGCGATAGCCGGGAGCGCCGCGGCTGAAGACAGGGCGCCGTCGAGCTGGCGGCCGCCGTGGTTAGACACCACCAGGCCGTCGGCGCCGGACCGCGCCGCCTCGCGCGCGTCTTCGACGTCGAGGACGCCCTTGATGATGATCGGTCCGTCCCAGGCTCCCCGCAGGAAGGCGAGATCGCGCCAGGTGGTCGCGGCGTCGAAGTTGTCGCGGATCCAGGCGAAGAAGTCCTCCAGCCCGGTCTGGCCGGCCAGGACGGGCGCGACATTGCCCAGGCTGTGCGGGCGCCCGTTCAGCCCGACGTCCCAGGCCCAGCCCGGCCGGGCGAGCGTCTGACCGAATCGGCGAAGGCCGCCCGCCAGCCCCGGCGCGCCCGCCAGGCCAGAGCGGACGTCGCGGTAGCGGGCGCCCGGGACCGGCAGGTCGACGGTGAACACCAAAGCCGAGCAGCCCGCCGCCTTCGCCTTGGCCAGCAGGTCGCGCATGAACCCGCGGTCGCGGATCATATAGAGCTGAAACCAGAAGGGCCCGACGCCGGCCGCGGCGACCTCGTCGATGGCGCAGACCGCCATGGTCGACAGGGTGAAGGGCGCGCCGGCGGCCTGCGCCGCGCGTGCGGCCTGCACCTCGCCGCGCCGCCCGTACAAACCCGCCAGGCCGATCGGACCTAGGGCGACCGGCATCGCCAGGGATTGGCCGAACAGCTGAGTCGACAGGTCGATCGACGAGACGTCCTTCAGCACCCGCTGGCGAAGCGTGATCGCCTCCAGGTCGGCGACGTTCCGGCGCAGGGTCGCCTCGGCGTAGGAACCCCCGTCGATGTATTCGAAGAGGAAATGCGGCAGCCGGCGGCGCGCCAGCTCGCGATAGTCGGAGACCGCAGCCGCTTTCACTTGATCTCCTCTGCGTCGCCCCCTCAGAACCTGTCGGGCACGACGGTGTGCTTGGCCTTAAGCGCGGCCCAGTTTTCAGCGCTCATCCAATCGGCCCAGCAGGTCCAGGTCCAGAGCTGGCCGTGTTCGCTCACCGTGGCGTCCATATAGGTCACGCCCTTTTCAGTGCGCTTCACCTCGTCCATGCCGAGACGCATCTGGAAATTGATCGGATAGCGCTGGGCGATCACCCCGCCCATGGTCCGGGTCGACTGGTCCCAGTTCTCGCCATCGTCCTGTTCCAACATGCCGGCCGGACCGAAGACATGGATATGCTGCCCGCGCCGGGCGGCCTCGAGCTCGGGGCTGGCGTCTTTCTCGCGCATTGAGAACCACCAGACCTCAGTCTTGCCCGGCCCCTTGGGCAGGCGCAGCGCGATCTGGGTGCCGCCGGTCGAAATCCACATGTTGGGGAAGATGTGCGGGTGGCCGTAGTGCCGGCTTTCCTCGGCGCCCAGCAGAGCCTGGACCTCAGGCGTCCCGATCCAGCCTCGGTCCTCATAGGCGTCGAAGCTCGGCATCTCGACATGGCGGGTGCGTAGCAGCTCCATGTCCGCCTCAGACATCCGAGGGCCGCCGATGGCGTGGCCATATTCGCCGATCGAGACCCGGTGGCGGCGCATGTTCTGCGGCTCGACGCTCAACACGCCTTCGCGCGCCTGGCCCATCTCCAGGAACATCGCCTGGATGCTGGAGGCGTGGCTGATGTCCACATGGTACCAGTCGAAGATGTTGTCCGCGGCCAGCTTCCAGTTGCAGCCGACGATATTCTTCTGGACCCCCTCGGACATCACCACCTCGCCCCGGGCGGCCATGAAATCCATGCCCAACCGGCCGACCGGCCCGAGATACTCCTCGAGGTCCGGCGCCTCCGGATCCATGGTGGCGAAGACGAAGCCCTTGTAGCTGGCGACCTTGCCGGCGCGCACCAGACCCCACTGCGACTTGTCGAGTTGCTCGTGGTAGAAATCCTTGTAGCCGGGGACGCCGATCAGCGATCCGTCCAGGCCGTAGGTCCAACCGTGATAGGTGCAGAGGAACGAGCGCGCGTTGCCTGACTCCGCACGGCACACCGCGTTGCCGCGGTGACGGCAGGAGTTCAGCAGGACCTGCAGCTCGCCCTTCTTGTCGCGGGTGGCGATGACCGACTCTTCGCCGATGAAGCTCAGGAAGAAATCGCCCGGCTTGGGGATCTGGCTTTCGTGGCACATGAAGTTCCAGGCGCGGGCGAAGATCCGTTCCAGCTCCATCTCGTAGATCGCCTGGTCGGCGAAGATGGCCCGGCCGACCGTGCCGTTCTTCGTGTCGACGAACTGGTGGAAATCAAAGCTCTGCTCGAGTTCGATCTTCATGGCGCGTTGTCCTCCCGTCGCGTCCTGTTGGCGGACGTCTTGGCTGGACGCTAACACAACCGCCCAACTTCGCGAGCGGCTGACAGGGCCCTGCAAGTTCGCTAGGCCCAGCTTATGCCTATCCGCTCACGCCGCGCCCTGCTTCTCGATCTCGACGGCACGCTCGTCGATCCGGCGGCCGGCATGCTGGCCAGCTTCCGCCACGCCGCCGCAAGCCTGAGCGTTGATGTCGCGGAAGACGCCGACCTGCGCTGGATGATCGGTCCGCCGATTCGCGAGTCCTTCGCCCAACTGCTGGGCGGCCGCGCCGATCCGCTGGAGGCGCTACGCCTCTATCGACAACGCTATTCCGAACGAGGCCTGTACGATGCGGTAGTCTATCCGCGGATCGCCGAGGCCCTCGGCCACCATCAGGACCGCGGTGCGCAGCTCTTTGTCTGCACGGCGAAGTTCCATGGTTTCGCCGCCCGCATCGTCGACCACTTCGGCCTGCGGCCCTACCTCTCCGGAGTCTATGGCGCCGAGCTCGACGGGCGAAACGAGAACAAGGCCGAACTGATCGCCCACATCCTGGACGCCGAAGGCCTGGAGCCCAGCGATGTCTGCATGGTCGGCGACCGCAAGCACGACGTCATCGCCGCGGCCCATCACGCCATCCCGACCATCGGCGTTCTCTGGGGCTTCGGCGGCCGCGACGAACTGGAGGCGGCCGGCGCGGCGATGATCGTGGAAAGCGCCGACGCGCTCTGGGCGCCCGCGCCCATTCGCTGACGCCGCGATTGGGTGTAACGAAACGCCAATGGAAACCCTGATCCTCAACGTCACCGGCAGCGACCGGCCGGGGCTGACGCAGGCGCTGGCGGCGGCGGTGCTGGGCGCGGGCGGCAACTGGCTGGAGAGCCATCTCAGCCAACTGGGCGGGCTGTATGTGGGCTCGGTGCTCGTCGAGGTTGAGGCCGAGGGAGTCGAGCGGTTGCGCGCCGCGGTCAAGGCCGTCGATTCTCAGGGCCTTGAGGTGCGGATCGCGCCGGCCATCGCCGTCGCCGCGCCTGCGGGGCCCGCGATCCAGTTCAGCCTGGTCGGGCATGACCGCCCCGGCATTGTCCATCAAGTCACCGCGCTCCTGAGTGATCTCGGCGCCAATATCGAGGCCCTCGACACGCGGCTCAGCCTGGAGGCGCAGACCGGGGCGCCTTTGTTCCACATGGAAGCGCGCTTGAGCCTGCCGGCCGGCCTCGCCAGCGACGAGGTTCAGGTCGCTCTGGAAGCCATCTCGGGCGAGATCATGGTGGACGTCGCCGTTCAGCCGGCCTTGGCGTAGATCTTCAGAAAGGCGCGGACCGACTTCTCGGCGGCGGCCATGGCCTGCGCCGGCGTCAGCTCCGGCGAATAATTCAGCAGCCGGGGCATGTAGAAGCGGCCCTTGCAGAGGCCGAGGAAGAACTCGGCGGCCTCCAGCGGGTCATCCGCCTCCAGGTCGCCGCTCCCCATCCAGTCGGCCATCATGGTCGCCAGACGATCCGCGCCGAACTTCGGGCCCTCCTCATAGAAGCTGCGGCCAATCTGCGGCGAACGCTCCACCTCGGCGATGACCAGCCGCAGGCTGCGCATGGTCTCTTCGTTCAAGGTGATGCGGATGTAGGTCGCCGCCAGGCGCAGCAGGGTGGTCTCGGCGCCGAGCCCCGGATCAAGGTCCCCGAACAACGCCTCCTGGCGCCAGAAGCAATGGCGGCGGACCACGTCCTCGAACAGCTCATCCTTGCTCTTGAAGTAATTGTAGAGCGTGCCCTTGGACCCGCCCAGCCGCGCGGCGATCGTCGACATCGAGGCCGCAGCGAAGCCATCCTCTAGGAACACGCCCTGGGCGACGTCGAGGATCACTTCCCGGCGGGCGTCACGGTCGAGGCGGGCGGGCTTGGCCGGAGCCGTCATCTGAGAATCTCCAAACCGTACGGTACGGTCAGCTTGACCAAGCTAACTCATGGGGCGTAAGAGCGCAATATGACCGTACCGTACGGTTGGACCAAGGCTCGCCATGTTGCGTACATTCCCAAAGGTCGCCCTGTTGTTGGGCCTTTCGGCGGCGGCCCTTTCCGCCTGCGCGAGCCTGCCGGCAAACGCGCCGGCCCGCGTAGCCAAGGCGCCTGACGCCTACGAAACCGCCCGTAGCCTCCCCGCTCCACACGCTGACTGGCCCGCCGACCGCTGGTGGACCGCCTATGGCGACGCCCAGCTGAACGGCCTGATCGACGAGGCGCTGCCGGTTCGCCTACCCTCGCCCAGGCCGAGGCCCGCATGCGCCGAGCGGAAGCCGCCGCCGGCCAGACCCGCGCGCGCCAGCTCCCAACCGTCCGCGTGAACGGCTCGGTTCAGGAGGCCAAGCAGAGTTATAACAACGGCATCCCGGCGGACTTCGTCCCGCGCGGCTACAATAGCTATGGCCGGCTGACGCTGGATTTCGCCTGGGAGCTGGACTTCTGGGGGCGCAACCGCGCCGCCGTGGCGGCCGCCGTCTCCGACGCCCGCGCCGCCCAGGCCGAGGCCGCCGAGGCGCGGTTGATGCTGGCCACCGGGGTCGCAGCCGCCTACGCCGACTTCGCCGGCCTGAACGCGGAACGCGAGATCGCCGCGCGCGCCGTCGACCTCCAGGGCCAGACCGCCGCTCTGGTCGCCCAGCGCGTGGCCAACGGTCTCGACACCCGCGGCGAGCAGCGCCAGGCCGAGGCCGAGCCGCTGCAAGCCCGCGCCGACCTGGCCGCCCTGGACGAACAGATCGCACTGACCCGCAACCGCATCGCCGCCCTGCTGGGCGCTGGCCCCGATCGGGGCCTGGCGATCACGATTCCGCCCCCCGCCGCCCTCAAGCCCTTCGGCCTGCCCCCCGCCATCGCGGCCGAGCTGGTCGGCCGTCGTCCAGACGTCACCGCCGCCCGCTGGCGCGCCGAGGCCAGCGCCGCGCGCATGCGTGAGGCGCGCGCGGCCTTCTATCCCAACGTCAATCTCGCCGGTTTCATCGGCGCCCAGGCCTTGCACGTCGACCGCCTGTTCAACGCCGGTTCGGACATCGGCGGCGTCGGCCCTGCGATCAGCCTGCCGATCTTCGAGGGCGGGGCCCTGCGCGCGGGGCTAAGCGGCGCCCGCGCCGATCGCGATGGCGCCGTGGCCGCCTATGACGGCGCCGTAGCCGAGGCGTTCCGCCAGGTGGCCGACGTTGTCGCCTCCGAGACTGCGCTCGCCGCCCAGCTGTCCGATAGCCGGGCGGCCCTGGCCGCAAGCGAAGACGCCTACCGCATTGCTCGCCTTCGCTACGAAGGCGAGCTTTCCACCTACTCGACCCTGCTGCAGGCCGAACAACAGCTCCTGACGCGCCGCCGGCGTCTCGCCGACCTGGAGGCCCGCGCCTTCAGTCTCGACGTCGCCCTGGTCCGCGCGCTCGGCGGCGGCTTCCAGGCCGGCTGAATCACCCCCCTCCGTTTCTTCTCCCGAGGCTCCTTCCATGGGCAACGCGTCTTCAGAAACACCGGCCGCCAACCCGCGTCGCCGCCAGTTGATGATCCTGGGCGGGGTCGTCGTCGCCGGCGTCGCCCTTTGGGGCGGCTACGAGCTCTTGTTCGGCGGCCGCACGGTCGAGACCGACAACGCCTATGTCGGCGCTGAAGTGGCCCAGGTGACGCCCCTGGTGGCCGGACCTGTCGCCCGGATCCTGGTGCGCGAGACCCAGACCGTGAAACAGGGCGACACCCTGCTGATCCTCGACGATTCCGACGCCCGCATCGCCGTCGCCGAAGCGCGCGCCGCCCTGGGGCAGGCCGAGCGGCGGGTCGCCGGCTTCCAGGCCAATGACGATGCGCTCGGCGGCCAGGTCGGCGCGCGCCAGGCCGACGTCGCCCGGGCCCGCGCGGACCTGCAACTGGCCCGCCTCGACCTCGCCCGCCGCAACCGACTGTCTGGCTCCGGCGCGGTCTCCGGCGAAGAACTGACCAATGCGCGCAACAGCGCCGCCACCGCCGAAGCCGCGCTCGCTCAGGCCGAAGCCAACCTCAAGTCGGCCCAGGGCCAGCGCCAGGCCAACGCCGTCATGATCAAGGGCGCGACCATCGACAACCCCGACATCGTCGGCGCGCGCGCGCGGCTTGAGGCGGCCGAACTGGCGCTCTCGCGCACCGTGATCCGCGCACCAACCACCGGCGTCATCTCCCGCAAGCAGGTGCAGGTCGGTCAGCAGGTCGCCGTCGGCGCGCCTCTGATGTCGGTCGCGCCGCTCCAGGCGGCCTATGTCGACGCGAACTTCAAGGAAGTGCAGCTGACCAAGGTGCGCCCCGGGCAGTCGGTGACGCTCGTATCCGATCTCTATGGCGACGACGTGAAGTTTCACGGCCGCGTTTTCGGCTTCGCCGGCGGCACGGGCTCGGCCTTCTCGCTGATCCCGGCGCAGAACGCCTCGGGCAACTGGATCAAGGTGGTCCAACGCCTGCCCGTGCGCATCGACCTCGATCCCCGTGAACTGGTCCGACATCCCTTGCGCGTCGGCCTTTCCATGAAGGCCAAGATCGACATCAGCGACGCGCGTTGAGGCTGGCCCAAAATGGCTGACTCATCCGGAACCTCACCGCCCCCGATGACGGGGGTGACCCTGGCGATCACGTCGATCGCGCTGGCCCTCGGCACCTTCATGCAGGTGCTGGACGGCTCGATCGCCAACGTCTCAATCCCGACCATCGCCGGCAACCTGGGCGTCAGTTCCAGCCAGGGCACCTGGGTGATCACCTCCTTCGCCGTGGCCAACGGTGTGTCCGTGCCGCTGACCGGCTGGCTGATGGGCCGCTACGGCGTGGTGAAGACCTTCGTCGCCAGCGTGGTGCTGTTCACCATCGCCTCGTTCCTCTGCGGCATCGCCTGGGACCTGCCCTCGCTCGTGATCTTCCGGATCATCCAGGGCGCCGTCTCCGGGCCCATGATCCCAGGGTCGCAGTCGCTGCTGATCATGATCTTCCCGCCGCAGAAGCGCGGCACGGCGCTCGCCATCTGGTCGATGACGACCCTGGTCGCGCCGATCTGCGGCCCGATCCTCGGCGGCTACATCTCCGACAACGTCGCCTGGGAATGGATCTTTCTGATCAATGTGCCGGTCGGCATCCTCTGCGCCGTCATCTGCTGGCGCAACACGGCCAGCCGCGAGACGCCGACCCGCAAGATTCCCGTCGATGGCGCAGGCTTCATGCTGCTGCTGGTCTGGGTCGGCGCGCTCCAGGTGATGCTGGACACCGGCAAGGAGGCCGACTGGTTCTCCTCGCCGGCCATCGTCGTCGAATGCGTGATCGCCGCGATCGGCTTCGTCGCCTGGCTGATCTGGGAGCTGAACGAGAAGAACCCGATCGTCGATCTGTCGCTGTTCAAGTCGAAGAACTTCCTCCTGCCGACGATCGCCTTCTGCCTGGGCTACGCTATCTTCTTCGGCTCCAACCTGCTCCTGCCGCTGTGGCTGCAGACCCGCATGGGCTTCGTGGCCACCTGGGCCGGGCTTGTGGCGGCGCCGGCCGGCGTCGTCGCGGTGTTCCTGACCCCCTTCGTCGCCCGGGTGATGGGCAAGATAGACATGCGCCTGACGGCCAGCTTCTCGCTGGCGGCCTTCGCGCTCTCCTTTTACATGCGCTCGCTCTACACCACCGACGCCGACTATTACGCGCTGGCTCTGCCTATGCTGGTTCAGGGGGCGGCCATGGCCACCTTCTTCGTCTCGATGATCACCCTGGCGCTGAACGGCGTTCCGCCGGACCAGGTGCCGCAGGCCTCGGGCCTGTCGAACTTCTGCCGTCTCACGGCCGGCAGTTTCGCCGCCTCGATGGTGACGACGATCTGGGACCAGGACGCCGCCGTCCATCAGACGCGCCTCGCCGAAATCATCCCCGCGACCGGGGCGGCGTTCGGCGCCGCGGTCGCGCAACTCCAGGCCATGGGCATCAGCGCCCAACAGGCCACGGCCAGCGTCGCCCAGTTGGCGGTGAACCAGGCCTATCTGTTGGCCACGATCGATTTCTTCCGGGTCTCGGCGTGGCTGGTCCTGGCCCTCGTCCCGCTCGTCTGGATGGTCAAACGCCCGCAACCCAGCGAGCACGCGGTCGGCGCGGACTAAACGGGGCCGTGGTTGGAACATCTTCTCGACATCGGCCGCTGCGCAGATGGCGCTGTTCCTGGAGATAGCCATGCGCGTAACGATCCTGACGGCCGCCGCCCTCTTCCTTCTCGCGCCGGCCGCCGCGCTGGCCCAGGAGGCGATCATGACCGCGCCGACCTCCGGGCCCGCCGCACCGCCCTCCGAAGAGGCTGCGATCGGTCCGATAACGTCGCTGGACCAGCCGATGCCCGAGCCGCAGCGCATGGCCATGGGCCTGTGCGGCCCGCAGGTCGTCAGGGACGACGGCACGCTCGAGACCAAGCCGCATGGAGTCGTCGAAGTCGGCGTCGGCACCGGCGGCTATCGCAGCGTCGGCGCCTCAGTCTGCCAGCCGATCGGCCAGAACGCCGCTGTGGCCGTCAGCGTCAGCGACACCCGCGGGAACTTCGGCGGCTATCGCGGACGCCGGGCCCGGTTCGCCCAGAACTAGAGACCTTGGCGCCGCCTGAGCGCCGCCCAGACCGTAAAGCCCACCACAGCGCCCATGCCGACGGCGATAAGCAGGAACGGCGCGCTATGGACATGGCCGTAGAGGAACAACACCGCAGGCGTTGTCAGGTAGGAGCCCCCCGCCATCGAGGCGATGACGCCCGCGGTGGAGGCCTGGGCCTCGCGGCTGACGGCGAGCGAGGCGCCCGTGGAGACCGCCGGGAACGCAAAGCTCTGCCCCAGACTCATCAAGGCGTAGCCCACGACCACGGCGGGGAAACCGCCGGCGACGACAATGACCAGCGCGCCGGCGATGCCGAGACCGCCGCCCAGCATCAGCAGCCGCAGCGGGGGGTACTTGAGGAACGGGATCAGCACCCATTGGCCGAAGACGGCGCAGACTGAGCCGGCGAGCATGGTGGTCGTGATGTAGGGCAGCGAGGCGATGGGCGAGAGCCCGACACGATCGATCACGACGAAGCCTATGATCTGATTGAGGGCTGCGGCGCAGAGCATGACCATCAGGCCGCACAGCAGGAACGGCCGCGCCGCGCGATCCGCCAGGACGGCCTTCAATCCGACGCGCGTGCTGTGTCCAGTCGGCGCGCTGAGGTCGCCGGCCTGCCGGCGCGTCCGGAAACGTCGGGCGTATTCGTCCTCCGGCAGATAGCGACGAATGGCGAACAACACGCCCATGGCCGCCAGCGCAAGGAAGATCATCGGCCCGGCCAGGCCCAGCGGCGTGCCCACCATCAGCGGCGTGACCAGCGGCCCGATGATCGTGCCCAGCCCCCCCGCTCCCGAGAGAGTCGCAATAGCCTGGGTCCGCCGCTCGGGCGTCGTGCGCTCGATCAGATAGGCCTGCGTGGCCGGGGGCGAGGCCGAGGCCATGGTGCCGTTGAAGGTCCTCGCGAACAGAAACATGCAGAAGATCATCATGACCGGCAGCACGTGCAGCAGGCCGATTCCAACCACCACGCCGCAGGCGCCCATCGACAGAATGAAGCCCAGGA
Source organism: Phenylobacterium immobile (ATCC 35973) (assembly GCF_001375595.1). Classification (NCBI taxonomy): domain Bacteria; kingdom Pseudomonadati; phylum Pseudomonadota; class Alphaproteobacteria; order Caulobacterales; family Caulobacteraceae; genus Phenylobacterium; species Phenylobacterium immobile. The sequence goes on along the minus strand of NZ_CVJQ01000001.1, from coordinate 1,282,577 downwards.
CCCCGATCTCGATCACCGGCTTGCGACCGCGAATGTCGGCCTGTCGCGCCCAGACGTGGGAGAAGATCAGGCCGCACAGCGCCGACAGGCTGAAGACCGCCGACACCATGAAATCGGGAAAGCCGAGCTCGCGGCCGATGGCCGGCATCACCGATCCCATGCCCGCGTAGCCGACGCCGCCCATCAGCGACACGCCGGACAGCAGGATCAAGGTCGGTCGCGGGAGCTCTGGCGGCGAACTCTGAGCCTCGGCTTCGGACACGGCTCAACCTTTACGCAGGGGAACGCAACGCCGCCCACGGCCGCGCAGTGGGCGGCTCGTTCCATCGCCAGGCGAAGCTGTCAACGCGACGCGTTCTTCGTCACCGGAATGGCGCCGCCGCCGAGGTCGTGGTCGCTCAACTCTTACGCGTCTGCTCACAAAACAGCGCCTAGCGCCGCTTCAGGGCCGTCCAGACCGTGTAGCCGCAGACCATCGCCATGCCCACGCTGGTCAGGATGAAAGGCGCACGCTCCATCTGCCCATAGAGGTAGACGACCAGCGGCGCGGTCAGGTAAGCGCCGCCGCCCATGGAGGCGATGAGGCCCGCTGTCGAGGCCTGGGCGTCGCGGCTGACCGCCAGCGAAGCGCCTGTCGCGATCGCAGGAATCGCGAGGCTCTGACCCAGGCTCGCCAAGGCGAAGCCGGCGATGGCGGCGCGATGCCCGCCGCCAATGGCCATCACCAGCCCTCCGCAAAGGCCGATGAAGCTCCCCAGCATCAAGAGTTTGCGCGGCGGGAATTTCAGCGACGGGATCAACACCCACTGACCAAAGACGGCGCAGGCCGAGCCAGCGAACATCGCCGCGGTGATGTAGGGCAAGGAGGCCACGGGCGAGAGGCCGATCCTGTCCATCATCACAAAGCCGATGGTCTGTCCCATGGCCGCCGCGCAGACCGACACGACGGCGCCGCAGAGGAGAAATGGCCGCACGGCGCGATCGGCCAGCACCTTGCCGACCCCGATGCGGGTGTTGGCCGCAACCTTGGCGTCGGCGCCGGCCCTGCGGTTCTCGCGAAAGCGCTTGGCCCGGTCGTCCTCCGGCAAGAAGCGTCGAACGGCGAACAGCATGCACAGAGCCGCCAGCGACATATAGATCATCGGGCCCGCCAGGCTGAGCGGCGTGCCGACGAGAATCGGCGACAGCAAAGGCCCAAAGATGGTCCCCAGGCCGGCCGCGCCCGCCAGGGACGCGATCGCCTGGGTGCGTCGCTCGGGCGCCGTGCGTTCGGCCACATAGGCCTGGGTCGCGGGCGGCGAAGCCGAGGCCATGGTCCCATTGAATGTCCGGGCGAAGAGGAACATGCCGAAAATCGTCATCGTCGGCAGGACGTGCAGCAGGCCGACGCCCACCACGACGCCGCACGCGCCCATGGACAGCACGAAGCCCAGGATGCCCACCTGGATGATCGGCTTGCGGCCGCGGATGTCGGCCTGGCGCGCCCAGACCTGCGAAAAGATCAGGCCGCAGAAGGCCGAGAGGCTGAACACCGCCGAGACCAGCGGGTCGGGAAAGCCGATTTCACGGCCGATGGCCGGCAGCACCGACCCCATCCCGGAATGGCCGATGCCGCTGGTCAGAGAGACGCAGGACAACAGGATCAGGGTCGACCGGGGCAGTTCGCCGACCAGCTGTTGAGGGGACGCTGGGTCTTGGATAGCTTCGGGCGGCTGCGGATTTTGAGCCTCTGCTCCAGACACGGATCAGCCTTCTACGCCGTCGCGCCGCCAACCATGGCCACGCAGAGGCCGCGGTTCCTTCCATTGCAGGAATAGGCTGTCAACGCTGCGGCCGTGCGAGACGGCCTGCGGCCGATCACGTCATCACGGACGTCTGGCCCTGGCCGAATCCGACCACGCCTAGGCCAACGGGCTCAAATCCGGGTCCACCCACGTTCGGCGCGCCGCCACGGAAAACAGGGTCTCGCGCCGCCAGTAAGCGAGCAGCCAGTCGGATCGGCCCAGGGCGCCGTCCATCAGAGCGTCGAGACTTTCGTGCAACGGCCCTGGCGCCTGCGCACGATGGCGGCGCGCGGCGCGGATCGAGGCCAGGGTGATCGTCTCGTGATAGCCCGCAGTGTCGCTGTTCACGCCGCCGACCGCCACATTATAGGCGTGGATCAAGTCGGGCATGCGCGCCTCCAGCGGGATCTCCGCCGGCTGGTCGAGCAACCACAGACAGGCGGCGAAATGGGCGGCGTGCGTCCAGGCGTCCTTCGCCAGAGTGTGGTCCATCATGCCCCGGGCGACGCGCTCGATGGCGGCGTCGTCCGGATACCAATGCGCCATGGTCAGGCTGCGGCGGACTTTACGGCGCCGGCGATCTCGGCGACCACTTGGTCGACGAGGCCTTCATCGTCGCCTTCGGCCATGACGCGGATCAGCGGCTCGGTGCCCGAAGCGCGGACCAGCAGCCGGCCGGAGCCGTTGAGCTTCTGTTCACCCATGGCGATGGCGCTCAGGACCGCGGCGTTCTCCAGCGGCTTGCCGGCGGCGAAACGGACGTTCTCCAGCTTCTGCGGAACCGGCTCGAACTGGCGCGCCAGCTCGCTCATCGGCCGGCCGGTCTCGCGCAGGACCGCCAGCACCTGCAAGGCCGCGATCAGGCCGTCTCCCGTCGTCGAGAAATCCGACAGGATCACGTGGCCCGACTGTTCGCCTCCGACGTTGAAGCCGCCTTCGCGCATGCGCAGCTGAACATAGCGGTCGCCGACCTGTGTACGCTCTAGGCTGAGCCCCCGACCATTCAGGAATCGCTCCAGTCCCAGGTTCGACATCACCGTGGCCACCACGCCACCGCCGGTCAGCCGCTCGCGCGCGGCCCAGTGGCCGGCGATCAGCGCCATGATCTGGTCGCCGTCGACGATCTGGCCCTTCTCGTCACAGATCACCAGGCGGTCGGCGTCGCCATCCAGCGCGATGCCGATGTCGGCGCGGTATTCCTTGACCTGACGGGCCATGGCCCAGGGATGGGTCGACCCCACCTCCTCATTGATGTTGAAACCATTGGGCGACACCCCGACGGGGATCACCTCCGCACCCAGCTCGTAAAGGGCGGTCGGCGCGACCTTGTAGGCCGCGCCATGGGCGCAATCGATCACCACGCGCAGGCCGGCGAGGCTCAGACCCCGCGGAAAGGTCGCCTTGGCGATCTCGACATAGCGCGCCTGGCTGTCGTCGATGCGGACGACGCGGCCAAGCTTGGTCGGGCCCGTCAGGCCCTCGTCCAGGCCTTCGTCCATCAGGGCCTCGATCTCCAACTCCTGCTCGTCGGAAAGCTTGTAGCCGTCGGGACCGAACAGCTTGATGCCGTTGTCGGAGTAACGGTTATGCGAGGCTGAAATCATCACGCCGAGATCGGCGCGCAGCGAGCGGGTCATCATGGCGACCCCTGGCGTCGGCATCGGCCCGAGCGTGCGGACGTCCATGCCGACGCTGGTGAAGCCCGCCACCAGGGCCGGCTCAATCATGTAGCCGGAGAGCCGCGTGTCCTTGCCGATCACCACGAGATGGCGACGTTCATCCTTGGACATGAAAAACTTGCCCGCCGCCATGCCGGCGCGCAACGCGACCTCGGCGGTCATGGGATAGCGGTTGGCCTCGCCGCGAATGCCGTCGGTGCCGAAATAGGCGCGTTTGCTCATGGGGGCTCTTTAGGGACTCGAAACCTTCGGAAACTCAGATTTAGTCGACTGGGCTTTCGCCAATGCTAAAGCGGCGCTGAGGCCGATGGTTCGCCGGTCTACCATAAAGGACGCCAAAACCCATGTGCGGCATCATCGGGATCGTCGGGCGGGCGCCGGTGCAGGCGCGATTGATCGACAGCCTGAAGCGGCTGGAGTACCGCGGCTACGACAGCGCCGGCGTCGCCGGCCTGGTTGGCGGTCGCATTGAGCGCCGCCGCGCCGCTGGCAAGATCCGCGCCCTGGAAGATGTGCTGGCGGCGTCGCCGCTGGAGGCCACGGTCGGCGTCGGCCATACCCGTTGGGCGACGCACGGTGCGCCCTCCGAACGCAACGCTCACCCCCATCGCGCCGGCCGCGTCACCCTGGTCCACAACGGGATTATCGAGAACTTCGCCGAGCTGAAGGCCGCGCTCGCCGCCGAAGGGCGCGTGTTCGAGAGCGACACCGACACCGAGGTGATCGCCCACCTTTTCGATTCGGAGCTGGCGACGGGTCTCGCGCCCCTGGCGGCCTTCAAGGCGACCCTCGACCGGCTGACCGGGGCCTACGCCTTGGCCGCCCTGATCGAAGGGGAAGACGGCCTGATCCTCGGCGCGCGTCGCGGCAGCCCGCTGGTGGTGGGCTACGGCGACGGCGAGATGTTCCTGGGGTCCGACGCCTTGGCCGTCGGGCCCTTCACCAATCGCATCTGCTACCTGGAGGAGGGCGACTACGTCGCGATCCGCGCGGGGGAAGCCCAGATCTTCGACGCAGGCCAGCGGCTCGCCAACCGCCCCGTCCGCCTCGTCTCGGCCGCCGCCGCCCTGGTGGAGAAAGGCGAATACCGGCACTTCATGGAGAAGGAAATTCATGAGCAGCCGGACGCCTGCCAGCACACCCTGTCGGCCTATATCGATCCGGTTTCCGGCCTGGCCACGGCGCCGAACGGCCTGGACCTCGCGGCCTTCGACCGCATTCAGATCGTCGCCTGCGGCACGGCCAGCTACGCCGGCGCTATCGCCCGCTACCAGTTCGAGCGCCTGGCCGGCCTGCCCTGCGACGTCGAGACCGCGTCGGAGTTCCGCTACCGCGAACCGGCCCTGTCGTCGAAAACACTGGCCATCGCCGTCTCCCAGTCAGGCGAGACCGCCGACACCCTGGCGGCGCTTCGCTGGTGCAAGGCCGCCGACCTAACCACCGCCGCCCTCGTCAACGTCCATGAATCGACCATGGCTCGAGAGGCCGACGTCCTTCTGCCGACCCACGCCGGGCCGGAGATCGGCGTCGCCTCCACCAAGGCCTTCACCAGTCAGCTCGCGGCGTTGACCGCGCTCGCTGTGGCCGCCGCCGCCGCCCGCGGCCGTATCGACGCGGCGGAGGCCGCGCGGCTGTCGGGCCTGCTGCGGGAAGTGCCTCGCCTGATCGCCCAATCGACCCGGGTCGAGGCCGAGATGCGCGCGCTCGCCCCCGAACTGGCCAAGGCCCGCGACGTCCTCTACCTCGGCCGCGGCGAGATGTTCCCCCTGGCCTTGGAAGGGGCGCTGAAGCTTAAGGAGATCAGCTACATCCACGCCGAGGGCTACGCTGCGGGCGAGCTGAAGCACGGCCCGATCGCCCTGATCGACGCCGCCACCCCCGTGATCGTCATCGCCCCTTCCGGCCCCCTGTTCGAGAAGACCATGTCCAACATGAGCGAGGTCGCCGCCCGCGGCGGCCCGATCATCCTCATCACCGACGCCGCCGGCGCGGCGCTCGCGCCGGCGGGCGCCAAGGTGATCATCGGGCCGACCTGCGACCCGCTTCTCGCGCCGTTGGTCTACGCCCCGCCGATCCAGTTGCTCGCCTACTACGTGGCCGTGCAAAAGGGCGCGGACGTCGATCAGCCGCGCAACCTCGCCAAGTCCGTGACGGTGGAATAGGGCATGGAAGGCCTGGGCGGCCAGTTCACGCTAAGCGGCGACCTGGCGGTTTTCGGCGCCGTGCTGCTGGAGCCGCCCTTTCGAATCTATCGCCGGGTCACCGTCGACGCCTTGAGCGGCGGCGCCTTCAGCTACATCGGCCCGAATTCGACGCTGCGCATGGTCACAGTTGGCCGCTACTGCTCCATCGGCGACGGGGTCCAGCTCCTGTCGGAGCACCCGATCAATAAGACCACCACCTCGCCGGTGCTCTATCAGTCGGTTTTCGCTGCGCCCTACGACAAGTTCCCTGGCCCACGGTCCTCGGGCTACCGGCCCACGACCATCGGCTCGGACGTGTGGATCGGCGCGGAAGCCCGGATCAAGACCGGCCTCACCATCGGCGACGGCGCGATCATCGGAGCTGGCGCCATCGTCACGCGTGACGTCGCCCCCTTTACGATCGTGGCCGGGGTGCCCGCCCGCAAGATCCGCGACCGCTTCGATGTCGCCACGGTGGAGCGGATTCAGCGCGTGCGCTGGTGGGATTACGACCTGCTGAGCCAGCCGCTGCCCTTCGATGACATCCACGCCACCCTGGACCATATCGAAGACGCCGTGGCCGCCGGTCGGCTCACGCCGTACCAGCCGATAAAGGTGCAGGTCTTCCGCGACGAAAAGGGCCTGATGGGTCGACCGCGCGGCGGCTGAGCCCCTACGGCATGCGGCGTCTTTGCGCCCGCGCGGCGCGCTTTTTCCTTGCCGCCCGGGGCCGGCGTCGAGCTATCTTCGCGCCGCGCCAAAGGGGCGTATCTGGGAGAGCGGACTGGTCATGGCGAAGCGTGTTCGTAAAGCGGTGCTGCCCGTGGCGGGCCTGGGCACCCGGGTGTTGCCGGGGGCGAAGACCACGCCAAAGAATATGCTGAACGTCTTCGACCGCCCGATCCTGTCCTACGTCATCGAAGAAGGCCGGGCCGCCGGCATTGAGCACTTCGTCTTCATCGTCAGCCGCGGCCAGGGCTCGATCCAGGACTATTTCGACAACTATCCGGAGGTCGAGCAGGCGCTCGAAGCCAAGGGCAAGCTGGATATCCTCGAAGAGGTCCGCCGCGACCTGCCGCAACCCGGCCAGATGAGCTTTGTCCGCCAGATGGCGCCGCTGGGCCTGGGCCACGCGGTATGGTGCGCCCGCGACCTGATCGGCGACGAGCCCTTCGCCGTCATGCTGCCCGACATGCTGATGATGGCCGAGAAGGCCGCACTCAAGCAGGCCGTCGAAGCCTATGAGCAGACCGGCGACAACATCGTCGTCGTCGAGCCGGCGCCGGAAGGCGAGGCCCACAAGTACGGCATCGTCGCCCTGGACGGCCAGGACGGCCGGCTAAACCGCATGACCGGCATGGTCGAAAAGCCCAAGCCGGGGACTGAGCCCTCCAACCTGTTCATCTCGGGTCGCTACATCCTGAACCCGGAGATCTTCAAAATCCTGGAGACCCAGGAGCGCGGCGCCGGCGGCGAGATCCAGCTTACCGACGGCATGTTCGGCTTGATGAAGAGCCAGAACTTCCAGGCGCTTGAGTATGAGGGGACGACCTACGACTGCGGCGACAAGATCGGCCTGCTGCGCGCCAACGTCGCCTATGCGCTCGCCCGACCCGATTTCGCCGACGCCGCCCGCGAGGCGATCAAGGCTCTCCTCTGAACCGAACCCTCTTCGTCTTCGGCTTCGGCGACAGCGCTGAGGCCTTGGCGTCGCGGCTGACGGGCTGGCGGATTCTTGGCACGGTCCGCCGCCCCGAAGACGTCGCGCGGCTCGAAAACCTCGGCGTCGAGCCCGCCTCGCCCGAGGCTGTGGGTGACGCCGACGCCGTGCTGGTCACCGCTCCGCCTGACGACGAGGGCTGTCCGGGCTTTCGGGCGCTCGCGCCCCACATCGGTGCGCGGGCGCGCTGGGTCGGCTACCTTTCCACGACGGGAGTCTATGGCGACCTCGCCGGCCGATGGGCGTTCGAGCGCAGCGCGATCCATCCGCAATCGACCGAGGCCGCGCGCCGCGCCGCCGCCGAAGCCGCCTGGACCGCGACCGGCCTGCCCCTGGCGATCTTCCGCTTACCCGGTCTCTACGCCCGTGGTCGGTCGGCCTTCGATCGGCTGCGGGATGGGACGGCCCGCCGGATTGCCAGGCCTGGCCATGTGTTCAGCCGTCTGCACCTCGACGACCTGGCCCTGGGCCTTGCGGCGTCGCTCGGCAGGCCAAGGCCCGGCGCGGTCTACAACCTCTGCGACGACGAACCTGCGCCCTCCAGCGACGTCACCGCCTACGCCGCGCGGCTGCTCGGCCTGAGCGCGCCCCCCGAAACGCCCTTCCACGCCGCTGGCCTCTCGCCCGCCGCCCAGCGCTTCTGGGCCGAGAACCGCCGCGTCTCGAATGCGCTGGCCAAGGCTGAACTCGGCTGGCGGCCGGCCTATCCCACCTACCGCGAAGGCCTGGCGGCGATCCTGGCGGCCGGCGGCTAGAGTTCGCTGACCGCGGCGATGAGCCGTTCAATGTCGGCCGGACGCGAAAGCCGGTGGTCGCCGTCCTTGATCAGGCTGAAGACCACGTCCTCGGCCTTGACGGCCTGCGCAAGCCCTAGCGCATGACGCCAGGGGACATCCTCATCCGCCCCGCCTTGCAGGACGCGCACCGGGACTTCGATGGGCACGGGCCCGTCCAGGATCGACCAACGCGCACCGTCCTCCAGGAGCAGGCGGGTGATCGGGTCGGGCGAGCCGTAGGCCGAAGGTCGCAGCCACACGCCGTCGGTCAGCAGGGCGGCGCGCGCCTCGTCCGGCAAGGCGGGCGCGATCAGCTTTTCCGTGAAGTCCGGCGCCGGTGCGATCAGGACAAGGCCCGCCAACCGCTGGGGCCGCGCCATCGCCGCCAGGCACGCCAGCCAACCGCCCATCGACGAGCCTACGAGCACCAGCGGCCCCTCGGTCAGGTCGTCAATGACGGCGAGCGCGTCCTCACGCCAGCGGGTGATCGCGCCCTTGGCCACGAAGTCGCCGCTCGATTCGCCGTGGCCCAGATGGTCGAAGCGCAGGTAGTCCCGGCCGCTCTCCACGGCCCAGGCGGCCAGGGCCTGCGCCTTGGCCCCGTTCATGTCCGAGCGATAGCCCCCTAGCCACACGACCGTGGGGCCAGCGCCCTCCTCCCGCCGCCAGGCCAGGGTCTCGCCGTCGGGTCGTTCTAGGCTTCCGCTCGTCTCACGCATGGCGCAGTTGTAGGCTCCGCGCCTTTACCGCGCCACGTTTGCCGCTAATGCAGAGCTGATGCCGCCATCTGACTTCACCCTGCTGCAGGTCATTCCGGAACTGGAGACCGGCGGCGCCGAGCAGAGCGCCATCGATGTCGCCGAAGCGGTGGTGCGCGAGGGTGGGCGCTGCTTTGTGGCGACGCGCGGGGGACGGATGACCTCCCGACTGATCGCCGATGGCGCCCGCCTGGCCCAGATGCCTGTTCAGAGCAAGAACCCCATCACCATGATGGGCAACGCCGCCCGCCTGGTCGACCTGATCCGCCGCGAGAAGGTCTCCGTCGTCCACGCCCGCAGCCGTGCGCCGGCCTTCTCAGCGCTGTGGGCTGCTCAGGTGACCGGCACGCCGTTCGTGGCCACCTACCACGGGGTCTACAAGTCCCAGTCGCCGCTGAAGCGCTGGTACAACGCCATCATGACCCGCGGCGACCTGGTGATCGCCAACTCCAACTACACCCGCGACCACATCCTGGCGGAGCACCAGGTCAACCCTGATAAGGTCGTCACCATCCCCCGTGGCGTCGACCTCGGCCGTTTCAATCCCGCCGCCGTGCCCGCCGAACGGATGGAGGCCCTGGCCCAGGCCTGGGGCGTCACCCCATCCGAGCGGCGCACCAAGATCTTGCTGGCCGGGCGACTGACCCGCATCAAGGGCCACGCCACCATCATCGAGGCGGCGCAGCGGTTGAAGGCCGGCGGGCGAAGCGATTTCCTGATCCTGTTCGCCGGGGACGACCAGGGTCGCATCGGCTATCGCGACGAGCTGGAGGCGGCCATCGCCGTCGCCGGCCTGGCCGACGAAGTGAAGATCGTCGGCCATTGCGACGACATGCCGGCGGCTTTCATGCTCGCCGACTTCGCGCTCCTGCCGACCATCATCCCCGAGGCCTTCGGGCGCACCGCGGTGGAGCCCCAGGCCATGGGGCGCCCCGTCATCGCCTCCAGCCATGGCGGCACTACGGAGACTGTCGTCGAAGGACAGACAGGCTGGTTGGCGCCGCCGGGCGACGCTTCAGCCTGGGCGGCGGCGATCGCCCGCGCCATCGACCTGGGCGCCCCCGCCCGTCGGCGGATGGGCGAGACCGGCATGAACCGCGCCCGGCAGCTCTATTCCGTCGAGGCCATGTGCGCCCAGACGCTGGCCGTCTACGACCGGGTGCTCAAGGCCCGCTGATGAAGGTGCTGGTTATCAAGCTCTCGGCCCTGGGCGATTTCGTCCTGGCCCTGGCGGCCATGGCGCGCATCCGCCAGGCCCATCCGGAGGCGCAGATCACCCTGCTGACGACGCCGGGCTTCGCGAAGCTGGCTGCGGCCTGCCCCTATGTCGACCAGGTGGACACAGGCGGGCGGCCCGAGGGCCTCAAGGCCTGGCTGGCGCTCCGGAAGCGCCTCCGAGCCGGCCGTTTCGACCGCGTCTACGACCTGCAGACCTCAGCCCACTCCAGCCGCATCTTCCAGGTCCTGCGCCCTCGTCCGCCCGCCTGGTCGGGGATCGCCTGGGGTTGCGCCCTGCCCCACCGTAACCGCGCCCGCGATGCGATGCACACCCTGGAGCGGCAGGCCGACCAGTTGAAGGAGGCCGGCGCCTGGCCTGACGCGCCGACGGCGCCGGGCGCAGCGCCGCCGCCGGACGTCTCGTGGATCTGGCGCGGCGCGGCCATGCCAGATCCGGCGACGGCCGCGCGGCCGCTGGCCTTGCTCGTCCCCGGCGGCTCGGCCCATCGGCTGGACAAACGCTGGCCGGCCGAGCACTTCGCAGAGGTCGCCGAACGCCTGGGCGCGGCCGGCTTCGACGTCGTGATCATCGGCGGACCGCAGGAGGCCGACCTCGCCAAGGCCATCCGCGCCAAGGCGCCGGCCGCCCGCGACCTCACGGGCCGCACCGACCTCGCAGGGCTCGCCGTCTGGGGCGCCAGGGCGGCCATCGCCGTCGGCAATGACACGGGTCCCATGCATCTGATCGCCGCGGCCGGGGCGCCATCCGTCGTGCTGTTTTCCGCCGCCTCAGACCCAGCGCTCGCCGCCCCGCGCGGCAAGGTCGCTGTCCTCCAAACGACCGATATGGCGCAGCTTCAAATCGATGAGGTTTGGCGCAGGGCTAAACTTCTGCAGCCCGTCCTCGCGCAAGCCTAAGAGCGTGGCTTGATAGAGAGGCCCCTGAGGGTCATATTCAGCCGAGCTGGCGAACCCGAGGTTTTCCGGCGCATTTCCTGTGAAACAGTTTCGGAGCTTCGCCTATTCGCCGTCCCATGCAGGCGCCCCCCGTCAAAGACGGCCCGCGCATCAATGATGAAATCCGTGTTCCCCGCGTTCTGTTGATCGACCAGGCTGGCGAGAAGCAGGGCGTCATGCCGACCTCCTCCGCCCTGGAAGCCGCTGAAGAAGCGGGCCTTGATCTGGTCGAGATCGTGCCGAACGCGGAACCGCCTGTCTGCAAGATCATGGACTTCGGCAAGTTCAAGTTCCAGGAACAGAAGAAGAAAAACGAAGCTCGCAAGAAGCAGAAGATCGTCGAGCTTAAGGAAATCAAGCTCCGTCCGAACATCGACACCCATGACTATGAGGTCAAGGCCAAGTCGATGCACCGGTTCTTCGAAGAAGGCGACAAGGTGAAGGTCACCCTGCGCTTCCGTGGCCGCGAACTCGCCCACCCGGAACTTGGCATGAAGCTGCTCCAGCAGGTGAAGGCCGACTTCGAGCCGGTGGCCAAGGTTGAGTACGAGCCGCGTATGGAAGGCCGGCAGATGATCATGATCCTGGCGCCGCGGTGATCCGCGCCGGGCTCATCGCCCTCCTGGCGCTGGCCTCGGCCGGCGCCGCCCCCGCCCACGCTGACGACGCCCAGGGCTTGAGGGCTGCGGTTTACGCCGCGTCCTCCAGCAAGGCCGGCCCCACCGCCCAGACCCGCGCCCGCCTGGCGGCGACGCGATCGACGGGAATCGCCCGCACCGCCATCGACCAGAAGATCAGCGACGGCCTGACCGGCTCGTTGGGCTTCATGTGCGGAAACGCCCGGGCCTACGCCCCGAACAGCCCCCTCGGCTACGACCCCGCCGGCCGCTTCGTCGGCGCCAAGCTGGGATTGGCCTTCTAGGCGATCGCCTAGACGATCCCGACCGCGCCCTGGGCCCAGGCTACGGCCACGGCCAGCACAACGAGCGCGCTGGCCGCCCATCGGCTGCGGGGCGTGCGCAGCCGCCGCATCGCCAGCTCGATCGCCGCGCCGCCCACCGCCAGAAGCGTCCCCGCCACAGCGAAGTCGAAGGTGGTCCAGGCGACCTCGTGGATGAACCGCATGGCGATCAGCGGCGCGATCAAAAGGCCGGCGATCAGCGACCAGAGCGCGACGCGCCCGCGGGTCATCCCTTGGCTTTGTGTCATCGTCTGTCGCTCCAACGGTCGCGAGGATGAAAGCAGGTCAGTCGCGGGACGCAACAATCTAATACTTGCGCGGGTAGGATCCCAAGACCTGGATCTCGGGATGAGCCGCCAGGAATGTCGCCAGATTTCCCTCTGCTGCGTGCCCCGCCACCTCGATGAGATAGCGGTGCTGATCCAGCCGCACCTTGCTGGGCCGCTCATAGATGTCGAGGATCCGCACGCCGCCGGCGTCAAAAGCCTTCAGCACATCGGCCAGACGGCCATCGACCGTGTCGATCACCAGCGACGTCTTATCATTGCCGCTGGGCGCCGGCAGCGCTCGGCCCAGCACCCAGAAGCGGGTGATGTTGTGCGGCCCCTCCTCGATCCCGTCGGCGAGGGACTTCAGCCCATAGATCCGCTCGCCGAGCTTCGGGCCCATGGAGGCGACGCTCCGCGCCTGGCCCTCAGCCACCGACTTGGCGGCGGCGCCGTTGCTCACCGCCTCCGTCCGACGCGCCGCCGGGAGATGGACGTCGAGCCAGGGCTTCACCGCCACAAGGGCCACGCTGTGGGCGACCACCTCGCTGACGTCCTCCAGCCGCGCGCCCGGCTTGGCCAGCAGGCTGTAGCTCAACGGCTTGGGATATTCGGCGACGACCCGCACCTGGGGCAGGTCCAGCACATCGTCGACGTAAGGCGTGACGCCGACAGCCACGGTGGTCACCGGAACGCACATCCGTTCGATCTCGCCCCCGCGGTAGGCGGCGAACAGCGCCGCGCGATCCAAGGGCCTGAGGTCGGCCTCTCCAAACAGGTCCGCGCACGCCTCATGCGTCCACGAGCCCGCGGGACCGAGGTAGCCGGTCCCGGCGGCGTGGGCCGCGCCAGTCAACCCGAAAAGGGCCGCGAGAAAAACCAGGCGCCTGCACAGAACTGCGGTCATCTCTCATCCACCTTTGTGACCACCGGGCCCATCGCAACTGCTCGCCGTCAGTAGGCCATGAACGAGTCCAACCCCAGGAGTTCCAGGGCGTCGGATAGGCGATCCATATCGCGCACCTTGACGATGAGGGGGCGCAATACCGTGTCCATCTCGTCATCGTTGGCATAGTGGTCCGGAAAGGTCTCAAGGCCGAGGATCAGGCGCGCCTTGGCGTCATCGAGTGAAACTGACGGCAAGCGCTCCAACTCATGCTCGATGCGAATCTGCGGGGTCGAAAGCAGCCGGCTGACCAGCCACCGCCAAAACGGCTCCGCACGACCTAGGGGGCGCACGGAGCGAACGACCCAGCGATCGAGATTGGAGTCGATCACCTCCATTCCCAGTTGGAGATTCTCCCTGAGCGTCATCGCACCGCAGGACGTGAAAGTGTCCAGATCGGCAAACCCCCAGATCCCACGATCTGGGGTGAATCCGAAAACCGGAAAGACGAGGCCAGCGTCCGACGTTTTCACTCATCTGCTCCCACGAGCGCGGGCGGTCCGAGACATGTTCTCGAAAGCATCCGCTCCATAGATCGCGGTGCTCGTCGGCGCGACCTTCTGCCAGTCTGTTGTCCCGTACCAAAGCTTGCGCACGGGATCGTACCTCTTCTTGCCATTCCAACGTCCAGTAAGCCGGCGGTGTTGTTCCTTGGGCATGACCTTCAGAAACAGGTAGTGGTTGCGCGGGTCTTGCGCCGTGCGACTTTTGCCTTTCAACGGGATGGAATGGTGAATTTCCACCTCACCTTTCGCTAGCCCTTTCGATTTGATCATTTTGGCGGAAGCGTTCGCCGTTACGGAACCCTTCTTCAGTACGCCCAGGCCCGCGCGCGCATACCTCAAACCTTTTACCGCAGGTCCGAGCGGGGTGACCTCTCCGACTGCGAAGGCTGCGTTCAGCGCGGCGCTTCCATACCTGCCCCGTTCCAGATCCGCCGCGGCTTGCCATGCCGATCCGATTCCCGGCACAAACCCCATCAGCGGGCCCGGCTCCGGAATCCGCGGCTGAAGAAGAGCGTTCTCTTCCCTTCTCGCTTTCCTTCTCAGGGGTTCGCGACGAGGCTCGTGCTCAATATTAGTCATCCAAGGCATCGTACTCTCTGTGAGGGGACAGATGATCCTGGAGTCACGGGATGGGGTGGGACTGGCCGGTGCCCAAGTGGGACAACCCCGCGGTTCGTAAGGGAAAAATCGGCGCTGCTCGGCGTTTCGGGCTTCTCGCATGCGTGTCCTGCGCTCGGGCCCGAAAACGGCCGCTGGTGGCGTTCTGGACAGTCCAATTCGGAGCGCTAGTTAGACAGTCGCTGTGCGTTCCAACGGCGTTTGAAGGGCATAGGGCTCAGGCGCTGCCGGCATTGAGAATCCAAAGGAAATGTCCGTTCAAACGGCAAGGTAACGACCGGCCGCTGCCGCGCGGAAGGATGGCGGAACGCTCATATTCCGCCTGCGAACTGGGAAGCGAAGTGGGAAGAAGGCTTCCCAGTTAGGCGCGTGCTTCCCACTTCGCAAAACATCGGTAAAATCAATCAGTTGAGATGGGCAGCCGCATGTCCTGCGCGCATCGCTTGCGCTTCGAACTGGGAAGTGGCTCGTGTCAGTCGGCGCGATCGTAGAGCTGGTCGAGCTGCAAGCTGAACGGCTTGATTGTCGCCGGCTTGCTGCGGATCCGGAGCCCGAGATAGTCGATGTGCCACTGGCCGGCGGCCATGACCGTCGCCATTAGCGGTCTCACCTGCCGATCGTAGCAGCCGTCCTTCGCAATTGGACTGCCGGGGGTCCGACCCTCAGCCAGCACATTCATCAGGAGGGGATCCAGAATGCTGATGTCCAGTTCAAAGGCCCGACAGACGTGCCAGCCGTAATAGGTGACGCCGCTCACCACGAAGGTGTCGGGCGTGCTGTCGCGGAAATTGAGGGAGCCGCCACCGGGGCGGGTCAGGCCCGTGCCGAGGTAATCGAGGCCGCCGCGCGCCTTGCCTGCGCTGGTGAGGGCGCGCTACGTGGGCGGCGCTGGCGCGCCCGTCTATCGAGACGCGGGCGTTAAGTTACTCACGCCGACCAAGAAGATCGGCCTGGGCCCTGTCGCCGGCGGCGCGCTCGCCAACGCCGGCACCAAGTTCGCGCGCTTCACGACCATGGCCGAGAAGACGCAAGCCGAGCTCGACACGATCTACGCGCGGTTCAAGGAGGTGGCGATCGCGCGCGGCGTCGACATGTACTGACCCCCGCCGGAAACGGCGGGGGCCTGGGCGCTGTAACGCCCAGAGCCGCGGGCCACAGACCCGCACATTGGGGTGCGCGCGCACCCTTCCGCCCCGCCACCGGTCCGACCGGCGGGGCTTTAAGAGCAACCAGAACCTATGGAGTCCATCCCTGACATCGCGGCGCCGTTCGCTAAGCCCGCGGCGCCCTACATCGGCGGCAAACGCAACCTGGCGCGCCGCCTCGCCAGCCTGATCGAGGCGACGCCCCACCGCACCTATGCTGAGGTCTTCGTTGGCATGGCGGGGGTCTTCCTGCGCCGCCGCTTTCGGCCGTCGGCCGAGGTCATCAACGACTGGAGCCGGGACGTCGCCACCTTCTACCGGGTGCTGCAGCGCCACCATCAGGCGTTCCTGGACATGCTCCGCTGGCAGTTCACCAGCCGGGCGGAGTTCGACCGCCTCATGGCGGTCGATCCGGACACGCTCACGGACCTGGAGCGGGCCGCTCGCTTCCTGTTTCTGCAACGCCTTGCCTTCGGCGGGAAGGTCAGTGGCCGCAACTTTGGCGTCTCGCATCACCGCCCGGCCCGTGTCGACGTCAGCCGCCTGGCCGTTGACCTGGCCGACCTTCACGACCGGTTGTCGGGGGTCATCATCGAGCGCCTGCCCTGGTCGCAGTTCATGGCGCGCTACGACACGCCCGAGACGCTCTTCTACCTGGACCCGCCCTATTACGGCTCCGAGGGCGACTATGGCCCGGCCATGTTCAGCCGGGCGGAGTTTGAGGAGATGGCGGCCGTGCTGGCTGCGATCGAGGGGCGCTTCATCCTCTCGCTGAACGACGTGCCGGCAGTGCGTCAGATCTTCAGCGCTTTCGAGATCGCCGAGATCGACACTCACTATGGCCTCGCGGGCAAGGGCGCGCGGCCGGCCAAAGAGGTGGTGATAACTCCCCGTGCGGCTTGACCGGCCGTCGCCGGCGGCGCTCCTGCGGCCCGGAGGTTCTCATGGGCTCAGCCACCTTCGTCGTCGGCGACCTGCTGGCCATCAACCAGCACATGGACATTTGGTGCGCTCGGCCGGGCTGCGGCCGCCATGAGCGGTGGGGCGCCGTCGAGGCCGTCAGACGGCTTGGGCGCGAGACGCCGTTCGGCAGCTTGCGCGATCGCATGCGCTGCTCGGGGTGCGGCTATAGAGGGCGGGATTTCATCGACGTCAGACCCTGCGATCTGGACGGCACGGCCTGGGGCTACAGGGAGAGGATCGCGCGCCATCCGGGCTCCTTCGATTTCGAGGGTGCGATGACCAGGTTGAGGTCAGCAGCCTGTGGCGACCTGGGCGGTGATGGCCGCGTTCAATGGCCGCCTGAAGCGTCTTCGAGCGGCGGTTAAAGGGCGTTCAGCGGGAGCCGGCTATTTTCGGAGTGACTCCAGAACCATCTGTCCCGCGCTCCGAAACCAAAAGTCCGGCTACACTCTCCAGCTCCGCCAGATCTTACAACGGCAGAGCTTGAGAGTAAAGAACAAATAGGGAACATTTTTCGCGCCGCCCGCCGGTCCCTTGCCTTCCACCCTCCTTTCGCGTATCAGCGCGTCCCTTCGGGAGTCGCCTGGCCAAAGGCATGCCATGGCGGCTCATCAATCCTACTAGAGGACGGGGCTCTCGGGCGCCGACATGAAATGCCCAAACTGAAGACCAAGTCAGGCGTGAAGAAGCGCTTCAAACTGACGGCGTCGGGTAAGCTGAAGGCCGGCGTCGCCGGCAAGCGCCACCGCCTGATCAGCCACAACTCCAAGTACATCCGCCAGAACCGCGGAACGAAGGTGATGAGCGACTCGGACGCCAAGATCATCCGGAACTTCATCCCCTACGGCCTGTCTTAAGGAGCGCTGACCGATGGCTCGCGTTAAAAGGGGCGTCACCGCCCACGCCAAGCACAAGAAGGTTCTCGAGCAGGCCAAGGGTTTCTACGGCCGGCGCAAGAACACCATCCGCACGGCCAAGGCCGCGGTCGACAAGGCCGGCCAATACGCCTACCGCGACCGCAAGGTCCGCAAGCGCAGCTTCCGCTCGCTGTGGATCCAACGGATCAACGCTGCGGCCCGCATCGAGGGCATGACTTACGCAAGCTTTATTCACGGCCTGGACAAGGCCGGGATCGAAATGGACCGCAAGGTCCTCGCCGACATCGCCGGCGCCGATCCGACCGCGTTCAAGGCCATCGCCGACAAGGTTCGCGCCGCGCTGGCCTAAGAACGCCTGGAGCTCGTCTCCAAGCTTTTGAAAAGCCCCCGGCCGAACCGCCGGGGGCTTTTTGCTGTCCGGTCCTGAAACCCTTTTTCTCCATCACGAGCGCAAGGTAGGACACCGTCCATGACCGATCTCGCCCAACTGGAAGCCGACCTTTCGGCCCAGATCGCCGCCGCCGCTGACGCCGCCGCCCTTGACGCCGTGCGCGTCGCAGCCCTCGGCAAGTCCGGCTCCGTCTCTGAGCTGCTGAAGACCCTGGGCGCACTCAGCCCGGACGAGCGCCGTGAACGCGGCCCTCTCGTCAACGGCCTGCGCGACCGTATCGGAGCCGCCCTGGCGACGCGCAAGACCGCGCTGGAGGCCGCCGAACTCGACGCCCGCCTGGCCGCCGAGCGGGTCGACCTGTCACTGCCCGCGCCGCCGGAACGCCGCGGCCGTGTTCATCCCACCATGCAGACCATGGACGAGATGATCGCCATCTTCGCCGAGATGGGCTTCTCGCTGGCCGAAGGCCCGGACATTGAGGACGACTTCCACAACTTCACCGCGCTGAACTTCCCGCCCAAGCACCCCGCGCGGGAGATGCATGACACCTTCTGGCTGCCAGAAGACGAGAACGGCGAGCGCAAGGTCCTGCGCACCCACACCAGCCCGGTGCAGGTGCGCGTGATGCAGACCCTGAACCGCCAGCTGCCGGCCTGGATCGCCAATGGCCAGAAGCCGCCGATCCGCATCATGGTGCCGGGGCGGACCTATCGGTCGGATTCGGACGCCACCCACACGCCGATGTTCCACCAGATGGAAGGTCTGGTGATCGGCGAGGACATCCACATGGGTCACCTGAAATGGACCATGGAGACCTTCGTCTCGCGCTTCTTCGAGACGCCGGGCGTCGAGGTCCGTTTCCGTCCGCACCACTTCCCGTTCACCGAGCCCAGCGCCGAGATGGACGTGCGTTGCGACCGTTCGGGCGGCGAGATCCGCGTGGGTCAGGGCGACGACTGGCTGGAGGTCGTTGGCGCCGGCATGGTCCATCCCAATGTCCTGCGCAATTGCGGGCTCGACCCTGACAAGTGGCAAGGCTTCGCCTTCGGCTTCGGCATCGACCGCCTGGGCGCGCTGAAATACGGCATGCCCGACCTTCGCGACATGTTCGCCGGCGACCGCCGCTGGATCGAGCATTATGGCTTCTCGGCCTTCCAGGCCCCGAACGCCGCCACGGCCCTGAGCTAGGAGCGCCCACGATGAAATTCACCCTGTCGTGGCTCAAAGAGCACCTGGAGACGACCGCTGCCGTCGATGACGTGGTCGCCGCCATGAACAAGGCCGGCCTCGAGGTCGAGCATGTGGAGAACCCCGCCGCGAAACTGGCCGCCTTCTCGGTGGCCAGGATCGTCGAGGCCGTCCAGCACCCCAACGCCGACCGCCTGCGCGTCTGTCAGGTGGACACCAAGGACGGCCGCCTGGAGATCGTCTGCGGCGCGCCGAACGCGCGTCCGGGCCTCACCACCATCTTCGCGCCGATCGGGACCTATGTGCCCGGCCTCGGCGTGACGCTCGAGGCCAAGCCCGTCCGCGGCGTCGTCTCCAACGGCATGCTCTGCTCGGCCAAGGAGCTCGAGGTCTCCGAGGAGTCCAACGGCATCATGGAGCTGGCGGATGATCTCGCCGTCGGAACCAGCGTCGCCGAGGCGCTGGGCCTGGAAGCCGTCATCGACTTCGAGGTCACGCCGAACCGCTCCGACTGGCTGGGCGTCCAGGGCATCGCCCGCGACCTCGCCGCCGTTGGCCTGGGCGTGCTGAAGTCAGCGCCGGTCGCGGCCGTGCCCGGGGCCTTCCCGTGCCCGATCGAGATCCGCGTCGACGGCGTCGCCTGCCCGGTCTTCGCCGGCCGGCTGATCCGCGGCGTCAAGAACGGCCCCTCGCCGGCCTGGCTGCAGAAGCGGCTGGTCTCCATCGGCCTGCGCCCCATCAACGCCCTGGTCGACGTGACCAACTACATCTCCTACGACCGCGCCCGGCCGCTGCACGTCTATGACGCCAAGCTTCTGGTCGGCGATGTCATCGAGGCCCGCCTGGGCCGCGGCGTCGCCGAACACCACGGCGACCAGGCCTCGCCTGAGGAGCACCACGACGAGCAGTTGATTGCGCTCGACGGCAAGACCTACGACATCGGCAAGGACATGAGCGTCATCGCCGACGCGGGCGGCGACCGGCCTGTCGGCCTGGGCGGCGTCATGGGCGGCGCCTCGACCGGCTGTTCGGAGGAAACCGTCGACGTCTTCGTCGAAAGCGCCTGGTTCGACCCGATCCGCACCGCCCAGACCGGCCGCGACACAGGCATCAACTCCGACGCCCAGTATCGCTTCGCCCGCAGCGTCGACACCGCGTCCGTCGTCCCCGGCCTGGAGCTGGCGACGCGGATGATCCTCGATCTTTGCGGCGGCGAGCCTTCGGAAATCCGCGTCGCCGGTCAGGCCCCGGCCGAGCCGGGCCCGATCGCCTTCGATCGCGCCTACGTCCAGCGGCTCTCCGGCCTGACCGTCCCCGCAGCCCGCGCCGACGAGATCCTGTCGCTGCTCGGCTTCAAGGTCGAGCCCGCCCAGGTCACGCCGCCGTCCTGGCGCCGGGACGTGGAAGGCAAGGCCGACCTCGTCGAGGAGGTGGCCCGCATCCAGGGCTATGACGCCCTGCCATCGACGCCGCTGCCCGACATGCCCCGCCAGGCGGGCGGCGCGCTCACGGTGCGGCAGATGCGCATCCGCAACGCGCGACGGCTGATGGCCGCGCGCGGCTACGCCGAAGCCGTCACCTGGAGCTTCCTGCGCACGGAATGGGCAAAGCTGTTCGGCGGCGGCGATCCGAAACTGGTGCTGACCAACCCGATCGCCGCCGACCTGTCCTGCATGCGCCCGTCGGTCCTGCCGAACCTGATCGAGATCGCCGCGCGCAACGCCCGCAAGGGCTTCCCCGACGCCGCGATCTTCGAAGTCGGCCCGATCTTCGCCGGCGACGAGCCGCAGGATCAGTCCGCCGTCGTCGGCGGCCTGCTCGCGCCGCACACGCCCCGGCGTTGGGACGGCGCCAAGTCTGATCCCCTCTTCGCCCTGAAGGCCGACGTGCAGTCCCTGCTCGACGAGATGGGCGCGCCCAACCTGCAGGTCGTCCAGAGCGAAGCCTCGCCCTGGTTCCATCCCGGCCGCTCGGCGAAGCTGAAGCTGGGCCCGAAAACGGTGGTCGCCGAGTTCGGCGAGCTGCACCCGGCGACGCTCAAGGCGCTGGACGCCGCGGGCCCGATCTACGCCTTCGAACTGGTGCTGGACGCCGTGCCGGAGCCGAAGAAGAAGGCCTTCAAGAGCCGGTCAGCCCTGACGCTCTCGCCGCTCATGCCGCTCAGCCGCGACTTCGCCTTCCTGGTGGACGCCGCCGTGGCCGCCGGCGACCTGGTCAAGCCGATCCTCGGCGCCGACAAGGCGCTGATCGCCGACGCCCGCGTCTTCGACGTCTATCAAGGCCAGGGTGTGCCGGAGGGCTTCAAGTCCGTCGCCGTCGAGGTCCTCATCCAGCCGCAGGACAAGACCCTGACGGACGCCGAGATCGAAGCCGTCAGCGCCAAGATCGTCGCCGCCGCGGCCAAGGCGACTGGCGCGAAGCTGCGGGGGTGACCAAAGGCCGCCTTCTCCCTTGCGGGAGAAGGACGCTTGCTGGGTCGTCAGAACGGGAAGGGGTTCCGCTTTCGCGTGTAGGACAGGTACCCCACGTTGGCGCCCAGCCGCAGGCCCACGCCGGCGCGGATGGGCGCCAGCGTTACGCGGGACGCGCGCTGGTAGTTGACGCCCAGGCCGCCGACCACATAGGCCGAGCCCTCGACGCCAGGAAACCGCTGGAAGATCGTGGCCGGGTCTTCCAGGTCATAGCAGAGTGTGAACACGCGGCTTGCGTTACCGCCCAGGTCCCAGCCGATGGACGGGCCTTGCCAGTACACCGTCACCGGCTCGCGGTTCTTCATATAGAGCAGGCCGCGCCCATAGCGGACCCCGGCGAAGATCGCGACGGCGCCCTCCTCGCCAGCGATATATCCGGTCGGTCGGCGGTCCTGGTTCTGACTGAAGACGCGCTCGATCGCGCCGCCCGCGGCCTCGGCCGTGACCCCCAGAAAATCCGAGACGCTATTGACCAGCTCGTCCTCGGAGTAGGTCTCCACCCGGGGCGGCGGGTTGTTCGCCGGGTCGCGATAACCGCGCGGCGGCGGTGTGGAGCGTTCTGATCCGACGGGATATTCCGGGGTCTTGGCGACGCCCGGCATGGCGTTGGGATCGCCGATCGGCTCAGGCCGCTCCAGCACGCCGGACTCGTCACGCGATCGCGCCGGCGGCAGTTGGGTCTGCGCCAGCACCCGGCTGGCCGAGAGAGTCGCCAGGCCCGCGACGATCAGGGTGCGACGATGCATGAAACCTGTATCCTTAGAAAACGCCCCGTCCGTTGATTGCCGCGCTCCGGATTAATGGCCGATTAACCGTGCGGCCCCGCCGCCCTCGCGATCCCGGCGGAATGTGCTAGACGCAGCCACGATGACCACGCCTCTGTCCCACATCCGCAACTTCTCGATCGTCGCCCACATCGATCATGGCAAGTCGACCTTGTCGGACCGCCTGATCCAGGAGACGGGCGCGCTCACCCAGCGCGAGATGACCGAGCAGGTCCTCGACAACATGGACATCGAGCGCGAGCGCGGGATCACCATCAAGGCCCAGACGGTGCGCCTGCACTACAAGGCCGACGACGGCGAGACCTATGTCCTGAACCTGATGGACACCCCGGGCCACGTCGACTTCGCCTATGAGGTCAGCCGCAGCCTGGCCGCCTGCGAAGGCTCGATTCTGGTGGTGGACGCGAGCCAGGGCGTCGAGGCCCAGACGCTCGCCAACGTCTACCAGGCGCTGGACAACAACCACGAGATCGTCCCGGTCCTGAACAAGGCCGACCTGCCCGCCGCCGAGCCCGACCGGGTGCGCCAGCAGATCGAGGACGTCATCGGCCTGGACGCGTCGGACGCCATCCTCTGCTCGGCCAAGACGGGCCTAGGTATCCATGAGGTGCTGGAGGCCGTGGTCAAACGCCTGCCGCCGCCCAAGGGCGACCGCGACGCGCCCCTGAAGGCCCTGCTGGTCGACGCCTGGTACGATCCCTACCTGGGCGTCGTCGTCCTGGTCCGCGTGATCGACGGCGTGCTGAAATCCGGCCAACGCATCAAGATGATGCAGCAGGGCTCGACCCACTTGATCGACCGCGTCGGCTACTTCCGGCCAAAGCGCACCGAGGTTCAGGAGCTTGGGCCCGGCGAGATCGGCTTCATCACCGCCCAGATCAAGGAAGTCGCCCACGCCGCCGTCGGCGACACTATCACCGATGAGAAGAAGCCCGCCGCCGAAGCCCTGGCCGGCTTCCGCGACGTCCAGCCCGTGGTCTTCTGCGGCCTCTTCCCCGTGGACGCCGCCAAGTTCGAAGACCTGCGCGCCGCCATCGGCCGCCTGCGGCTGAACGACGCCTCCTTCAGCTACGAGATGGAGACCAGCGCCGCCTTGGGCTTCGGCTTCCGTTGCGGCTTCCTCGGCCTGCTGCACCTGGAGATCATCCAGGAGCGCCTCTCCCGCGAGTTCGACCTCGACCTGATCGCGACGGCGCCCAGCGTCGTCTACAAGGTGACCATGACCGACGGCTCGATCATCGAGCTGCACAACCCGGCCGACCTGCCCGATCCGGTGAAGATCGAAAGCATCGCCGAGCCCTGGATCAAGGCGACGATCTTCACGCCGGACGAATACCTCGGCGCGATCATCAAGCTTTGCCAGGACCGCCGCGGCGCCCAGCGTGAGCTATCCTACGTCGGGGCCCGCGCCATGGTCGTCTACGACCTGCCCCTGAACGAGGTCGTCTTCGACTTCTACGACCGCCTGAAGTCGATCTCGAAGGGCTACGCCTCCTTCGACTACGCCATCGAGGAGTACCGCACCGGCGACCTGGTGAAGATGTCGATCCTGGTCAACGCCGAACCCGTGGACGCGCTCTCCATGCTGGTCCACCGCGACCGCGCCGAGACCCGCGGCCGCGGCATGGTCGAGAAGATGAAGGACCTCATCAACCCGCACATGTTCCAGATCCCGATCCAGGCGGCCATCGGCGGCCGGATCGTGGCCCGCGAGACCGTGCGGGCGCTACGCAAGGACGTGACGGCCAAGTGTTACGGCGGCGACGCCAGCCGCAAGCGCAAGCTCCTCGACAAGCAGAAGGAGGGCAAGAAGCGCATGCGGCAGTTCGGCAAGGTCGAGATCCCGCAGGAAGCCTTCATCGCCGCCCTGAAGATGGACAGCGACTGAGGCCGAGGTTTCACGCAGCTAGAACGCGAGCCATCAGCGCCATGCCTCCAAGGGCGGCGGCGATGAAGGCGACGAGCCATACCCCGATCCACGGGAAGCCGGCGGCCGACCCCTTTCGGCTTGGCGTGTGGCGTCGCCACCAGTCCAGAGCCGCTGGATCAACCCACGTCAGGTAATCGGGGTCATTGAACTCCAGCGACTGGACGAGACGGCGTACCTCCTGAGCATGCTTGAGGGCCTCCTGCCGCTGAGCCGGCGGCCAGTGCTCCGGTGATCCCATGAGAAGTCGTCGCCACGCGTCCGCCTCGCGCGGGCTCGCCCCGCTCTCCTCAGAAATCAGGCTGAGCGGATCAATCCGCTTGAAGTATCGACGTCGTCGCGTCGCCCGACTGCTCCTAGCGATCACTGAAGCCCTGAACGTCCCCGAGCCCATCCTTCTGCGCTGGCTCATCCGTCTTCCGCCTAAGCCTTTCGCCATCATCCCGGACCACGCCGAACGGCCCGCCGCAGCCGACAGGTCCAAATTTCGCCGCAAGCTTGGCTATAACCGGAACTTCCCTCAACTTCAGGATCTCTGATCGTGCCCCGGATCGCAATTCTCGCCCTCATGGCGGCGGCCTTGGCCATCAGCGCCTGCAACACCGTCGCCGGCCTCGGCCGCGACGCCCAGTCCGCCGGCCGCGCGGTCACCGGCGCTGCGGAAGAGACGCGCCGTTAGGCTTTCATTCGGCCCACGGCGTGGGCATATGGCGCTCTATGGACGTCAAGCATCGCAAGCTCTGGCCATCGATCGGTCGCGGTCTGAGGGGCCGCTGCCCGCATTGCGGCGAGGGTGCGCTGTTCTCCAGCTACCTCAAGGTCAACGCCGCCTGCCCAGCCTGCGGCCACGACCTGTCGCGGTATCCTGCCGATGACGGTCCAGCCTATCTGACGATCCTGTTGGTCGGCCACCTGGTGGTCGGCCCGGCGCTCTTCTTCCCCATCGTCTGGGAAGCGTCGCCCCTCTACAGCGTGCCGATCAGCCTGACCGTCCTGGCGGCGGTGACGCTCGCCCTGCTGCCACGGGTCAAGGGCGGGTGGATCGGTCTGATGTACGCCATCAAGTCCACCGACGCCGACCACAAGCAGCATACCGCCGATTACGCCGACTAGCGCCTCAGGAACCTGGGCCGTGGCCGTTCGTTGCCTCCCTGACGCGGATCAACCGCAATGGAGGAACGCCCGTGACCCTTGGCACCATCCTGATCATCATCCTGATCCTGCTTCTGATCGGCGCCCTGCCGAGCTGGGGCCACAGCCGCAACTGGGGGTATTTCCCGTCCGGCGGCCTGGGTCTGGTGCTCGTCATCGTGATCATCCTGGTGCTGTTGGGACGCATATAGCGGGCTGACAGTTTCCAGCAGGCCCGAGCGCCGCTAGTTTCCCCCCGGAGTTCGGGGGGAAACTGGAATGTCGACTGAAACGGGCGCGTTCAAAGCGTCGTCCATGACGCCGTTGCAGCGGATCAACGCCATCCTCGGCGGCTCGGCCGGCAATATGGTCGAGTGGTACGACTGGTTCGCCTACTCGTCGTTCTCCCTCTATTTCGCCAAGCACTTCTTCCCCGCCGGCGATTCCACCGCCCAACTGCTGCAGGCGGCCGCAGTCTTCGCCGTAGGCTTCCTGGCGCGGCCGATCGGCGCCTGGCTGATGGGCCTTTACGCCGACTGGGCGGGACTGCGCGCGGCGCTGACGGCCTCAGTCTCGTTGATGAGCGTCGGCTCCTTCGCCATCGCCATCCTGCCGACCTACAGCCAGATCGGCCAGTTCGCGGCGATCGGCCTGGTTCTGGCGCGCCTCGTCCAGGGGCTCTCACTGGGCGGCGAATATGGCGCCAGCGCCACCTACATGTCCGAGATGGCCGGCAGCAAACACCGTGGCTTCTGGTCGTCGTTCCAATACCTGACCCTGATCGCTGGCCAGCTGACGGCCCTCGCTGTCCTCATCGTCCTGCAGAAGACCATGAGCGTCGAGGCGCTCGAGAGCTGGGGCTGGCGCATTCCCTTCGCCATCGGCGGTCTGCTCGCCATCGTCGTCTTCTGGATCAGGAGCGGCCTGCACGAGAGCAACGAGTACCTGCGCGCCAAGGCCGCCGGCGAGAAGGGCGGGACGCTGCGCCTGCTCAGGGAGCACCCAACAGAGTTCATGGCGATCCTGGGCCTGACCGCCGCCGGCTCTCTCTCGTTCTACGCCTACACAACCTACATGCAGAAGTTCCTGGTCAATACGACCGGCTTCACCAAAGACACCGCCACCGCGATCTCGGCCGGCGCTCTGGTGCTCTACATGTTCATCCAGCCGCTCTCGGGCTGGATCTCCGACTACGTCGGCCGCAAATACATGATCGCCATCAGCTTCACCCTCGGCGCCATCCTCACCTACCCGATCATGAGCATGATCGCCGTAACCGACTCGCCCTTCATCGCCTTCGTCCTGATGACGACGCTGGTGTTGGTGGTCTCAGGCTACAGCGCCTGCAACGCCGCGGTGAAGGCCGAGCTGTTGCCCGCCCATGTCCGCGCGCTCGGCGTCGCCCTGCCCTACGCCCTAGCCAACACCATCTTCGGCGGGACGGCGGAGTATGTTGCGCTCAAGTTCAAGGACGAGGGCCTGGAGAGCGGCTTCTACATCTATGTCTCAGTGGTCATGGCGATTTCGGCCGTCATCGCCTTCCGCATGCGCAACACCAACGTCACCAGCCTGATCCGCGACGATTGAGCCGATGCTGGCGCTGCTCAAACCCCTCGATATCGCAGCGCTCGGCCTCTTCGCCTTCTGCTGGCTGGCCTATGAGCCCGTTCTCGTGCGGCTGGCCCGGCGCAACGGCCAGGCGATCAACACGGACATGCACGTCATCCGCACGGCGTGGATGGGCAATATGGCGCGGCGTGAGAACCGGCTGGTGGACGGCGCCCTGCTGGGCAACGTCCTGAACTCGGCGTCCTTCTTCGCCTCGTCCAACCTGATCCTGATCGCGGCGGTCGCGAGCGCCCTGTTCAGCGGCGAGACCGCCTTCCGTAGCGCTTCAAGCCTCGTGGTGCTCAAGACCTCGACGCGGGCGCTCTTCGAGATGCAGCTGGGCCTCGTCCTGATCACCCTCGCCCGCGGCCTTCTGGACTACATCTGGGCGATCCGGCAACTGAACTACGCGATCGCCGCGATCGGCGCGGTGCCCTCCGAGACGGACCGCAGCGTCGAGTTCGGCGCGGTCATCGCCCGCCTTCTCAACCCCGCGCTGTCGTCGTTCAACGCGGGCGCACGAGGCTATTACTTCGCCCTGGCCGCCGCCGCCTGGCTGTTCGGCCCGCTGCCCTTCGTCATCGCGACCGTGGGCGCCGTCGTGCTTCTGTTGTGGCGACAACGGGGCTCGCGGGCGGCCGTGGCGATCGCCGACCTGCGCCGGATGATCGAGGACGAAGGCGACTGATCAGGCCTCTGCCGGCGTCTCATAGGCGTTCAGCAACATCGCCAGCATCGAGTAGTAGCCGACAATGCCCACCAGATCGCCGAGACCGCGGTCGCCGAGCGTGGCCTTCGCCGCGGCGAACTGATCATCATCCAGGCGACCGTCCTTCATCAGCGCCCTGACGGTCTCGTAGATAAGCGCCTGGTCAGCGGCCGGGAAGATCGGCTGACGATCGGCCTCCAGATCAACCAGGCAGGCGTCTGGCACGCCTGCGGCCACGGCGATCGGCCGGTGATGACCCCACTCATAGGCGCAACCCCAGCGATGGGCCGCGATCATGATCGCCAGCTCCGACAAGGCCGGCGACAGCGCGCTGCCGTAGCGCAGGAAGGCGCCCATCTCCTGGGCTTGATCGGCCAGGATCGGGCTGGCCAGCAACAGGTGGTGCGGGGCCAGCACCTTGCCGCGGGGGCCCGCGACGATGCGATCGTAGACGCCGCGCTGGGCGTCGCTCAGCGCTTCATAGGCGGCGGGCGCGTATCGCGGTGGGGTGTTCGTCATGACTTGTTTCGCTCCGGTCGGGCCGCGAAGCTAGCCTGAGCCGCGCATCGCTTCCACGGCTGAGGTGTTCTCTTCGGTCAAAGCTGAAGCGAGACGAACCTTGGCCGCACCCGCCACCGAACCTGTCACACCGTTTTTCGAGATGGCCGGACGAGCGCTGTCCGGCGACCCCGTCATGCTGCGCGGCTTCCTGGCCGTCCTGGGCGCCTTTTCAGTCCGCCTGATCGTCGCCGGCCTGATCCTGGCGGTGACCCTGTGGATCGCCCGCAGGCTGGGGGCGCTGGCCGAGAAGGCGCTGGAAAGGCTGCCGCACCATCAGCATCCGGCGGACAAGACCCTGGCGGTCTTTGTCTCGACCCTCGTAAAGTACATCGTCATCGCCGTCGGGCTGGTCGCGGTGCTCCAGCAGCTCGGCGTCCAGGCGACCTCGATACTGGCGGTCCTGGGCGCCGCCTCCCTGGCGATCGGCCTGGCGTTGCAGGGCACCCTGGGCAACGTCGCGGCCGGGGTGATGATCCTCTTGCTGCGGCCCTACCGCGCCGGCGACCTGGTCGAGCTGAACGGCCGCCAGGGCCGAGTGGCGGGCATGGACCTCTTCAACACCAAGCTGATGGGTTACGACGGCCTGACCGTCTACCTGCCCAACGGCAAGGTCTTCGCCGACATGATCGTCAATATCAGCCAGGCGGGCCGCCGCCGCATCGAGCTCACCTTCGGCGTCGACTACGAGGACGATCTGGACCTGGCGCTGGACCTGCTGAAAGAGATCGCCGCCGCCGAACCCCGCGTCCTGCAAGACCCTGCGCCGTGGGCCAAGGTCACCGCGTTGGGCGACAGCGCCGTAACGGTCATGTTGCGTTGCTGGACCAAGCCGCAGGACTACCTGAACACCGGCTTCGACCTCACAAAGCAGGTCAAGGAGACCTTCGAGGCCAGGGGCCTGAGTTTCCCCTACCCCCACCAGGTGTCGATTGAGCGCAGCGAAGCGCGACCTGACAGGGTCGACTAGAGGCCGAGTTCAGCTCGGGCCTTGCGGGTCAGCTTGGCGGCGATCAGCGTGTGGGCGTCCGCCAGCCAAGCCGTGACCTCGGCGTCGTCGAGACCTTCGACGTCATCGAAATAGACCCACTTCGCCCGCGCCAGATAGGGCGCCGGTCGCGCGCGGCCAGTCTCCGTCAGCACATCGAAGGCGATGTCGCTGGCCTTGAAAGAGGCGCCGCCTTGGCCCTGCACAGCGAACATCTTGCCGCCGACCTTGAACACCTGGTCCTCGCCCCACTGCACGGTCATGGTCGCCGCCGGCAAGGCCAGGGCGACGCGCTCGAAGGCTTGGGGCGTCACCTCAGGCCGAGACGCCAACGCCGATCGGGCAGCTGACGCCGGTGCCGCCGACGCCGCAGTAGCCATGCGGATTCTTAGCCAGGTACTGCTGGTGATAGTCCTCGGCGAAATAGAATGGCCCGCCGGGACGGATTTCGGTGGTGATCTCGCCGAAGCCCTCATCGGCCAGCGCTTGCTGGTAGGCGAGCTTGGACGCCTGGGCTTCGGCGGCCTGGGCGTCGTTCAGGGGATAGAGGCCAGAGCGGTACTGGGTGCCCACGTCATTGCCCTGGCGCATCCCTTGCGTCGGGTCATGGCCTTCCCAGAACACCTTCAAGAGCTCAGCGTAGGTGACCGCCTTCGGGTCGAAGACCACGAGCACCGCCTCAGTGTGGCCAGTGCGCCCCGTGCAGGTCTCCTCATAGGTCGGGTTGGGCGTATGGCCGGCGATATAGCCCACCGCCGTCACATAGACGCCCGGGACCTGCCAGAACTTGCGCTCCTCGCCCCAGAAACAGCCCATGGCGAAGATCGCGACCTCCAGCCCCTCAGGATAAGGACCCTTCAGCGGGCGCCCGTTCAGGAAGTGGGTCTCGGCGGTTGGAATGGGATGGGCGCGCCCCGGCAAGGCTTGCTCAGGCGTCGGCAGGTCCAGGGATTTGCGGCCGAAGATCATGGGAGGTTCCTCGTGTTCAGGCCCCAAGATAGGCGCTTCCCGCCTTTCTCCAAGCGGAGCTTGCGGGGCAAGACGTCCTGGCTATATTGCCCGCCTTCCGCGGGGGGCTGACCTCTCCTGACGTGTGGTGCGGTGGCCGAGTGGTTGAAGGCGCACGCTTGGAAAGCGTGTTTAGGTGAAAGCCTAACGTGGGTTCGAATCCCACTCGCACCGCCACGGACCCGGGCAACTGATCTCAGAACAGGCGCCCCGCGACTGAGCCTCTGAATAGACGGGGCTTTCAGCCGCAAATCCCAATCCTGCGCGAGCCGATCGCCCTCCCCGGCTCCCATCCGGGGCGACCTTCAAGGCCCAGTCTCTGCATCGTTGGATGGAGGGTGAGTTTGGCGTCAGTTCGCTGGAACAGGGAATATTTTGCATTCCGGGCGCTATATCAGGCGATCGAAGCGAAATTTGCCCCTGATCAGCCTAGAATACCTCGCCAGTTCCAAGACTTAGCTGGCGCTGTGAGCGCGTTCCTGTTCTTTCCGAAAACAGGCCCTGTTCGGCGCCATAACAGGCAATTAGATCGATCGTAACAGGGCCTGTTCTTCGGTCTAACAGGCGACGTCGAAGCTCCTGGCCGCCTGACGCACCAGGGCCAGCTGCTCGGGCCAGGCCGCCGGTAGGTCCTGCTGCATGAGCCATCCAAGCGTCAGGCCGAGAGGCTGGCGCCCCGCCAGGATCGCCTCCTGAATTTCTGGCGCAAGGAATGCGAGCCTGATCATGCGCCGGTAATAGGGCCGGTTCGGCGCCTCGGTGAGCACAGGTAGCTGCCGAGCGTCGGCAGCCACCATCGCATGCGCCGTGCGCAACGCCTTGATCAGGGCCCGGTCGTGTTGAACGCCCCGCGGCACGGCGCCCAGGATTTCGGTTCGACCGCCACGCAGCTGCATCCGCATGGGCGCGCTCAGGACCACGGCCTCGCCGTCGAGATGCAGGTGCTCTCCTCGCTCCGCTCGCGGTTGAACCCAGCCGCCGAGAGCGCCAGGCAGCCGGAGCCGCACGTGATCGCGGTGGATCTCGAGCCGCAGGACCTGCGCCAGCAGACCTGTCTGGCCTGGCGCGACGCCGCGAAGGAGCTCGGTGAGCCTGGCTTCCAGGCTGGCGACCGGGACGCGGCGGACTGCGTCATCGTTTTTCTTCCGGCGAGCGCCTTGTTGCAGCGGCGCCGACACGTAGTAGCGGTAGACCTGACCACCCGGCTTGTGGGTGAAGGTTGGGCTCATCGGCTGACCATCTTCGTCGAAGATACGCCCAGCGAGGACCGGGCGCGCTACACGCGCGGCCCGCTCCCGCACTCCGCTGCGATGGGCACTCAGAGATTGCTGCACCTGGTCGAAGACCTCGGCCTCGACAATCGGGGTGTGCAAGCCCGGATAGGCCGCGTCCTTGTGGATGATCTGGCCGCGGTAGACGCGGTTGCTCAGCAGATGGAAGAGCGCGCCGCGGCTGAAAGGCAGGCCGCCAACACTACGCCCCTTAGCCGTCGTTCGGGCCTTTGAGACGATCCCCTGCGCTTCGGTCCGGCGCTGCACCGCGTGGACGGATCCAAGCTGGAGGTAGGCGCTGAAGAGGCAACGGACGGTGTCCGCCTCGGCTGGATTGACGACCAGGATCCTGTCGGTGCCCGTAGGCAGGTCATACCCCAGGGGCGGTGTGCCCCCCATCCACATGCCCTTCTTCTTCGAAGCCGCGATCTTGTCGCGGATGCGCTCGCCGGTGACCTCACGCTCGAACTGCGCGAAGGAGAGCAGCACATTGAGGGTCAGTCGCCCCATAGAGCTGGTGGTGTTGAACGCCTGGGTGACGGAGACGAAGCTCACCTGGCGCGCATCGAACACCTCAACCATGCGAGCGAAGTCGGCCAAGGAACGGGTGAGGCGGTCGATCTTATAGACCACGACCACATCGACCTTGCCGGCGGAGATGTCCGCCATCAGCCGCTTCAGCGCCGGCCGTTCCATGGTTCCGCCCGAGAACCCGCCGTCGTCGTAAACCTCCGGCAGGGTCCTCCAGCCTTCGCCCACCTGGCTCTTCACATAGGCCGCACACGCTTCGCGCTGCGCATTCAGAGTGTTGAAGGCCTGCTCTAGCCCTTCTTCGGAGCTCTTGCGGGTGTAGATGGCGCAGCGGATTCGGCGAACGCTCACGGCTAAGCGTCGCGCAGGCCGAAGAAGCGTGGACCGTTCCAGCGCGTGCCGGCAATGGCGGTCGCGACCGCCGAGAGGCTTCTGTAGACGGTCCCGTTCCAGCGGAATCCCCGATCGACCACCTCCACCTCAACGCGCTCGCCCTGCCAGTGACGGCTGAGCACGGCGCCCGCCCCCAGCGACAGGCCCTCAGCCTGGACAGCGCCGCTACGTTTGAGCTGCCGTCGAACCTCGAGAGACAGGCCCCCACTCGCCTCCGCCTGGATCCGCCAGGCCAGGCAAAGGCGCAGCAGTTCCACCGAGCGGAGAGCCGGCGGCGCTCCGTACCGCCGGCGCCAAGCCTCGCGCAGTCCCTCCAGGTCCAGCGGGCTCAGAGCTGCGACCTCGCCGAGCGCGTCGGCTCTCATTGGGCATCACCCGATTGGGTGATGGCGTAGCGACGCACCCCATCAACCTTGGCCCACGAGATCGAATGTCCCCGTTTCTTCAGCGATCCCGCGATCGCCCCGCGCACGGAGTGGGCCTGCCAGCCGGTCTCCGACATTAAGGCTTGAAGGGTGGCGCCGCCCGGCTCGGACAGTTGCACCACCAGCCGATCAAGCTTGCTCGTGGCTGGCGCTGGAGCGGCGGGAGCGGCCGCCTTTGAACGGGTCGTCTTGCTTTTCATGGCTTGTCCTCGGTTGAGGCGCCGGCGGGTCGCCGGCGCTACCGAGGTGAGCCCGGCGGCGGCCGGGCTGGGGACAACAGCGCGTCTTTGTGGACGGAAGTCCAGCGCTGGTCGCCCCCTGTTACGCGAATCGCAAGGTTCTGGCATTGTTCACTGTATGAGCCATGATCAGATGTCGCTGACCGATCGCCCCCTCGCTGTTGTTTATCGTCCGATTAACGAGCTGAAGCCTGACCCTCGCAATGCGCGCACCCACCCTAAGCGGCAGGTGGAGCAGATCGTCAGCTCGATCCGCACCTTTGGGTTCACCAACCCCCTGCTGGTGGATGGGCAAGGCGCCATCATCGCCGGACACGGCCGGCTGCTTGCGGCCAAGATGCTGGAGCTCAGCGAGGTTCCGACCATCGCCCTGGTCGGCCTCACCGAGCCGCAGAAACGCGCCTTGCGGCTAGCAGACAACAAGATCGCCCTGGGAGCCGGCTGGGACCTGGACATCCTCAAGCTGGAGCTGGGCGAGCTGGCGGCTATCGACGTCGATTTTGATCTGAGTGTCACGGGTTTCTCGGCCGGAGAGATCGACGTGGTGCTGAAGACGGCTCTCGATCCGGACGACGATGTCATCCCACCAGTTCCGCAGACACCTCGCACCCAGGTCGGCGACATCTGGATCCTGGGCGAGCACAGGGTGGGCTGTGGCGACGGCAGGGACATCGCTTTCGTGCAGTCCGTCGTAGGTCAGGGCGCCCGCATCGACGCAGCGTTCCTTGACCCGCCCTACAACGTTCGCATCAACGGCCACGCCAACGCCAAAGGCCGTCACCGTGAGTTCGCGATGGCTTCGGGTGAGATGAGCGACGGGCAGTTCCGCGCATTCCTGACTGAAACCCTCGGCGCCTGCGCCCAGGTGTCACGTGACGGCGCCGTCCACTTCGTCTGCATGGACTGGCGTCACATGGCCGACGTGGAGGCTGTCGGCGCAGAAGTATTCGGCGACCTGTTGAACGTCTGCGTCTGGAACAAGTCCAACGCCGGCATGGGGTCGCTCTACCGCTCCAAGCATGAGCTGGTCTTCGTCTACAAAGTGGGAGCAGCAGCGCACTTCAACGCCGTGGAGCTGGGCCGCCACGGTCGCAACCGCACCAACGTGTGGGATTACGCATCGGTGAACTCCCTCAAAGGTAGCCGGCGCGAAGATCTGGCCCTGCACCCGACGGTCAAGCCGGTGGCTCTGGTGGCGGACGCGCTGTGCGACGTCACGCGCCGCGGCGACCTCGTCCTCGACACCTTCCTGGGTTCTGGAACCAGCCTGATCGCGGCCGAGCGGACAGGTCGTCGGTTCCGCGGCCTGGACATCGACCCAGCCTATGTCGACGTGGCCGTCGAACGCTGGGCAGCCTTGACCGGCGGCGAGCCCCATCTGCTCAAGGCGGGCTCGGCATGACCTCCAGCCGGTTCCAGAAGGGCCACAGCGGCAACCCGAAAGGCCGGCCTAAAGCCAAGCCCGAGGAGCGGGTCTCAGCCTTTGACATTGTCATCGATCGAACCCTAACCGTCGTTCAGGGCGGTCAGGAGCGCGAGCTCACGGTCGAGGAAGCGTTACAGCTAAAGACCTACCAGGACGCGATCGGGGGCAGCCGTCTGGCGCAACGCGAAATCCTGAAGATGATTAGGAAGCGCGAACAGGCCATGAGCGCCAGACAGCCAGTTCGATCTGGCGTCACGCTGCGCGCCCAAACTGACGATCCGCGCAATGCCGACCAGGCGATGGTCCTTCTCGGCATTGCCAACGCCGATAATGATCCTGTCCCTGGCCTCAAGCTGCAGGGCTGGGCGGTTCAAGCGGCCCTGACCCGTCGGGGCCGCCGCGCCTTGTGGGTCAAAGAGCTCGCAGAGGTGCGCCGGTGCGTCCAAAACCCAGAGGAGATCAAGTGGCCGCGGGGGAGCGCCGGCTGGGTGAAGGTCGACGAGTAGGATTGAGCAGCATTGTCACGTTGATGCCGCTAATGCCGCTAATGCCGGTCGGCTAGTAGCTCCAGATCGGCCGTCGATGTTCTCCAGGCCGCCTACGCCGAGGCTTTTAGCGAGGGGAGTTTGGCCGTAGGACAGCCCGTATTTAGGTTCCTGATATCGGAGACGTGTTGACCTCCGACTGCGTGCACCGCCACGCACTTCGGGCTTGGGTCTCTTGCGCCGCCGCCGGCAAGCCCGCGGACTTTCCCCATTTAATTCGCCGCATTCCGTCACGACGCGGCTTCGGGCGCGATGAGTTCACTCAACTTGCGTATCGAAGGCGAAGAACCGCGGAGCATCTGCTCCTGAAGGTCCGGCGCCAGGAAGGCTAGCCTGGCGAGCTGACGCTTGTAGAGGTTGGACGGAGCAGACGGCCTGCGATCCTACGGGGCGGCGCTGAAGGAGATCGGCAACGTCGATCGTCAGAAGGTCGGCCGCTGGTTCAACAACCGGGCTGAGAATTCACATCAGCCATTCCGACGACGAGAGCGCGCCATGGAGCGGTTTCGAAGGATGAAGACCCTTCAGAAGTTCGCCGCCGTCCACGGCGCCGTCCACAACCACTTCAATCAGGACCGCTACCTTATCAGCAGAGACCTCTACCGAGAACGACGCTCAGCCGCCTTGGCTGAATGGCGGGAGGTCATGGCCTAAGCGAGCTGCGTCCCCTGCCCGGAGTCCGCCCGACCGGAGACAAGTAGCGTTAAACTGAGAGCACCATTCTGACCTCGGGATATCGAGGGACTGCGGGTGAAGGGCGACGAATGCGGTCATCGGAACCCTTGAGAACGACAGAGGCGACTTAAATCCGTCGCAAAATTCCTATATCGTGGAAATATGGAAACCAATCTAGCCGTCGCAAGCCTCCCGGCTCTCGCCCACGAGGTCCGCCTCTCCACTTTCCGCCTGTTGGTGCAAGCCGGGCCTGACGGCCTGGCGGCGGGCGAAGTGGCGCGACGCCTGGGTGTGCTGCCGCCAGCAACCTTTTCGAACTCGCGGTCGCGGCCGCCATCAGCCTGTTCGGCTTCTCTTCGGGCGCGGCGCTTGCCACCGTCGTGGGTGTGCTGATCGCAGTGCCTTTGATGCTCACCATCGTCGCCGTCGTGAACCGCTCAAGGGGTTGGTACCAGC
Source organism: Phenylobacterium immobile (ATCC 35973) (assembly GCF_001375595.1). Classification (NCBI taxonomy): domain Bacteria; kingdom Pseudomonadati; phylum Pseudomonadota; class Alphaproteobacteria; order Caulobacterales; family Caulobacteraceae; genus Phenylobacterium; species Phenylobacterium immobile. The sequence goes on along the minus strand of NZ_CVJQ01000001.1, from coordinate 1,246,494 downwards.
GCGGCGCGGCCGTCCAGCGCGTGGCCGAGCGGTGCCGGAACACCTTGGCCCTGGTGGAGGCCGCGGGCTTCCGACCTGACGTAGTCGACTACCTGTCCGTTGGCAGGACCAAGCCGCAGCTTCTGAAACGGCTCGCCGCAATGGGCGCCAAGCCACGGGACATATTGCGCCAAGGCGGGACGCCGGCCGCGGAGCTTGACCTTCTTGATGTAAGCGTCGGAGACGACACCACACTCGCCGCCATGGTTGCCCGCCCAATTTTGGTGAACCGACCCATCGTCGCTACACCCAAAGGCGTGAAAATCACCCGACCTTCGGAGGCGGTCCTAACTCACCTCGATGCGAAACCTACTACTTTCACCAAGGAAGATGGTGAGGAGCTACGATTTCCTACGGAAGCGCCGTGCGCTACGGAATGATCCGGGACATCCTTGAGCTCCCAGTATCCAAGCGCCAAGAAGAGCAACTTCTTGCTGCCGGATGTGAGACTGTTGTCTTGGTCGGCGGTGGCAGCTTAGAAGCGCACAGCCGCATGCTAGGATTTCTTGAAAAACTTCGGGCAGGAGACACCTTGACGGTATGTGGTCTGGAGGCATTTTACCTGCCTCCCCGCCAGATGATGAGAAGCTTAAAAAACCTTCTCCAGACGGGCGTCTTCCTTGAGGTCATCGGTAAGAATGCGCGGATTTCGAAGATCACGCCGTCAGACGACGTGATTGACTTGATGGATCTTATCTCGCGAGAAGAGATCCGCTGGCTCGGTCGGTCAGGCGAAACCGATAGGCCATTTGGTGATCTATCTGCTTTCCAAATCGACTACGCTAAACGCCTACGGAAACAAGGAATTTCCATGCGATATATTGGTCAGATATTTCGCCTTTCTCCTCTTGATCTCGAACGTGCCCTTCGCGATTAAACATAATCCAGCGCCGTAAGAACAGTCGCCCCCCGTTACATGGCGCCATAGCGAAGTCACTGAGCCGACGTTCTAGGCGTTAAGGGCCGACTTCGCGGTTGTGACTGCCGAAATCCGGCGCTGACCATTTATGCGCTCAAGCTGCACAATAATGTCGATCACCGAGGCAGCGTATTCGACAGTCTCATTGCGCGTTAGACCGATGCCCGTTTGCATCGCCATCAAGGCAATCTGGTCCAGTGCGCCCCGAGGTGAATTCGCGTGCACAGTTGAGAACGAGCCAGGATGCCCGGTGTTGATCACCCTCAGGAAGCTGACCGTTTCTTTCCCACGCAGCTCGCCCACGACGATCCTGTCAGGGCGGAGCCGCAACGCGGCCTGAACAAGCTCATCCGTCGAGACCCGCGCCTCGCCAAGTTCGCCCTTCACCGCGATCAAACCCACGCCGTTTTCACTCGGCAACTTCAGCTCGGCGGTATCTTCAACAAGCACGACGCGATCCTCCCGGGGGAGTTCGCGCAACATCGCATTCAGGAAGGTCGTTTTCCCGGTCGACGTGCCGCCGGAAACCAGGATCGTCTGCCGGCGCGCAATGGCGTCCCTCAGGTAGGCGATCGGAGACGCGCGCGGGTCGAGCGCCGGCGGCGGGGCCGCGGTCTCTAGGCTCCCGTGATCGTAGGCGTCGAGCGGCAGGTCAATCAGCCGATGTCGGCGGATGGCCAAGGCCCAATCACCGCGCGTCGCGGGCGGACCGCAGAGCTGGATGCGCTCACCGCCCGGCAGGGTCGCGGCCAGGAGAGGATGCTGCCGATTGACCCCCTGATGGCTGGCCCGCGCGACTTGTTCGGCAAGCCGTTGCAGGAGGACGTTATCCACCTCAGGAAGCTCGATGCGTCTCATGCCGGGATAGGCGGCGTCTTCGACCCAGAGCTCACCGGGCCTGTTGACCAGGATTTCCGTCACCGTCTCGCGATGGAGCCAGGGTCGGAACGGCGCCAGATAGGCGTCCAGATAGACGCTGACCGGCTTCTCCACGCCAGACCCTCCCGCAAGCGCCACGACCTTGGCGTCGCTCACTGGGTCGCCACTTTCGAGAAATCCAGATCGCGCGCGGTGAAGACGCGGATCGGTTCACCCTGGCGCACACGGATCGTCGGCCCAATCTGACCGCTTTGACCGACCGCAGCGGCCGCGGCCGACTGTGTTTGGCCGCCAATGATGACAGAGGCGCCGTTGCCCCCGATGGCCGAAAGGCCGCCCACGACAGACAGCAGCATCGCCGAGCCGAAACGTTCGAAGAAGTGGTTATTGACCTGGCCAGCGAGGCCGGTTTCGCCGCCGAAGGACGTGGCGGGCGAGGCGATGTTAACTGAGACCCCATCGGGCCGGATGAGGCGCGACCACACCACATAGGCCCGCTTCTGGCCGGCTTGCATTCCGCTCTTGTACTGGCCGATCAGGCGCGAGGACCGCGGAATCATGATGCGCGTGCCGTCGAAGCCGCGGACATCGCTGGAAACGACGGCGCGGACATAGCCGGGTATGTCGGTATCGATGGCGGTCTCCAGGACGGCCGGGATCAGGGTGCCCTGGGTGACGGTCGTTTGTGGGTTGATGCCGGCCGTCGCCACAGCAGAACCGCCGCCGATGCCGCCAATCCGATTGGCGAATTCCTCGTTCGGACCTCCGGTCGCCGGTGAGGCGCCCGCCGCCCCCGCGGCGCCTACCGGCACGCCCGCAGGAAGCGCGCTTGCGTCAAACACAACCGTGGGCGTCGACAGCGGGTTGCTGAGGGTCATCTGGGTGTTTGGCGACACGCCCAAGACCGCCTGGGGCGCCGGCGCCTGCAGAGGCAGCGGCGTGAAGGCTTCCGCGGGCAAGGCGTAAGGCGCTTCTGTCGGCGCCGTGTTCGGCGAGACCTGCAGCTGGCCGTTGGGCGCCGCCGCCGGGACAGCCTGCCTTTGACCCTCGCTCATGCTTGTGAAGGTGACCGCACCGAGGAGAGCGACCACAGCCACGCCCGCCACGAGGGTCATGGCCTCAGACCGACCCTTGCGCTGACTGACCGCCGGCAAGGTGTTTCGCGTCGCCAGACTAATGATCTCCGCGCCCTCGGCGTCACGTGGGTCACGTTGAACCAGGACGGGCAGGCGCTCGTAGCGGAGAGTTTCACGCATGATTATCGCCCTTGTTGCGCAGATTTTTGCGCTTCAGTCGGCAGCGCGGCCGTGGCGGTCGATGGGCCGTCGATCGAAGGGCCCATGGCCAGAGCCGTTTTCGGCTGGGCCTGGTTTTCCAGCGTCGCCAGTTCCCGGCCCGCGCGCAGGATGATCAAGTCGGGCACGCTGTCGAGGATCAGCACGTCGCCGCGAACGGCGTAGTTGACGGCGCCCTCCTCTCCCTTGGCGTTGCGGGTGAGAATCGCCGGTATCGCACTGCCAACCGGCCAGCTCAGGTAGGTGGCGTCGTTGTCATTGTAGACCCGAGACGGCAGGATCTTGCGCGCACCCGTCGTACGCCAGGCGAAGTTCAAGCTTGCGGCTTGGCCAGGGGGCACGTCCTTGGGGATCGCTGTCGCCGCCAGCACCTCCGCTGGGGTCAGGCCGCCCGCCACCTTGTTCGCGCCAGGGGGCTCGGCGGGGTAGGTAAAGCGCAGCACATAGAGCGGCGCCGCCATCGGCGAGGCGGTCAGGTCGAAAAGGTAGGTCCGTCGATCGGTCACCACCGTCATGTTGGTCCGCGCGCTCGCGCCGAGCGGCTTTACGAACAGGAGGTTGGCGCGCTTGTTCGGCGTCACCTGCCAGCTGGTGGAATCGCCGATCGCGACATTCTCGATCATCTCTTGATCGGCGAAGGCGATGGTCGCCTGAACGCCAGCGCGACCATGGACAACCACCACTTCGTCCGGATTGTAGAACCGCGTCGAAATTCGGGGGTCCGCCGCTTGCGAGCCCGTCGCGGCCATGCCGCAAAAGGCGACGGCGAAGAGCAGGGTTCGTAATCTCATTTCAGGAAGTTCCTCGGCGCCGTCGCACGGCTGGAGAAGCGGCTGCCGATGCCCCGCGCCCGTTGGGGCTGAGTTGATCGTCTCGCGGGTTCAGCAAGGGCGCCCGCGGTTGCGACGATCCGTGACCGCGAGGTGGTGGCGAGGCCATGGCCGGCTGCAGGGCTTGGCCCGACCGTGCCGGCGGCCGCCGCCAAGGTCTGCAGGCGATTCGAGGCGGGAGCCACTGGATAGGGCGTCGAGGCGGCGGCGATTGCGGTTGTCGGCGGGGCGGATTGGCCGTTTCGGCTGGCTTCATTCGAAAGGCCAAAAACACGCCACCCCGCGACCATCGTCCCTGCGACGCGGAGGGCCAGCGCCATCACCGAGCAGTAGACGGCCGCGATGACGAAGAGGGCGATGGCCGCCCGACCGTCAATGCCGTCTCCCCCCCGCAAGGTCGCGACCACGGGGGCCGCCAGTTCCGTGACGGACGCACCGGCGAGCACGGCGATCAGGGGCGTGAAAGCGGTAAGGACAAGGCCGCGAAGCCAGCCCGCGAAAAGTCCGCGGGTCCCTGGGAACAGCGCTAGCACGATGAAGACGGGTCCGATCGCCAGGAGGACCGCCAAGACGATGCGCGCCGTGACCAACACACCTACGGTGCCCAGGAGCAACATCAAGGCGCTGATCCACATCAGATTGCCCGACGTGAACGTCCCGGCTGTCCCCGCCCCCGCACCCGCCGTGGGGGAGGCGGCGCTGGCGGCTTCGGCGATCGCGTTGAAGAGGATGTCGATCCGGTCCCCGAACATCTGTGTCGCCGAACCCCGCGCACCCATCAAAACCCCGGCGATCTGATCGGGGCCGCCTACGGTCAGATTCCAGAAGACGGTCTGGTAGGCGACCGCGCTCGTGGTGAAGGTGAGGACCAGACCCAGGGTGATCATCCGTGGCGTCAGGGTCGTGATGCTCAGGCGCGACCGGCCCGTCAGCAAGAGGACCGCGAAGGTCGCGACATAAAGCGTGAGCAGGATCGTCAGAACGGGCAGCAAGGCGCCGTGCGTCCCGAAGAGCCGCGAGAAGGCGCTGGTGGTCGTCTCAGCGCTCACGCAATCGACGGCGCGAAGGGACGCGGCGACACCGGCGGTCGCCTCCTGCACCAGAGCCTCGCACCCGCTCATGCAGCGGCCTCATTCCAAAGGCCGCCGAGCCGAAGACCGCCGGGACCGTCATCGTCGTCACCCGGCCACGAGGCCCCAGTCAGCGCTCCGTACCAGGCGGACGGGTGATCTCCATAGGTCGCCCGCAGGGAATCAAGCTTCCGCACCGTGCTTTCGCGCCCCGACAGGAGCGTAAGCACTTCAGGCATCCCCGAGAGGTCGAGCCGCACCACGACGGAGGCGTCTGGCTGGCGCACCAGGAAGCAGCGGCTGTGGGCCGGAAGCGTGCGGATGATGTCGAGTTCATGGTCGGTGAGACCAAATCCCTCGCAGTAGTCCTCAGCGCGCGCGCGCGCGTTGGGCATGAAGATCATCGTCGCCGTCTGCTCGACCAGGGCGGTGGAAATCCGGCTGTCGAGCGCGTCACGGGCGGACTGGGTGGCGAAGCCGACCAAGGCGTTGCGCTTGCGCAGCGTCTTCAGCCAATCACGGATACGGGCGGCGAAGACCTCGTCGTCGAGCGCCTTCCAGCCCTCATCGATCAGGATCATCGTCGGCTGGCCGTCCAACCGCTCTTCAATGCGGTGGAAAAGATACATCATGACCGGCGTGCGCAAGCGCGGGGTCTCGAGCAGGGCCGTCATGTCGAAGCCAAGGGTCATGGCCGAGAGATCGAGCTGGTCCTGCGCGTTGTCGAACAGCCAGCCGTATTCCCCGCGGCCGATCCAGGCGTCGAGGCGATGAGCCAGGTCGCCCGGTTGGGGCCGCATCGTGCCGGCGAGCAGTTCGCGGAAATGCGACAGCCGGCGCAGCGACGGATCGTTCGCATAGGCGGCGTCGACGGCGCCGGCGATATTGGCCAGTTCCTCCGGCCCGTGCGCCTGCAGCAACACGCCCAGCCAGTCACGCAGGAAAGCGCGGTTCGCCGCCGTGTCGGGCATGGCCAGGGGGTTGAAACCGGTTGGCTCGCCAGACGTGATCCGGCTGTAACGGCCGCCGATCCCGCGCACGAAAACCTCTGCGCCACGGTCCTTGTCAAACAGGACGGTCCGCGGCTCGAACCGCTGAGCCTGGGCGGCCAGAAAATTCATCACCACCGTCTTGCCCGAGCCTGACGGGCCGATGACGGTGAAGTTGCCCAGGTCTCCGTGGTGGAAGTTGAAGAAGAACGGCGTCGCGCTGGTCGTTTCCAGGATGGTGACCGGATCGCCCCAGTGCGCGCCTTCCGCCTGGCCCATGGCGAAGCCGTGCAACGAGCCGAAGGACGCCATGTTGGCCGAGGAAATCAGCGCGCGGCGGACCAAATAGGCCTCGTTGCCGGGCATCTGGCCCCAGAAGGCTGGCTCGAGGTTCATCTCTTCGCGCACCGCCACGGCGCCGCTTTCCGCTAGGGTGGCGGCGCAAACGGCGGTGATATGGTCGATCGCCTCAAGGCGATCCGTGCGGACGAGGACCGAAAGATGGTGGTCACCGAACCCGACGGCGCCCACGCCAAGCGCATCGCGTGCGGCATGGAGTTCCGCCCTCTCGGACATCGCGTCCTCATCGGCCGACCGCAGGCGGCGAACGGCCAGGTCAATGCGCTCGCGCGCAACCTGCCGATCACACGGAGCGTAGCTTTCCGTCAGCACCATCTCGCAGGGAATGCGCAGCAGCGAGTCGGTCAGGCCGGGCCCCGTCGTATCGGGATAGTCTTTGAGTGAGATCACAGAGGCGAAGCTGCTTGCCCCCGCCTCCTTCAGCTCCAGCACATCCAGGCCGAAATTGATCCGCCGATAGGGCAGCATGCGGCCAATGTCTGCGGACTCCGCAGGTCGTCGAACAGGACGCATTTCGCCGTTGTACAGGGCTGAGAGGAACTCCAGGACCTCAGAACAGGTCCCGCCGGCGCCCTCATAGTCGCCGAGGAGGCGCGCGCCGTAGCTGCTCAGCGTGGCGACCATCGCATTCGCGGCGGCGCGTAGCTCACGCAGATCCTGGACGCCGGGCTCCGACTCTTCGCGGCGATTGCGCGTCATTGCGCGCGAAAGTCGCTCCACCCACCCCGTTTTGCCGCGGGCCGGACGGCGGACCAAAGTAATGAACTGGTCGTTGACGAAGAGTGCGCCGCTGGAGACCTTTTCGCGCCACCGCGCGTCAATATAGTCCGCAAGCGGATCCGCAAATGCGCCCTCAAGTTCAACTTGAACACGCCGGCGGATCACGTGGTGGTAAAGCACGAAGCGGGAGTCGAGCGAGCTCCTCAGGAGAACCTCGCGCGTGGCGGCGTGGGCGTTCAGTTCAACGGTGTCAGCGGTTTCGAAGCTGAAGCCCGGGACCATGAGCGACAGCATCACAGACCCATCGCGCAGTAGGACGACGCTCTCGTCAATGAGGGCGCGATAGGGCAGCCTATCTCCCGCCAACGCCTCTCTCTTTGACCAGCCGATCATCGTGATCCGTCCATTTCTGCACGCCTGATCAGGCGGCGTAGCTGTTGCAACCCCATCGCCGCCAATTGCGGACCCGGGGGCAACGGCTGACCTTGTTAAGCCACAGGTCAAAGACACGGGGCTCGCGCAGGCAGGCTAAATAGCCGACGGCATGCACGATCAATGCAACCGGCAGCACGAGGAAGCTCTTGGTCATCAGAAAGGCTTCCGTCGTGATCGCCCCGTTGATGATAAAATAGCTGTAGGTTACCCCCGCGAACATCTGGGGTCGCGTGAGCGCCCTGTGGACTGGGAAGCGGAGCAGCTCCACGGCCCTGGCTCAGCCCGCCGCCGAAACGGACTGAATGCCTGAGACGATCGCGCCAGCGCCGAACAGGATGAAGCAACCCAGGATCACGGTGGCGCCGAAGCGCCAGTTCATGCGGCCGGTCAGCATCATCAGGCCGACCGCAGCCACCGCCATGACCGCCACCGCGGTGGCGACGTGGCCCATGAGCGTGCCCTGCAGCCAACCCAGCGCCGCCACGATCGGACCAGAGCCTTGCGGGTTCGCCGCCACGACCTGGGCTTGGGCGAAGCCAGGCGCGGCAAGCATGAAGGCGGCGATCGCCACACGGTGCTTCAGCATCGAACTATCTCCGGACACGGTTCGCCAGGCGCGCAAGAATCGCCGCGACATAAGCTTGGGTTTCAGGAATGTTGGGAACGGCGCCGGCATGGGTGACCCGGCCAGGTCCGGCGTTGTAGGCCGCCAACGCCTTTTCGACGTCGCCATCAAAGGCGTCGAGTTGCATCCGCAGATAGCGGGCCCCCCCTTCGAGGTTGGCGAAGGGATCTCGGATGTCGACGCCAAGTTGCCTGGCCGTTGCGGGCATCAGTTGGGCCAGGCCCTGCGCGCCGGCGCTGGAGGTCGCCGCCAGGCACCATCGGCTTTCCTGCCAGACGACGGCCTCAAGCAGAGCCGGGCTGATGTCGTACTTGGATGCAAGGAGAGCGACATAGCCGCTCCACGCTTCCGGGCCCGCTGACGCTAGGGCCTGGGTGTACTCGGGCTCGCTGTTGACGGCGTTGGTGAGCGCAGGCGCTGTCGCTGGCCCGCCAACGACCCACGTGAAACCGTCCCCGTCGAACTGAATCACGTCGGCATAGGACAGCGATGGCGTTGTCAAAAGCCACGCGCCGAGCAACAGAGCCGCCGTTTTCAAGGGAATAGACATCCGCCCTCCACCGGGGCGACGAGTACGATAAATTCATGACACTTTTGTACGCGCCGCGGCGGAAATCCTCCGACCACGGACATCTTCGCAGAGGCGGCGCGACCTGCCTGCGAAGAGAAAAGGGTGGCGGGCCGGAGGCCTCGCCACCCTGATCAGTCAAAATTTGACGGAAGCGCTCACGGCGAAGAATTGACCAACGTCGTAGCTGTTGAAGTCCACTCGGTTCTCACCTGAGCGTTGATATTCAAGGTGCGCGCGGCCCGTCAGGTTTCGCGCCTCGAACTTGAGCTCGATTTCACGGCCCGCCAGCTCAATCCCCTCGCGAGCGACAAAGTCGATGCGAAGACCTGGGTACTCGATGATATCGGGCTGCCCGCTGTTCACCAGGCCGCGGCTCGTCACCCGCTTGCTGGCGTAGTTGAACAACAGCGTCTGTTGCGAAAGACGCGCGGTGTCCTCCAGGCCGAACTCAAGGTTGGCGATGTGGTCGGATTGACCGGTCAGAGCGGCGCCATCCCGGAAGTAATCCAACGCGTTCGTCGAGGTCGCCGCAAAGGCGAAGGTCTCGTCGCCCGGCCGGACCTTCAGCTTCGACCGGGTGAAGGTGTAGTTGCCAGACAGAACCAGACTGCGGCTCGCCCAGAATTCGCCGTCCCATCGTTCGCCGAGGTCGAAGTTCTTCTGCACCTCGACCTCGACGCCGTAGAGATCGGCCTGCGGCGCATTGGCGAAGCTCGTGGTGAAATCGCCGCCTGAGACATAGCTTTCGATGGGCCGGTCGATCTTCTTATAGAACGCGGCGGCGGCGATATGCTGCACGCCCGCGAAGTACCACTCGTAACGGGCCTCCGCATTGGTCAGCACGCTGTCCAGCAAGAGCGGGTTGCCCCGGAACGTCCGGTTGCTGTCGGGGTCGAAGTAGAACTGGTAGATCAGCTCGCGAAACTGCGGGCGCGCTATGGTCTTGGAGGCATTGACCCGAACCTGCATCTCGGGCCTGAACTTCCAGGTGAGGGTCGCGGCCGGCAGCCAGTAATCATTGTCCAGGCTTGTCCCGGCGAGGGATGAGCCGGGCGTGTCAAACACCTGGATCGGCGACACCGTCAGCTTCGCGGTCTCATAGCGTGCGCCGACGTCGAACTGCAGAACCTCGTTCAACGTCCCGTCAAACTTGATGTAGCCCGCGTTGTTGCGCAGCGTTGCGAGGAAGGCCGGGTTGCCTTCGTTGGTTTCGAAGAGCGCGATGCCGAAGTTCTCGATGACCGACGGCTGCAGCAGGTAGTCGGGGCGGAACATGTCCACGCCGTTCGGGAAGGTGTTCGGCGCTTGAAACTGGAAGTCGCGTCGCGAGCTGGTCCGGCGCGTATCGAGGTAGGCGTAGCCGGCCGTCGCTCGGACCGATGGCGAGAAGCGGTAGGAAAGGTCCGCGCCACCCGACCAGAGCCGCTCGTTCAACTTCGAGAAGCTGACCGTGGCGTCGCCGCCGTTGCCGTTGTTCAGACGATTGACGAACTGCGCGCCGAAGGGATCGGCTGCGGCGTTCGTGCGGACGTACTCGAGGTACAATTCATAGGGCGAGTTGCGCTTTGATGTGGCGTAGCTGCCGCGAAGGTCCAGGCTGAGATCCGGGGTGAGCTTGAATTCGCCGACCACTTGGGTGTCGAAGAGCTGGCGTTCAAACCAGGCCGTGTTCTGACCCATGAAATCGACTTCGGTCTCTTGCACATTGCCGAGGCCCAGGCGCGTGTGCTTGACCGTGTCGTGGATGTAGACGTTGGTCCAACGAATCTTGTTGTCGCCGAACTCCAGGGCGGCGCCGGCTAGACCGTTCAGCACCACGCGATTGTCGGTCTGAACCCGCCGGAAGTCGGATTCCAGCAGCGAAAGATCGCTCTGCAGAGACGTCTGGTTCGTCGATTCCCGCGAAGTCCAACGGTTGGAGTAGCCGGCCGCGACAATCAGGCCGAGGTTCGCATCGCCCAGCGCGAACGGACGACCGCCGGCGAAATTCGCCGACCAGTTGGCTGGGATATGATTCCAGCGCTGGACGATGGCGTTCTTGCTGTTGATCAGCTGTTTGGCGATTTCAGGGGTGTCGACCTGGCCGGTGCTGATCCGATCGCCACCGGCGAGGAAAGCCGCCAGGGCCGGCGCGTAGTCGCGGTTGCCATTATCGAACCCGGTCCAGTCGCTCTTGCTGCCGTAATAGGTGTAGCCGAGGTTATTGGTTGTGACGGTGTCACCGCTGATCGAGCCGCCGATGCTGAAGAAGCTTTCGTCCGGTATCGAACGCGTGGTCAGGTTGATCACGCCGCCGCCGAACTCGCCGGGGAAGTTCGGCGAGTAGGTCTTTTGCACGAGCGAGGAGGAAATCATGCTGCTCGGGAAGAGGTCCAGCGGAACCACGCGCTTGAGCGGCTCAGGGCTGGGCAGCGGCGAACCGTTCAGCAGAGCCAGCGAATAGCGATCGCCCAGGCCGCGCACATAGACGTAGCCGCCCCCGACCAGGCTGAGGCCCGTCACCCGTTGCAGGGCGCCGGCCATGTTGCCTTCGCCGGTCCGCTGGATTTCAGCGGTTGAAAGCACCGAAACGACTTGCGACGTCACCCGCGCCACATTGCGGGAGCCCGTGACGACGACTTCGGAGACACCCCCTGGAATGGAGATCTCCGGAGCCTCCTGCGCGGCGTCCGCCGCCGGGACCCCCTGGTCGGTAGCAGCCTGAGCTGGGGTCGACGCTTCGGCCGACGGCGCAGCCTGGGCGAAGGTCGCGCTGCGAGCCAAGGTTGGCGCGCACAGCGCTGTGGAAAGCAGCAACAGATAGTTGAACCGCCGCGACAACATAGCCAAACCCCTCATCCCCTCGTGAAATCTTTTGGTAAAAGGGGGCCGCCGTCGCCGGCCGCCCCCTTCCCTACTTCAGACGCCGGCCTGATCAGTACGTGGGCAGGGCGGTGCAGGCGCCGCTGGTCGAACCGAAGTTGGCCGTGGAGCTGTTGCAGGCCCAACCGGCCCACCAGGTGTCGTTGCCGTCCCGCACGCCGCCGATGTAGGTCGGGCTGGTGAAGAAGCTGCTCAGGCTGGCGGCGGCGAAGGGCGGCACCGCGGCTTCATTGGCGCCGTTCTGGTAGCCATTGCTGAGGGTCGGGGTGAAGACGTCCCGGTTGTTGTTGGCGCCGGCGCCAAAGGCGGTGGCCACCTGGGCGGCGGTGTAGCTGCCCGTGCCCAGGAACTTCGTTGCATTACAGTTCAGTACCACCGAGCGCGCCGTCAGCGTCGCGGGCGTCGTGCCCGTGCCGTTCAGGCGGATGCACTCGTTGTTCGGCGTATTGACGATGCTGTTGACGAGGGTGGCGTCGGCGTTGCCGCGGATCAGGATCGCGGCTTGGTCGTTGGCCTCATTGCTCGCGCTGACCGCCGGCTGGACCATCGTGAAGTTGGAGATGGTCAGGTTCTGACGCGGCGTATCGCTTTCAAAGCCGTTCGAGTCGATTTCCATCAGGGCGTCGCCGGCGCCGGGGCGCTGGATCAGCAGGCCGTATTGGAAGCTGCCCCGCGAGCCCACGTCGGCGTCAAGGCTGTCGTCGTCCGCGCCGACCGAAACGTAGTACTTCAAGTTGACCACGCCGCCGAAGAACTCCGCGCCGTCGTCAGAGCTGTTGAACGACATGATGTGGTCGAGCTGCGTGCCGCTGCCGACGCCCGAGGGAGTGAGGGACTGCAGTTCGGAATTGCCGCCCAGCACGTAGCCCGAGAAGCGGATCTGGACGTAGGACATCACGCCACTGTTGTCGGCGTCATTGGTCCCGCCGAAACGAGCAGGGTCAGCCGCGCCTTCCGTCTGGCGCTCGCAGGTGTTGGAGGCCACCGAACCGGTGGCGCAGTCGGTGATGCGCGCGCGGCCGAGCAGCACGACGCCACCCCACTGGCCTTGCGACGTATCGGTGTTCAGGCCCAGCACATTATCCCGGCTGGTGAAGACGATCGGACGGATCGCCGTGCCGACCGCGTTGATCTTGTTGCCGCGATTGACCGCCAGCCACGACACGCCCGTGCCGCCAAAGACGATGACGCCCGGCTCGATCGTCAGCGTGACGTTGGTGTCTGAAGCCGAGGCCGTGAAGCCGCCGTCGGACCCGACGTCCACGCGGCCGGACATTTGGTAGAGCACGCCGGCGCTCTTGGTCAGCGTGATCGAACGGTTGATGCGCGACGGAAGCGTGCAGACGCGCCATGTGCCGCTCGGGCCGGTGATCGTGCCGTCGTCCTTCAAGCCTTGCGGATCAGCAATCGTGGGGCAGCCCGACGCAGGGGTGACATTGCCCGTACCACCGCCACCGCCACCACCACCCGTACCCGTACCCGTACCCGGGTTGATGATGACGTCGCCACCGGTACCCGGCGAGGCGATATCGTCTGGTCCGCAGCCGGCGAGCGCCAGCACGCCACAACCAATTAAGAGTAGGTTCTTGAAGAGTTTCACAGCGGCCCCTTTTGATACCACGTGCCCGAAAGCCCGCGCGTCTAGCCGCCCGCTTAATCGCTCATTGTGACAGTTTCGCTATGCGGTGACAGCTTGCCGGCCGCAGCAAGGGACTGTTCCGATCGAGCTTCGGCAGGGGTGTTGTCAGCCCAACGTTCAGGGCCCGCTAACCGAAGCCCATAGCCGCGCTGCATGACCAGGCCGACCAACCCGTTCCGCTATTTTGACAGTTCGCCGCAGGTCATGGGCTAGAGCCATGGCCGCCCTGCACTCGCTACGCCTTGCCGGAGGGGAGTTGCCGTTGGACTGACAGCACCGCCACGCAATCGACGAGCCAACCCGACTGCGAAGTTGCGCTCGTTCGACGGATCGCCCGGGTTTCTCCGCCGCCTGTCACCGTCCGAGCGATGGGTCAGGCCGCACGCCAGAGAACCACACCGAAATCCTTGTTGTTGGGCGAATTGTTGATAAAATATTTTGCAAATACGCCTGCAGATATCAGTCTATCGACGATCCAAACATAGGAACTAGAAGTATAATAATGGGCGTGAATTGAGTAATTTCGCCGGATCAAATCTTCCGTCGTATTGTATGGTGCGGTGTAACGGCGCCATTTTTCATACTTAGCGTCCGCAAGCGTCCAGATTCCGGTATGCTCTTCCTCAAGCCAGTCCGATGGTTCGCTCAGCGGCTGCCGAAGATCAAAGCAATATCTGGCGTCCGGGATAACGCAAACGACCCTGCCGCCGGGCCTCAGTTTCTTGGCCCAGTTTCCGAGTACGGCGAGCGGGTTCACGAAGTGCTCAAACACATGGCTCGAGAAAATGAAATCGAGGGATTCGTCGGGGCAGACGTCCAATTGCTGGGCGTCGCCGATGATGTAGCGCTCCCAGAGCTGTCGCTTTTCCTGCGCGATGACAGCCTGATGGTCGTAATTGCTTAGCCATTCGGTCATTGGCGCAGCCTCGAGGTACTGCACATCGACATCATCGCCGGGCATGACGAAAGGATTTGCGCCAGGCCCGACCTCTATTCCCTTGCCGCGCAACAGACCCTCAAGTCCCGATCGCGGATTGAACATGGGACTTGAGGCGATATCGATCGCCGAAGGTCCATCGTTGACCAATTCGATGTCGAAGCCGTCAGCCTCGCCGAGCCAGGCCGGCCAAGTCAGAAGCGTCGGCTCGCCGGGCTGCTGCAGCGGGGACGCCACGCCCAGGCAGAGTTGCGCCGTATTATCGCCCGCCCCGCCGAGCCCGCGAGCGCTGGTCGCGCGCACAAGGATTCTGACAGACGCCGATCCCGTTGCGTCCGCTGGCAAGAAGTAGCGCCACCCGATGTCCCGCGGGAAATTCCGGAGGCAGGTGAACTCATGCGCGCCTTTCAGCTGGATCCGGGCGCCGGGGCTCAAACGGGCGCCTAGAAAGGTTCGCGGCTTCTTGCCAACGACGGCCTCGATCGTCCCTTCGCTTTCCGAAAGCGTCCGATCCCGGCGCTTGACGATGTCGTATAGGTTCATCGGTAGTTCCCCACATAGGGCGCCAAACTTGCCAGGTTAACCAGCGGGCGTCACAGAAGCTGACCTGGGCCGCGTCGCGCGAGTGGGGTCGCCAACGCGCCGGTAGTGCGTCACGGCGCGGTGGCCATCGCGCGAAGCCCGCGGTTAGGATCGGCGTCCTCGCCAAGCGCGATAGACTCCGCGACCAAACGGTCCGCCCTCTGAGTGGCTAAAGTCCAGACCAGCGTGTTCGAAGGCGTCGCGGTAGTCCTCAACGCCGAAAAGTCCGAGCTCGTGCACTTCTCGGAACTGTTCGATGCCGCCGGGGCGGCCGACCATGTAGTGGATATCGAGCACCGCCAAATCGCCGACCCGCTCGCTCGTGTACATCCAAACGATCTTCAGATCTTTTTTGTCCACGACGTTAACGGTGATGGTTCCCGTCCAGAAAGTCTCAGCGCTGAACCATGGCTCCATAATGACCACGCCTCCATCGGCGAGATGGCGCGCAAGGCAAGCGACTGTCTTTCGCAGATTTTCCTTCGTCTTCACATAGGCTTGGGAACTGAAGAGGATGGTGACGGCGTCGAATGTCTTTCCAAGATAAAATTCAGTCATGTCACCGAGGTGGATCGGCGCGTCTGGAACACGTTTACGTGCGGCTTCAACGAAATCCGGATTGATATCTAGCCCTTCGACCGCGAACGTCTTCGAGAGCTCCTGGAGATGAAGACCAGTTCCACAGGCGACATCCAAAAGAGTCCGCGCCGCTGGAGCTAAAGACCTTATCTCTGAAATCACCCCTTCAGACGCTTTGCGGTAGTCTTTGAAGTGATATAGTTCGTCGTAAAACTGTGCGGACTTCGAATACATCGTCAATTCATGCCTTGTGATACGGCGGGAAATAGCCAGCCATGTCGCGATCTATCCAGCCGGGGGACAAATCCAGGAACGCGTCCCGGTCGTAGATTTGCTTGAGGGCGTTGAGTGGCCGGACTTCAGCGCCGAACTGGCGTTTGGCTTCAGCAACCGGATCGCCGGGGCGGACCCCTCCTCCCATGTTCAGGCTCGCGACGCCGAGCCTCTGGAGCGCGAGCGCCGCACTCCACATGATCGCCGTCGCGGCGTCACGTCCGTCGGCGACCGACACGTTGAACAGCGCCTCTGCCCCGAAGGGCGAATAGACAAACACGGTCGCAGCGACGATCCGCCCATCGACCTGAGCACCGAGCACCATGACACTTTCGAGTTCGAAGAGCGCCCTCCAAGTTTCCGGCGAAAAGAAATACGCGCCCGCGGCGCCTTTCGCGGCGAAGAATCCATCCACGGTGTCGGTGAAAAAGGCGATCGCCGCAGAACGATCCGCCACGACAGACCGGTTGGGCGCAGACCAAGCGGCGATTTGTCGGCGCCGCGACCGTGATAGTCGGCCATAGAGCGCCTCTTCTGATTGCTTGAGATCGAGGAAGAACAGCTCATTCTGAGCGAACAGCTCCGCGCCCCACTCCAGGTTTGACGGTGCGTACAGCGGATGCTGCCCGATATATCCGCAGACCCAGCCCGCGCGGCGCGCGTAGTCTCGCCAGTGCTGGGGAAATCCTGAAAGCTCGCCTCGGCCCGCGAACCCTGAGAATCCGAACGGGGTGCAGATGTCCCGCGCGCCAGCGAAGCTCCGCTCCGACAAGGGACAGATCAGCTTCGCGTCGTTGGATTCAAAGACATAGAGGAAGGTCGGCGAACCCGAACTGAGCGCAAGCGCCCTGCAGGCTCCAAGCGTATGGCCGAACCCATATCGCAACCCATGCAGAGCGGCGTGCCAGCCGGCATCGTCGCTCAGCGGAATCAGCTTGTCCACCCACGCTCCTTGCAGAGATTGCGCCCTGCGCCCGGCCACATTGAATGGCGGCCAGCGGCGCGGTATGGTACCGCTTCATCGTCCCGAGATCACGATAAAACAGTGAAGATCGCAGCCCACATAGGCGTCAAGGACGAAGTTGAGTTGATAGATCGCACGATCGACCAGCTCTACTCACTTGGTGTCGAAGAGATTTTGATCTGCGATCTCTTTTCTACAGACGGCACAGAGAAGATACTGGAAAATCGCCGATCGGATGCATTCAAAATCATCAAGATCGCCAACGACGAGTTGCACGACGTCGCACTTGCTATGGACCTTTCCGCGGTCAAGGCGCTGGACGCAGACTGGGTCGTGTTCATCGACGCCGACGAGTTGCTGATCGCCCGCGACGGCGACCTGAAGGGCGCCCTGGCGCGCGCCGATGCCGACTTGATAACCGTGCCGAGGTATAACGTCCCCCTCGGGCCGGAGGGTGCGCTGATGCCGGCGGATCTTTCACCCGAACATCACGCGCAGATTCAATTGATCGTCGAACCGCCAGGCGGTGACATGCGCCTCCACCTGAGGAACAATCCAGAAACCGCGTGGATTCGGGCCGTTCCTTCTGCGAAGGTGATCGCCCGCCAACACTGCATAGGCGGCCTCCGGGACGGCATGCACCAGATCGTCGTCGCCGCCGGCCAGACACCGCGACGCCGAGTATCGGACGAACTGCTGATCGCTCATCTCCCACTTACGACCTTCGAGAGGTTCAAACGAAAGGTCACGGTGAACATCCGCGAGTGCTTCGATGCGGACGAGCAACTCGAATTCACCGATCCTGAGGAAGAGCCGACGCGGGCGTGGCATTGGCGGCGTTGGCTGGCGCTGGCCGAGCGCGGCGAACTGGAACAGGAGTTCAGGAGAAGCCAATTCTCCGCTGATGAACTGGCCGCCCTGCAGCGGAATGGCACAGTGCGGAGCGCAGCGGACCTGTTCTCCCGCCCTCGAACTTGAGCGCGGTCGGCGATGGCGGATCTGCAGCCGCGCAGGGTTGACTTAGAGTATGCGCCGGGACGTCCGAATCTTTTCCGACTCATGGGATTCAAGCGTGCGCTGGTCGCCGAGCATGGCGTCGACGAAGCCTTCCGGCGCTATCAGGCGACGCTCCGTTTGCCCGCCGCCAACGCTTTGCGGCCAGCGCCGGCGCACGGCCTGCGCGACTTCGCCTGCGCAAACGGCGACACGTTCCTCAACATCGAGCCTGGCGGGACGCCGTTCACAGCGCAGGCGCCACGACTGGTCGGCGAAGGTGATGCGATCTCGCTGCAAAGCCGGACCAGACCTTTCTACGTGGCCAGTCTGAGCGACGTTCGCCTGCTGGGCCGGTCAGCCGTTGTCCAAGGAGACGGCCTGTCGCTGCTTGACGGTGATGACGCCGAACGCGCCCGCATTGGGGACGATCTCGATTGGGACCCGTCGATCTTCAGTGTCCGCGGCGGCACGCCCCTGTCGCCTGAGCCCGGGGCCCGCCCTGCGCTGGAACTCGCCGAAGCGTTTTCGTTGCTGGGCTGCCACAGCGATTTTTTCGGACATTGGATGTGCGAGTACCTGCCGAAATACGCCTACGCGGCGCGGCATATGCCTAGAACGCCGGTGCTGATCGACGCGTCCATGCCAGATTCTCACCGTCAGGCGCTGGCCCTGCTCTATCCGGAACTGGACATCGTCGAGGTTCGCGCCTTCGAGCACGTCTCGGTCGCCCGCCTTTGGACCGCGCCAACCCTGATGTATTTCGGCATGCACGAGCACACGGACGGCAGTTTCCCGTGGGAGCACGTTTGCGCGCCGCCCAGCAGGTTCGATCCGGTGCTCAAAGATTGGCGTCGTCGCGCTGATGGAGCTCTGGGCATAACTGAGGGATCCGAGCGCCTCTACCTCGCCCGGCGAGGATTCCGGCACCGCAAACTGTGCAACCGCGACGCCCTGGAAGCCGCAGCGGAGGCCTTGGGCTTCCGCGTCGTCTACCCGGAAGACATGTCTTTCGGCGAACAGCTGCGAGTTATTCGCGCCGCTCGCTTCATCGTCGCGCCGGAAGGCTCAGCGCTCTTCCTCGTCCTGCTCGCCAATCCCGGCGCGCGGGTCTGTGTTCTCTGCCATCCGTTCATCGAGGCGCTGGCGGACTACAACAGTCTCTTCGCCACGCAGCACATCGAAATGACCGTTCTCACGGGTCCGGTCGTCCGGCGGCAGGAGGACTTCCTCCACAACTCGGACTACGTCATCGATGTCGAGACCTTCCGCGCGTTCGCCGCCGACTGGATTTCTCGAAAGTAGCGCCTCTCGAAGGTCATTTCCGCGACGCATCGATGGGCGTCGTGCCCATCAGGTCTTCGGTCAGCTCGGGAAGGGACCGCCGCATCAGGTCATCGATGATCGATGCGCTCCGCTGCTTGGGCGGCGGAATAAACTTCAACCCAAGCCCCGCCGCCTCGAACGTTTCTGGATCGTAGAGACCGACCCCGCCGCTAGCGTTGAGGTAACTGCTGCCGCCCATGGCTTTGCAGAGCGCCAGCACCTTGTCGACGCCCGAAAGCCCACCCTCGAGCCCGATTTCGGACGCGCACACGATCCTGGTCGGCAGCCGCAGGACTTCAGCGAGCCGCCTGAGCAGCGCCGTGTTCATGATAGCGACGTTGTCCTCCTCCGTCGCGAGCATCTCTGAGAGCAACGGCATGACCGCCGAAAAATGAGGCGCCGTCCGATAGGCGGCAGCCACCTGCCTTTCCAGGCGACGGCGAGACTCTGGCCCCGGGACATATGCCCTCTGATTAATTGGCAGGGCGTGGGACGCGCGGCGCACCGGCAATCCGATACCGGTGAGCCGCCCGTCAAGACGTATATGGTTTCGGTTGATCCAACCGCCCTTAACGTATTGCGCGTCATCGTGAGAAACAAACACGTGAGATTTCGCTAGCAGACGAAAATAATCGATATACGGAAACAAATAAGGCTGCATAATCGCGATTATCACAGTCTAACACCATCGAACTTCTGCATAATATTGATGAAACTCATGCAGCCCCTCACGATGACAAAATATGCAGCTTCGGTCTTGAGTTCGCTTGCCAACAGAGAACCCAATCTCGAACGCGCAGTTGGCGGCAATGCGGCGCTATGCGCGGACCATCCCAACCTACTCCCCCAACCCTAAGCGGATAAGGGGAACGTGTTGTTTGCATCAACGCCCTTTGGCGCCTCCCGGCGCAGAGTGCTAAAGGCCTCACCAGGACGTTCATCGCCGCGCCCCTCCGCTGAAATTAGGCGGACGCGCCGAAGGTCCGCGCTCGCTTGGTCAACTTGGCAGCCGTCTACTACTACTTTACTCTGCGGCGACGCTTGGCAGGCCGGGCTCATGCTAGCCTTGAATTGAGGTTCGACGAGGTCTCGATGCGAATCGCCTGGAAGCCGCGCGTCGCCGATCCGGCCATCGCCAGCTTCCGCTACCGGGTTCTGCTCGTCATCGAGGCTCTCGCAAAGCGCGGCCACGCCGTCGAGCTGTGGGACGAGGCGAACCTGGACACCTATGATGTCGTCGTCTTCGGCAAGAGCTACCGGGCCCAGGACCAGGCCTTGGCGATGAGCCTCCGCGCGCAGGGCAAGCGGGTGCTGCTCGATCTCTGCGACAACCATTTCTACAACCCCTATGGCCTGCCCGCTTACGAGGCCTTGCGGGTCGATCTGCTGGGTATGATCGCCGCGTGCGATGGCGTGATCTGTTCCACGCCCGCCCTGGCCCGGGAGGTGCGGCAGGCGGCGCAACTTGACGCCCTGCCGCATGTGGTCGGCGACATGTTCGAGGATTTGGCGCCTTTGCCGCCGAGCACCGAAGCGGGGTCCCCAAGGCTTCTGTGGTTCGGCATGCATGGTTCGCCGAACGCGCCCTCGGGAATGACCGATCTTCTCCGGGTGGCCGAGCCCCTGCGGCGCGCCTATGAGCGCCACCCTTTCGAGCTGGTCGTGCTGAGCAACAACCGCGCCAAGTTCGATGAGCACATCGCGCCGCTGCCATTCCCAACGCGCTACGTGGAATGGAGTTCGGACGTCTTGGCCCAGACCCTGAGTGACGCCCGCGCGGTGCTAATCCCGCTGTCGGACAATCCGTTCGTGGCGTGCAAGACCCACAATCGCCTGACCCTGGCCCTGGCCGCGGGCAAGCCGGTCATCGCCGACACGATCGAGGCCTACCAGGCGTTCGCCCCCTACGCCGTCCTCAGCGACTGGGACGCCGGGCTGACCGAGGTTCTGGGGCCAGGCGTTGAGGACGCCCGGCGGCGCACCGCCGCCGGGCGCGCCTACATCGAGACCCATTGGTCAGTCGAGACCGTCGCCGGCCAGTGGGCGGCGATATTGGGGCTCGCCGCCCCGACACCGGGTGATCCGGTCGCCCAACCGACCAACACCCGACCTCCGGAGGCCCTCGTGGAGGCAATGATGGGCGCAGCGACGCCGCAACCAGCAGGCTCCGACAGGGGCGGAAATACGCCACAGTTGATCGACTGGATCGGCGCGGAGAGCCGCAACACCCAACCCTGGCTTATCCTGGGGGAGCCCGCGCCGGAGCAACATCTGCGTGACGCCATCGCGCTCGACTTCTGCGTCATGACCATCGGCGCGGCTATTTCCCGGCGCAGCGCCGATGTCGCTCTGGTAGTGGACCTTGAGACGCTGGACCGACACGGCGACGCCATACTTTCCAAGGCCAGGACCGTGGCTATGCCGAACCAGCCGCACGTCCGCGGTTGGGCGACAGGACGCACCCTGGCCAGCCTCGCCGCCGATCATCCGGTTCTGCGCCGCCTGGTCCTGGAAGGCCGCCTGCTGGGCTTCGACCTGTGGACGGCGCACGGAGCGTCACCGTCCGCGCCGCTGGATGACTTCGAAAACGACGAGCTGCCGCTGCGGCTGCTCGCCGAGGCCGGGGTGAAGATGGCCCGACGCTCCGGCGTCGCTCCTCGCAGCAGCGGCGTGGCCGGCTTCGAAGCCATGCATCCGGTCCGCGAACAAGCCGGCGGCGCGATCGCCGCCATCCGCCGGCGCTACGGAATCTCGTACGGTCCCTTTGGCTACCCGGTCCCGGCGCGCATCTTCATTGGCGCCGATGACGAACAGCTGTTGGGCGCCAAGGTGCTGCAGCACAGCATCGACAGATACTCCAGCATGGACGTCGAGTTCGAAATTCTCGACTGGCGTGCGATGCCGGTGCCCGCCGAGCCGAAGAACCGTTCGAAGACGGGCTTCTCCTTCTGCCGTTTCGATATCCCGCGCCTGTGCGGCTACGCCGGCCGAGGCGTTTACGTGGACGCCGACATGCAGGTCTTCACCGACATCGCCGACCTCTGGACGATGCCGATGGAGGAGGCCGACCTGCTTTACGCCCTGAGCCCGCCGGCCCAAGGCCGCGCGCCGCAGACCAGCGTCATGCTGATCAACTGCGAGACGCTGAAGTGGGACGTGGCCGATATCATCAGGGGTCTCGATGAGGAGCGATATACCTACAAGGAGCTGATGGGAGACCTGTGCATCGTGCCTGCAGGCCGAAGCAAGGCGCTGTTGCCCTACTGGTGGAACAGCCTGGAGTTCTATGAGCCCGGCCGCACGGCGTTGATCCACTACACCGACATGCGCCGCCAGCCGTGGGTGTCCCAAGCCAATCCGAACGGCCATCTCTGGTACGACGGCTGCCGCGCCGCGATCGCGGCGGGCGTCATCAAGAAGTCCGAAGTGGTCGACGCCATCGAGCAAGGGCATGTCGCGCCCAAACTCTTCTCGTGGATTGGCGTCAGAGGTCCCCCGGTCAATCGCCCTGACGAAGTCTGGATCGCGCCGTTTAACCGGTTCCTCGACCCCAAGAAGCCGGAAGGGCAGGTCTCCGCGGAGACCGGCGACACCTTGGTCGGCTGGGCCTGGGATCCGCAGAGGCCCGACGAGCCCATAGGGGTCCAGATCTTCGCCGGCGATGACCTGGTCGCGACCTTGGAGTGCAGCGACTATTCACGCTACCTGCAGCAGTACGGAAAGGGTGATGGACGTCACGGCTTTCGGTTCGTGCTGCCCGAAGCCGCCCGTCGCGCCAGGAACGTCACCGTCCGAACCGCGGACAGGAAGATCGAGCTGGGCGGTAGCCCTGTCTCGATCCGCTAGGCGGCCGGCTTGGCGCGCCCCCCGGAGCCCGCCGGCGCGGCGGCGCCGCAACTGACCCTGTCGATCACTCTGCGCGGCCGCGGCCCGCCGAGGCTTCAAGGCGTCATCGGCCTGGCGCAGGAGGGGCCGCCGCTGAAGGTCGCCGTCTTCGCCGACGGACAGCCGTTCGCGCAGTTGATGTCGCGGGTCAGGGCGCGAAAAGGCGTGGAGCCGCCCACCGGGGCGCGTCACAGCTTCCAGCTCGAACTTCCAACCACCTTCCGCCCAGGCGGTCAGGTGGAGCTCGAGGTGGATGTCGAGGGCCTGCGGCTTCCGCGCGAGAAACGCACGATCGGCGTTTGGATTCCGCCCTTCGCAGTCGAGACCACGCCGAACGGACGCCGCCCTTCACCCGGCGGCGTGACCGCTTCCGCCGAAGCGACCGACCTGACCTATGCCGCCGTCGTCCTGACCCGCGATCGAGCCGATCTCATGGCGACGCTGCTTGGGAGCCTGCTTGAGCACAACCCCAGCGCCTTCTCGAAGATCGTCGTCGTGGACCATGGATCCCTCGATGACACGGCCGCCGTCGTCGCCAGCTACAGTGATCGGCTGCCGATCGACTATGTTCAGGGCGGACGTGACGACACCTTCTCCGGGTCAAACAACCGCGGCGCGGCGCGATGCGACGAAAAGGTGATCCTGTTCCTCAACAACGACATCGTCCTGGTCGAGCCGCTGATGGAAGCGCTGGGACGGCTGATGTCGCCGGGCGTGGGCGCGGTCGGCCTGCGGTTGCTCGACAACCCCGCTCAGGGCGCGCAAGCCGAAGCCATCCAACACTTGGGCGTGCATTTTGACCTTGCCGGGCATGACCGGAGCGTTCGCCCCGGCGAAAGCCGCGATCTCACCGACTTCGACTGGAGCGCGGCGGAAGGCCTCTCATGCCTGGCTGTCACCGCGGCGGCGGTGGCGGTCCGCAAGGAAGCCTTCGACGCTGTGGGCGGCTTTGACGAACGCTATGTTTACGGGTGGGAGGACACCGATCTGTGCCTCCGGCTGGCCGCCGCCGGCCTGCTCAATCTTTGCGCCACGCGCGTATCCGCCATCCATATCCGCGGCGAGACCCGCCGGGACAGGACAGCGACCCGCCGGATCCTAGGGTCGAACGAGGATATCTTTCATGGCGCCTGGGGTTATTCTCTCCGCCGGGTGGCTTCCGAGCACGGCCTACGCGCGCTGGCCCCCATCGCTGGCCGGCTGGCCCGCATTGGCGTCGCCTGCAGCCGGCCCGACGCAGGCGCCGAAAGCCTGCTGCAGAGACCCGGCCCTGAGCCGGTGGTCGTGCTGCCGCTCGGCGGGGACCTCTTCGAGACGGTGCGCGGCCTGGACCTGATCGTCGTCCTCGACCCCGGCGTGGCCCTGAGCCGCCTGCGAGGGATCGGCTCCGTCGCGCGGACCGCAGCCGTGGTCCAAGGCGACACTGTGGCCTGGTCCCAACATCCTGGACGCGATGGAATCGACTACTGGTTCGCCACGCCGCAGACCGACGCGGCGGCGCTGAGCGTGGCGCTGGGCCGCGCCGTCACCCCCCTGCCTCGGGGCGTCGTCCTCTCCGACCTGCTGGACGCCGTGGATGCGCGACGGCGCGACGGCTTCTCCATCGCCATCCAGCGTCCAGACGCAGTGGTCCCGCCTGGCCTCGTCGCTGCGCTTGAAGATCGCGGCCACTGCGCCCGCATCGTCACTCGGGCCTCCGACCTTACCGAGGGCGCGAGCGAGGTTCTGATCCACTCGACGGCCGCGACCGACCTGGACCTGGACCTGGACCCGACCCGCCTGAACCTGCTGTGGCCGCACCCCGCGGCGGCGGTCGACGACGGCTTGAGCGGTTACGACGCCGTGCTGGCGCAGCACACGACAGCCGATGACATGGCCGACGCCATCAATGCAGCTGTGAGCCACGCCCATGGCCTGCGCTACCGCCTCGCCCGCCTTCGTCTGGAGCTCCCGGCCGTTACGCGCCAAGAGCCCACTCATGGTATGACGTCGCACCGCTTGCCGGTCGATCGCCGAGCTTGAGAGAGACATGAACGCCAACCTGCAGACCGCGCGCCCGATCGTGATCGTGCTTGGCATGCATCGCAGCGGCACATCGCTGCTGTCGGAAATCATCCACCGGCTTGGCGTCGACATGGCCGACGAATCTGATCGCGCCAGCCCCAAGAACCCGCGCGGATTCTGGGAGCGGCCCGTCCTCAATGCGTTCCACGACCGGGTGCTGGAGGCCATCGGCAGGCCGCTGCGCAGCCCCGCTCACGCCGGCCTCTTTCCGCATGACTGGTGGAAGACCGAGGCCGTTCAGGCGATCAAGGCCGAGATGAAGACCTGGCTCGCCGCGCGACTCGTAGCGGAGCCGGGGCTGTGGGGTTTCAAGGATCCCCGCGCCTGCCGCCTCCTGCCACTCTGGGAGGAGGTGATGGAAGACCTCGGGTTGAGGCCGGTCTACGTCTGGGCCTTGCGGCCTGGGGGCGAAGCGGCCGCCTCCATGGCGAAGAAGAGCCCGGGCGACCGCATCCTCAGCCTCGTGGAATGCGAAGCCATGTGGTTGGCCTACATGCACGACATCGCGCGCGACACCCTGGCGTCGGATCCGACGGTCGTCCGTTACGCAGACTGGTTCGACCACCCCCACCGCACCCTCGGTCAGCTGCGCGCGGGCCTGCAGCGTTCCATCGACCTTCCACAGGTCGAGGACGATAGGGTTCTGGAAGTGGTCAACGCCGAGTATCGCCATGAACGCGAGCCTGAGTTCGATGGCGCAGCCCTCGCCCCTCAGATGCACCAGGTCTACCGCCAGTTCGGCCGGCTGGCGCAGGAGGCGGACCGTTCGGATGCCCAGGGGGAAATCAGGTCGACGCTGGACCGACTGCGCCTGGTTCTTCAGGTGATCGGCGCCTACGCCGACCTGCTAGGCGAGTTACCCGCCCTCCGAAAACAGGCCGCCGAGCGCGATAAGCTTGCTGCGCAGCTCGCCGCCGCTCGCCAGGATCTGGCGAAGATCCTGGAGATCGCCCAGGCGCGCGGCCTGGAGATCGCCCGTCTTCAGAAAGCGTTGAACGTCGCTCTGGCGACCCCGCGCCCCACGGCGTGAGCACGGGGCCGCGCCTTAAGCGTCCCTGAGCCAAGGCGGACTGTAGCGCGGTGGGAAGGCCGGCCGGCAGTCGACGCTGTTGAGCGCCAGATTGGGGCTGAAGAAGGGGTCGCTCTCCAGCAGAACGCCCCAGCGGGCGCGCATGAGGGCGATCTCGGCGGCCAGTCTCGCCCGCTTGGCGGGGCTCTCCTCTCGCCCGCGCGATGCGGACTCCAGATGCAGGAGCCGGGCGAGCGGGGTCCAAACGATCCGCTTGTCCAGCGCGCCAATGCGCAGACACAGGTCAATGTCGTTGAAGGCGACGGCCAGGGCCTCATCGAGGCCGCCGACAGCGTCCCACGTGTCACGGCGCACCAGCATGCAGGCTGCGGTGACGGCCGAGACCTGGTGGGCGACGAGCATGCTGTCATGGTAGCCGGCGCTTGTTTGAGGCTGCCGCTTGAACAGATGGGAGGCCGCGCCGCCCACCCCCAGCACCACCCCGGCATGCTGGACGGTGTAGTCCTCGTAATAGAGCAGAGCGCCCACCGCGCCGGCTTCGGGGCGGACGACCTGGGCGACCATCGCCTTCAACCAGCCGGGCTCGATCACCCGTATGTCGTTGTTCAACAGCCCGATCACCGAGCCGGTGGCATGGCCGACGCCAAGGTTGTTGATCGCCGAGTAGTTGAACGGTCCCGGGACGGAGATCACCCGGTGTTTGGGTCGCCGTCCGAGCGCTTCCAGACAGGCGACAGCCTCGGGGTCGCGGCTGTCGTTATCGAGGATCAACACCTCGAGGTCATCGTAGTCGGTATCGGTCAGCACGCTCTCGACGCAGGTCTTGAGCAGATCCGCCCGGTCGCGGGTCGGGATCACCAGGCTGACGCGGGGCGGCTTGCGCGGCAGCGGCCATATCACTCGGCGCACCGAACCGGCGCCTTCAACCTGCGCCGGGCCGGCGAGCGCGGCCTGCGCGGCCTGCAGCATGGCCTCGCGTTCCGCGCCCGGCGTCTCACGTCCGGCGAGGCGGTGATAGAGCACGAGCGGCAGGCGCTCGACCCGGGGGGCGCCGCGCTGTCCCGTCAGCCTCAGCAGCAGCTTGTAGACCGACGACGGCGCGATGGCGCCTTCGGCGACCGCCAGGGCCGAGGTGCGCGGAAGCAGAACCGCCCGACAGGCGTAGTCCTGCGCCAGGAACAGGTCGGGATCCCACGCGCCCTTGAAAAAGGGGTTCCGCCGCCGGCGTTCCGCCGAAGCGTCGATCTCGTCCTCGTCGCTGTAGATGAAGTCCGCCCCCCCCTTGCCCCCAGCGGCTTCCGCAGCGCTGACAAGATGAAACAGCGCGTGGGGCGCGAGTTCATCGCCGGCCTCGAGAAAGGTGACGAATTCGCCCGACGCCGCATCGAGCCCAGCCGGAAGATCCGCCCCCGGCGCCAGAACGAGCAATGGGTCCTCTTGGAGGCCCGCCGGTACGGATCCGGCCGGCGCGATCACTTGCCATCGCCGATGGATCTGGGCGTGGAGCGAAGCGAGCGAACGCTCAACGAGCGCCGGCGGAACACCAGCCTCCGAGGCCAGCAACACCACGCTGACCAGGGGCGCCGGCGTCTCGCGTCGGTCGAGAGCGGCGATGATCCGGGCGCGATCCGTTTCTCCCAGCCCATCATGTGCGGCGATCCACCGGTCGTATTCCTTCGGCCGCGGCCCCGGCGGGGGCGTCGGCGAGGTCGGCGGCCGGGACACGACAGGACGAGCGCGCGCGACGACGTCTGCGGTCGCGAACAGCCTCTCCAGTTGCCCGCGCATGCGATCGTGGGCGTAAAGATCCCGCGCCTTCGCCTGGGCTGCGCGCGCCAATGTCTCACGCAGCTGGCGCCCCTGCAGGA
Organism: Phenylobacterium immobile (ATCC 35973); assembly: GCF_001375595.1. Lineage (NCBI taxonomy): Bacteria > Pseudomonadati > Pseudomonadota > Alphaproteobacteria > Caulobacterales > Caulobacteraceae > Phenylobacterium > Phenylobacterium immobile. The sequence continues at coordinate 1,218,760 of NZ_CVJQ01000001.1, read as the reverse complement.
CCTTCAGGATCACCGCACCCCAGAGGCTGTCGTCCGGCACGATCACGCCGGCGTCAGCGCCGCAGCAGCGTCGGTAGACCTCTATGTTGGACGCGACAGTCGGAATGCCGGCGCAGGTGTATTCCACCCACTTGGTCTCGGTCTTGCAGCGATTGAAGTCGGTGTCCTCGAGACTGGCCAGCCCCAGCCACCAGCCGAGGGACGAAAGGGTCGCAAGAAAGGCGTCGTAGTCGGTCACCGCGGGGCGGTGGACGATGCGGTCGCCGTAGGCCCGCCGCAGGTCCGCGGGTGCAGCCAGGGTGCCGAAGATTTCGAAGGTTAAGTCCGGCATGGCCTCAAGCGCTTCGATGATCCCGGGCGTCATCCGCTCAAGGTCGCGGCCATGGCCGCTGGTCGCCATGTAGCCGATGACCGGGCGCGTCCTGACGCTGTGCGTCGACAGGATGCTGGGATCAAGGCCGCAAGCGATCTCCGCCGTCAGGATCGGGCGCGAGATGCGGTGGATCACCTTCAAGCGTTCGGCCAGATAGGGCGTCGAGGCGTAGACCAGGTCGCTGGCTTCGATCGCCGCCCTCAGGTCGCGCAGGCGCCGCGGCTGGTTGTAGTGGGCGTGTTTTTCAGGCCCCAGGGTCTCCGGCACCGCCAACAGGTCGTCATCAAGATGATAGATGACCGGGACGCCATTGGCGTGGGCCAGGTCGATCAGGCTTTGATGTTCGCCGTCGCTGTAGCGCGACAACACCAGCACGCTGGGCCCAATGCCGCGCCACCAGGCTGCCTGGGTCTCACCCCAGGCCTTGGGCAAGTCGGCGCTGGCGACCATGTGGAGCGCGATCTCGCCCGCCGCCACAGGCTGGGCCAAGGGGCCGGAGAAGTTGATGGTCTGCGTCGCGCCAATGACGTCGCAAACGACCAGGATCGTACGCTGCGAGTTCAAGCAGCGGCCTCGCGCCGACGCTGTGCGGACGTGATCGCGTAGATCTTGCGCGCGATACGCGGCGCGCCGTCGCCCGGCAGGCTATGGCCGCGCAGGAACAGCTCACCCCGCGTCACGGTCTCGGCGTCCATGCGCCCCTCGCGAATGAAGCGGTCCCAGTCGTCGAACCCTTCCAGCACCGGGAGAGGGTCATAGGCCGTCGTCCAGTTCGCACACCGAAAGATCGCCACCGGCCGTCCTGCCCGAACGGCGTCGACAGCGACCGTCGAAGGCGTCGTGACGACAAGGTCAAGCAAGGGCGCGAGCACCGGCGCGGCGAAGGCCGACCAGGCCGGATCGAGGCTGTCGACGAGCAGCAGATTGTTTCTGGCCGGAAGCCGGTCTGCATTGAGGTTCAGCCAACGGCCCGCGCCGTGCGGCTTGACGATGAAAAGCGTGTCGGTGAACCGGTCCGCCGCCTCGACCGTCCGTTCGATGAAGCGGCCGCGGTCCGCCTCGTCATACCGGTGCCAGTGCAAGTTCTCGAAAAGACCGACCTTGCGCGCCCATTCGCGCTCGATCGGAAGCGGTCCCGCGGCGACGGCCTGCCTGGTCGCGCTTTTTGGGCTGCCGGCCGGCACGACCCTATAGAGGGTCTCCGGTGGAACCCAGTTGGGCAAGCGTTCAGCTTTCCCCCAGGTGAACACATAGTCGGAGGCGAACCGTACATCGTCGCCGTGGACAGCATCGCGGTAGGTCAGGCCGATGTTCTCGAATCCGTGCTGGAGCGTAAAGGTCGCGACCCCACGCCGCCGCGCCGCCACCGTGAGCGCGTAGGCTGCGCGGTGCGCCGGCTGGTTGGTTTCGGACGCCGAGATGAACGCGTCGACCCCCTCGAAGGACGGCGCCGTCGCCGTCAGGGCTCGCTTTCGGGGGACGACGGCGTAGGCAAGACCCGCAGCGTTCAACAGCTCAAACGTGCGGGGCGAAACCCGTTCGAGCCAGTCGGTCACGACGATCTGCAGCTCGAGCCGATCGTCCCTGCGAACCGCCAAGGCGACCGGCAATAGAATATCGATGTCCTGCGCCAGGTCGACAAAGACCATCAACCTGGGCCTCGGGACGTCACGCCGCGCAGGGACGGCCCGTTGCGCCGCCGGCAGCAAGCGCTTCCAGGCGTCCAGCACCGCAGTGAATTCTTCCTGCTCCATGAGCCGAGCTTTGGCCTTCACGGGATCGGACGCGCGGAAGGGGCTGTCGTTAAGGTAGAGGCTTAAGCCTCGCTCCCAGTCGTCCTCGACGATCGCGCCGCTGGCCCAGGCGTTCAGACTGTCAGCCCCCGCGACCACTGGCGCACCAGCGTAAGCAGCGGTGCGCACCCAGACTCCCGCCGCCGCGTCATCGTCATCCGCCGCGATCACCACCACGCGCGCGGTTGGCAGCAGATCAAGCCAGGCGGGATCGGCTTCACTAAAGACAGCCGCAATCCGACGTTTGGGCGCTCCAGCCTCGCGGATCATCCTGACATCCCGCGTTACCACAATCAGCGGCGTGCGATGGCGCGCGGACGCCCTCATCAGAAGCGGCGCCAGTTCAGCGAACTTTTCCGCGGAATTGGCGAGGCAGATGATGGGCGGCGCGCCCTCGTAGGGCGGCGCTTCATCACGGCGCAGAAGGGGCAGAAACTCCCGGATCAAGGCGTCGATCTCGCGGCCCGAGGAGAGCAGCGGCAAGGGCTCGACCGCCACCCCGCCGATCCAGCCGCTGCGGGGCGCCCAGGGGTCTGCGATCGTCGCCACCTCCAGATCCAGGTCGGACGTCCATCCCGCGAGCGCGGCCAATCCGACCCCCTGCCATCGCACAAGCACCGCACGCTGCTTCGCCTTGGCGATCAGAGACCGGATCTCGTCTTTGCGCCGCGCGGCGCTACGGTCGATCAGAAAGACCAGCAGCTCATCGTCAACGACCGTCGAGGCGGACAGGCGGGCAAGGTCGACCAGGCGCGTGCGGACATGGCCTAGCTCGGGCGAGAGCATGGGCTGCAACAGGGTGATTGCGGCTACGCCAAGCGTCTCGATCGGCGACGCCAGCACCCAACTCACTTGTCGGATCGGAAGGTTTGTCACGGTCGCACGACGGCCGCCTCAAGGTCGTTCTTGCTCTTCAGCGCCCGTGCGATCTGGGCGATCAGCTCACGGCGCGAGTCCTCGGCCGCGCCGATCCTGCTGGCGGCGGCCACTTCAAGCGGACTGAGTTCAGCGGAGTCACCGAACGATTCCTCCAAAGCGCGAACGCCGACAGGGTCGGTGCGTAGGTCGTATTGCGACTCCTGCGTCGCCTCTGGATAGAGGCGCCGCAGTTCGGCGATCTCGAACAGGTTTTCACTGTGGACGACACCGGCCCCATCGATCTCTGCGGACAACTGCCCAAGATAAAGATGGATCAATCCCCGCCGCCGCGCCCGCAGCATGAACTCCACGTCGCCCTGGCTATGGGCGAACCGCTCGGCGTCCATGCCCCCCATGCCCAGCCACGTCTCCCGAGAGACGGCGAAAAGATCGCCCACATTGCCGAGGCACTGCCGCAGGCTCGCGGCGAATTTCTGATCCTGCTGCCCCTGTAGAACTGGACCGCTATCCGCCGGGGCGGCGCCCGAGTAGCCATAGACCGACGATCCGCCGCCGCTCGCATGGATCCCACAGCCGACTGTCGCGATGTCGGGGCGCAGCGCCCACGCGCCGAACTGCTCCAGGGCCACACCATCGCGCAGGCGCACGGCAGGGTTCATGAACACCAGCACCTCGCCAGTCGACTGGGCCGCCCCCGCATTCCACACCCGGCTGCGTCCGTAGGCGCCGCGCGCGACCACCGCCGTTCGCACCTCGACCCCCACAAACAGTCTGCGCGCGAGCGCGACGATCTCAGGCGCCGCATCTTCGCCTTCGCACACCAGAACCGGTTCGATCAGTCCCGTGACCCGCTGGCGCGACAGATTATGGAGACACTTCAGAACCGTTGTCGTCTCGACGCCGAGGCCGCCGATGACGACGCTGGTGAGCCCGGCGCGAGCTTTCGGCACGAGAACGAAGGGCGTCGGGAAATGAGCGGTCGACTCGCGAAGATCGAAGGCCTCAGTCACTGAGCTCTCCATCGCCGCGTAAACCTCGATCGGCGCCGGGCGCCCCGTTCGCTCGAAACGGGGACCTGCGTCGGGCGCGCGAAGGCGGCCGGTGTGGGCTTCGAGGCGGGTCTGCCAGCGCAGGCCGGGCCGGGTCGACAACCAGAACAGCAGGGGATGGATGTGACCGTGCAGCAACGCTTCGAGCACAAGATCCGGACAGTCCGCGAGACAGGACGCCCGAACCGCGAACGTGGTGTCGATGGACGGATTATGCCGCAGCGTATGCGGGTCGATCTCGGGCCGGCGATGAAGATCGGCCTCGCCCGCGACGTCCCCGGAAGCGACCAGCAAGCTCCACACCACGCAGTCGGCTGTCCGTCCGCCCTGGATCAGAGTGGCGCTGACTGAGGGATGCAACAGGTCGCCAGCCGCGCCGAACACGCACCAGTCCAGGCTCGCCAAGCGCGATCTGAGGTCGTCTGAGGCGGAGACGGCGATAGCCTCGGAACCGGGATCAAGCGTCGCTGCGGAAGCGCCCAGCGCCAGGACCACGGCGCCGGGCCGTGTCTGCAACGCCCACATGCGCTCACTGTCCGTCCAGCCGGCGTCGTGCTCCACGGCAGGCGTTAGGACAAGCCCGACCGTCACGTTCCAATGGTCCTGGTGCGCTTCGAACCATCGGCTTTCGGCCCTAAGCGCTTCTATGTATCGTTCGCGGGGAGCTGGACTTAGGTTTCGACCGGCCAGTGGCTCCCAAGGACCGGAGGAAAGACGCGCTAGCGCCTCTGGCTGCATGAGATATTGCGGCCGTGCTGGCGGCGCCTTCGCCAGCTTTGCGCGCCCGGCCGGCAGAGCGATGGGGATCGCATCGAGGATGACCCGGTCCGACCCAGGCATGCGCAGGTTGAAGGCGTGGAAGCCGCCGTCGCGGGACTGAAGCGGCAAGTCGAAATGGAATTGGAGGCGATAGGCGCCGGCCTCATCCTCAACGGCGTTCGAGGCGCGGAGCGTGGCGGCGCCGAGCAGAGTGTCGCGCTCATACACCAGCAGGCCCAGCTCAGCCGCGGGCGCGATCACCTCCGCGAAAACGCCCTGGTCGCCCACCTCAATCGACAGTCCCCGGACCAGCGCTGGGTCAATCAGGGGCGCCGCAACGGGCGGCATAGCCCGCCTCAAGGTTGCGGCGGTCTCCGGGGTCGCGATCTCCGTCGGCGCAGCCAAGGCCGGGGCGACCAGGCGAGCCCGATGCACGTGGGCGAAACCGCCATCGGCCGTCTTCGCTTCAAGCAGGAAGGCCTGAAGGCCGCCGTCCTGAATCTGTGAAGGCAGGGCGAGGCGAAAGCCATGACCGCCGTCGCCGATGCCGGCTCGCAAGAGATCCCCCCGCGGCGCCTCAGCAATGGCTTCACCAATAACTGCGTCGGCGACGCGCACGCGCACACGTAGCCTCTCGGTGGGCCGAGCAGGATCCCACGCCCAACCACGGAGCGCGCCGCCCTCGATCGCCTCTACGCGCCCCCGCATAACCGCCTCGATCACGCGACCCGGTGAACCCGCCCACCGCGACCGGTTGAAAGCCACATACGTTACAACCGTTAGCCAAAGGAAGGGCTGTTTTCGAGGGCGACGCTTAAGTCGGCGCTGCGTCGTTGCGGACGGTGAACCGGCGTTCGCCAAGACCAGGAGGCTATCCGACGAATAGCCGCTGGACAGCGGCTGGCGCTTCTCACAAAGCTTGAGCTATGCAGGCCGTTCTCGCGGCGAAGCGGTCCCAGTGATCGCTCCTCGGCTCTGCGCTTGAATCCTGAGGCGCCTCTTGGCTGACAAGGAAACGCACTTGAGCCAGGCCGGAAAATCTGAGCTCCGCCCCATCGCAGACAGCAATGCATCCCCTGAGGTCTCAGGCTGGGTCGACACCCTTGAGTGGACGAAAGGAGATTTACGTGTCTCCGGCTGGGCATTGGATGATTTATCTGAGATTTGTGAAGTCGATCTCTATCTAAGTGGCAAGAAATTTGCCTCAACCCTCGCCAATATCCAGCGAAAAGTACGCTCGGAAATCCGCACAGCTGGATATGCTTTCACGGTTTCAGGCGCCTCTAGTGATATTAGCGTCGAAGATATTGAGGTGAGGCAAAGCCGCACCGGCCTCCCGCTTCAGAAGGCGCGGCGCCTTGCGATCGTCTATCGCGACACGGTTGAGCAGGCCGCGAGCGACGCCAAGCCGCCGAAAGGCGCGCAAGCCGACCGGCCACCGCGCAGCCGAGTCGGCAAGACTGTGCTGGGGGTGCTTGAGACCGCCACGCCGCAGCGGATAACGGGATGGGCGCGGCATGATGGCGTGTCCTCCCCGCCTGTCGTCGAACTCTTCGTCGATGGCGTTCTGCACAGCAGAATCTCCGCCAGCCAGACGCGCCCCGACATCAGCCGCTCAGGTCATAGGGGCTTTGGTTTCATCACCAGCATCCCCTTTTCGATGAGCGCCGAAGCCACCAGCGCCGTACTGGAGGCGCGTACGATTGACGGCAGCCTGGGAAAGCTTCCGCTCACCGGCTTGCTCGCGCACAATCCCGCGCCCAAGGCGGCGCTATCGGCGAAATTGCAGCGCTTCGCCCCCCGTGACGTGACGATCATCATCCCGGTCTTCAACGCGCCGGACGAATTGCGCGCCTGCTTGCAGTCAATTGTGGAACACACGACCTACGCTGGCGCATCCGTCATCATCATCGATGATGCGAGCACCGACCTCGGAGTAGAGGCTGTCCTCAGCGATTACACAGCCCGCCCCGGCTTTTCGGCCTATCAGAACCCCCAGAACATCGGCTTCAGCGGGACGATCAATCGTGGGATCTCATTGGCCTCATCTGGCGATGTGATCCTGCTCAACTCTGACACCGCGGTGACCCCCCGTTGGGTCGAGAACCTTCGGCTCGCCGCCTATTCGGATGTAAAAGTCTCTTCCGCCACGGCCATGTCCGATAATGCGGGCGTCTTCAGCCTCCCCGTCGCGGAACAACCTCACGGCCTGTCCCAGCCAGAACTGGCCCGGCTGGTCACTCAGTCGTCGGCTCACCAGCATTTCGCGTCTCCAACGGCGCATGGCTTTTGCGTCTACGTCCGTCGCGACGCTCTCGAGACCGTCGGCCTGTTCGACGAAGACGCGTTTCCTGTCGGCTATGGTGAAGAAAACGACTGGTCCATGCGCGCCAGCTATCTGGGCTGGCGTCAGGTCGTCGACGATCGGACGATCGTGTTTCACAGGCGCGGCGCCAGTTTTGGCGATCGCAAGCCCGCCCTCCTCGCACAAGGACGCCGTGTGATCGAGACGCGCTACCCTGAGTACCAGCGCCTCGTCGCGCCCCTTGCGTCTAGTGTCCCGTTTCTCACGGCAAAGGCCCGCGTCCGTTCGGCCATCGCAACAGCCATGTCCCGCGCCGCAAAACCTGCGCCGCGCATCATGTTCGTCATCAGTTCGCCGATCGGTGGCACCCCACAAACGAATCTCGATCTGATGAGCGCCCTGCAGGGAGATTGCGATCCCTTCCTCCTGACCTGCACGGACGGAGACATGGTCCTTTCGCGTCTTCAGGATGGCGTACTGATACCCGTCGCCAAACATGCCTTATCTGCGCCGGTGGCTGTGACGACACACAGGTCGAGCGAATATGACGACGTCATCGCCGAATGGCTGTCCATCTACGCGATTGAACTCGTGCACATTCGTCACATCGCGTGGCACAGCCTTGGTCTGATCGATATATCTAAGAATCTAGACATACCAGTCGTCACATCCCTCCATGATTATTATCTCGTTTGCCCAACTGTTAAGCTTCTCGATAATAACGGCATTTATTGTGGAGGCGTCTGCACATCCGGAGAAGGCTATTGCTTACCTTCTCTTTGGGACTTAGCCACCGTGCCTAATCTGAAACACCAATGGGTGCACAATTGGCGGAGGATCGTAGCCACTAGCCTGTCGAAGGTTGACGCCTTTGTAACGACACTCGCGGATGTGTATCCCGTGTTTGATCTCGCTTACCCGTCTCTGCTGGACGTGCCTCGCTATGTCATCCAGCACGGTCGGGACTTCCCTGAGATGCGGCCAGCTGTTCGGCCCGAGGGCGAAATCGAAGGCCCGATCCGTGTCGCCGTGCCCGGGAACATCAATGACGCAAAGGGCGGGAAACTCATCGCGGCCGTCAAGGCTTTGGATGTCGACAACCTGATAGAATTCCACATCATCGGAAAGCCGGGTAAATCCTTATCGGACGCGGCGGTCATAAAACACGGTGTCTATCTCCGAGAGGATCTTCCTGACATTCTGACGAATATCCAACCTCATGTCGGCGGAATATTCTCTATATGGCCGGAAACCTATTGCCACACGCTGACTGAACTGTGGGCGAGCGGCCTCCCGGTGGTGGGCTACGACATCGGCGCTGTCGGCGGACGTATTTCAGAAAGCGGAGCCGGGTGGCTGTTCAACAACCCAACGGCCGAAGCGCTGTACAAGCTCTTGCTAGATTTGAGAGCGAGCAGTTCACAGAGACTCGAAAAGTCCCTCGCCGTTGAGCGTTGGCAGCAGACGACCGGAACAACCTACGGCACGCGTGAGATGGCGGACCGGTATCTTGACGTCTATTCCGAGGTTTTGGACCGTCGCCGCACGTTCCGCACGAAGGCCGGCGCGAACTTTGGTCGGAGCTTTTTCAAGGTTCATCCGTGATCGGGTGATGGACCGTCGTCGCCGCCCGAGGCGGCGCTGCGGCCTTGAGCCTTGCGCGGCTGACGGACTTTGAGCGCGGTCAAGGCTCCCTTGCGCCAGGTCGCGTCTTGTTCCGCGAGAGAGGGACAGCGGCATGGATCTTGCGAACAGACTGAAAGTTCTCGAACTGCTCGACCAGCACCGCGTCATGTCGCTGGCGACCCTGCGCCCTGACGGCTGGCCGCAGGTCACGACGGTCGGTTACGCGCACGACGGCTTGAGGCTCTACTTCCTTTGCGCGCCTGACAGTCAGAAGGCGGCGAACCTGGCGCGAGACAACCGGGTCTCGCTGACCATCGACGAGGACAAGCCGATGGTGATGCAGATCACGGGCCTTTCCATGGCGGCAAGGGCGGACCGCATCACTGACGCCGCCGAGGCGGCGAAGGTGCTGCCCCTGATCATGGCGCGATATCCCGAACACGCCGCAATGGGCCTGCCGATGCCGGCGCTGGCCGATATCGCCCTATTCCGGGTGACGCCGACCGTCATTTCCGTCCTCGACTATGGCAAAGGGTTTGGCCACGCAGACCTGGCGCTCTGCGGTCCGGACGAAATTTGACAGGGCGCAACCATGGACGCGCAACCCGCACAAGGCGCGGCGAACACCACCGGTAGGACCGAACCGCGCGGCGCGGGGACCGGCTACCTCTGTCCCATGCATCCGCAGGTTTGGCGCCCTGCACCTGGCGCGTGCCCGATCTGCGGCATGGCGCTGGAGCCGGTGACCCCGCTGCAGGATGCGGGGCCGAGCGGCGAACTGAAGGACATGACTCGGCGCTTCTGGGGCGGCTTGGCCTTCGCCGCGCCGGTGTTCGCGCTTGAAATGGGCGGCCACATGATGGGCCACGGCGGTCCGCCCAAGCTTTCGGGCTGGATTCAAATGGCGCTCGCCACGCCGGTCGTCCTGTGGGCCGGTTGGCCCTTCTTCGTCAGGGCCTGGGAATCCCTGCGGAACCGCAGCCTCAACATGTTCACCCTCATCGCCTTGGGCGTAGGGATCGCCTGGGCCGATAGCGTGATCGCCACCCTGGCGCCGGGCCTCTTCCCTCCCGCCTTCCATCAGGGCGACGGCTCGGTCGCGGTCTATTTCGAGGCCGCCGCCGTCATCACGGTGCTCGCGCTTTTGGGGCAGGTCCTGGAACTGCGAGCGCGTGAACGAACGTCGTACGCCATCAGGGCGCTGCTGGATCTTGCGCCGAAGATGGCGCTCCGGCTCAAGGACGACGGATCCGATGAGCAGGTCACCCTGGACCTCGTTCAGGTCGGCGATCGCTTGCGTGTCCGCCCAGGCGAAAAGACACCCGTGGATGGCGAGATTATTGAAGGCCGCGCGTCTCTCGACGAAAGCCTGGTCACGGGCGAATCCATGCCGGTGACCAAGGCGCCGGGCGGCAAGGTTGTCGCCGGCTCGCTGAACAGGACCGGCTCGTTCGTCATGCGCGCGGATCGCGTCGGCAGCGAGACTCTGCTCGCCCGCATCGTCCAGATGGTGGCCGAGGCCCAACGCAGCCGTCCGCCTATTCAGCGCTTGGCGGATACGGTCTCCGCCTGGTTCGCCCCCGCCGTCATTCTCGTCGCTCTCGCCGCCTTCCTGAGCTGGGCTTTCGTCGGACCCGAACCGCGCCTGGCCTATGCCGTGGCGGTCGCCGTGTCTGTGCTGATCGTCGCCTGCCCTTGCGCGCTCGGTCTCGCGACGCCGATGTCGATCATGGTTGGGGTCGGACGCGGCGCCCAGGCGGGCGTCTTGATCCGCAGCGCCGAGGCGCTCGAGCGCCTCGAGCGGATCGACACCTTGGTGATCGACAAGACCGGGACCTTGACCGAGGGCCGCCCCGCCGTCACCGCGATCATCCCCGCGCCCGGCGTCAATGAAGCCGCGCTCCTCCAGCTCGCCGCCAGCCTGGAACGCGGCAGTGAACATCCGCTGGCCGACGCGATCGTTCGCGCCGCCAATCTCCGCGGCCTGACGCTCTCGCAAGCCGATGACTTCGACTCGCCGGTCGGCATGGGCGTTCTCGGTAGGGTCGATGGCCGGCGGGTGGCCCTGGGCGGCGCGCCGCTCATGGTGGACCAGCAGGTCGATACCCGCGCCATGGAGCATGAGGCTGAAGGCCTGCGCGCCACCGGAGCTACGGTTGTTTTCGTCGCGGCGGACCAGAGCCTGGCTGGACTGCTTGCCATCACCGATCCCCTGAAGGCGACCACCGCCGAAGCGGTGAAAGCGCTCGCGGCCGACGGCGTGCGGTTGGTGATGCTCACCGGCGATAACCGCACGACCGCCCAGACGGTGGCCGCACGGCTCGGCATCGAGGAAGTCGAGGCCGAGGTCCTGCCCGCGGACAAGGCGGCCGTCGTCCAGCGACTCCGCGCCGAGGGCCTCCATGTCGCCATGGCCGGCGACGGCGTCAACGACGCGCCCGCCCTGGCTGCGGCCGAGGTGGGGATCGCCATGGGCGCCGGCGCGGACGTCGCCATCGAGAGCGCGGGGGTCACCCTGTTGCAAGGCGACCTGCGGGGCCTGGCGCGCGCGCGGCGGCTCTCGCGGGCGGTGATGCGCAACATCCGGCAAAACCTGGCCTTCGCGCTGATCTATAACGTCGCTTGCGTGCCCGTGGCCGCGGGCGTGCTCTACCCGGCCTTCGGCCTCTTGCTCTCGCCGCAACTGGCGGCGGCGGCGATGGCGGGATCGTCCGTCAGTGTGATCCTCAACGCGCTCCGGCTGCGGTCGGTCCGCCTGTAGGCCGCGGCCAGCTAGCCGGCGGCGCCGAACAGAGCGCCGACGCCGGCCGTCGCCCCCAACGCCAGGGCGCCCCAGAATGTGACCCGCGCGACCGCGCGCCACACGCCGGCGCGACCGGCGCGAGCCCCCACGCCGCCTAAAGCCGCTAGGGCCACGATCGACGTTGCGGCGACCACCCACCCTAGCAAGCTTGTCGGCGCCATCCAGGCCGCGAGCAACGGCAGGGCGGCGCCGGCTGAGAAGGTCATCGCCGAGGTCAGCGCCGCCTGCACCGGCCGGGCGGTGGTGGCCTGAGATATCCCAAGCTCATCGCGGGCGTGGGCGCCGAGCGCGTCCTTGGCCATCAGTTGGTCGGCCACCTGGCGCGCCAACGGCGGCTCCAGCCCGCGCCCGATGTAAATGTCGGCCAGCTCATCGCGCTCCAGGGCGGGCTGATCGCGCAGCTCCCCCCGTTCGCGCGCGAGGTCGGCGGCCTCGGTGTCGGCCTGGGAGCTGACGGACACATACTCGCCCGCAGCCATCGAAAAGGCCCCGGCCACCAGAGCGGCCACGCCGGCGAGGAGCACGGCGCTTCGCGCCTGGTCGGCTGCGGCGACACCGACCAGCAAGCTGGCGGTTGAGACGATGCCGTCGTTCGCACCGAGGACGGCGGCGCGAAGCCAGCCGATGCGCTCCACCGCATGATGTTCGGAATGCCTATGCATTGGGCCCTCGCTCGTCCGCTTCTGAAACCTGCGCCCGGTGGGAGCGGAGCGCTATCCATCTTAAGTCGGTTGAGGCCCTGCTGCTAAGCGCCTCTTCGCGATGCCGATATTCCGGAGTGTGCTCTATGGCGTGCTACGCAGGTCCGCCCAGACATCAAGAGCAGTCGCTGGCGCGAGAGTGCGCTTGGGTGTTTCGCCGCTTAGCGCTAGGGACCGATCGGACATGCGCGTTTTGATCATAGACCCTGACGAGGCGCGGGCGGCGCTGGTGGCCCAAGGGCTGCTGGGCATCGAACCCCTCGACGTCGAGCGAATCTCCGCCTTCGACGAGGCTGCGGCGCTCCGGTTTGCGCCGGATGTGATCGTCATCGCCAGCGAAAGCCCGGACCGCGACACCCTGGAATCCCTGCGCGACGCCAACGCCCACAATCCCCGGCCGGTGGTGATGTTCGTCGACCGCTCGGCCCCGGGCCTCGCGGAGGCGGCGGTCGAAGCCGGCGTCGCCGCCTATGTGGTCGATGGCCTCCAGGAGGCGCGCGTGCGGCCGGTGCTCGAAGTGGCCATGAGCCGGTTCTCCCTGATGCAACGCCTGCGCGCCGATCTGGAAAAGGCCCAGGCGGACCTGGCGGCGCGCAAGACCATCGAACGCGCCAAGGGCTTGCTGATGAAGGAACGCGGCATGGACGAAGAGCAGGCGTTCAAGCTGCTGCGCAAGTTGGCCATGGACACCGGCCGGCCGCTCGGCGCCGTCGCCAGCGACCTCCTGGCGTTCGCTGGCGTGTTGAAGGGCAAGGCCGAATGAACGGGCTCGAACGCAACGACCTGCGTCTGGGATTCATCCCCTTGAACGATGCGGCTCCCCTCGTGGTGGCCAAGGAGCTCGGCCTGTTCGAGGCGGAGGGCCTGCGCGTCGAGTTGTCGCGTGAAGCATCCTGGGCCAATATCCGCGACAAGGTGGCGGTCGGCGCTCTGGACGGCGGCCACATGCTGGCGCCTATGACGCTGGCGGCCTCCATCGGCGTCGGCGGCGAGCGAACGCCGATGACCGTGCCGCTGTCGCTGAACCTGAACGGCAGCGCAGTGACCGTCTCGACGGCCCTGGCGGAGGCCATGCGTGCCGTCGACCCCGAAGGCATGGCGGAGCGGCCTCGCACCGCGCGGCCTCTGGCCCGGCTGATCGCATCGCGTCGCGCCTTCAGCGAGCGGCCGCTGACCTTCGCGGTCGTCTTTCCCTATTCGATGCACGCCTATGAGTTGCGCTACTGGTTGGCCGCGGCCGGAGTCGATCCCGACCACGACATCCGCCTGGTGGTGGTGCCGCCCCCGCGCATGGGCGAGCGGCTGAAGGCTGGCGATATCGATGGCTTCTGCGTCGCCGCCCCATGGAATGCGCTATCCGTCAGCCAGGGCGACGGCGAGATTGTCGTCTACGCCTCGGACATCTGGCGGATGGGTCCGGACAAGGTGTTCGGCGTGACCCGCGGTTGGGCTGAGGCCAATCCCGAGGCCTTGCAGGCCGTGGTTCGCGCCCTGCTTAAGGCCGCGGCCTGGGCCGACGCGCCAGAGAACCGCGCCCAGGTTGCGACTTTGCTGGCCGGCTCGGCCTACGTCGATGTGGCCGAGGCGGTCGTCCGCCAGTCCCTGATCGGCTCGCCCCCCTATGCCCCTGGCGAGGACGGACCGGCCAGCCAGGACTACCTGGTGTTCAACCGCTACGCCGCGAGCTTCCCGTGGCGCAGCCATGCCCTGTGGTTCCTGACGCAGATGCGACGCTGGGGCCAGATCGGGCCGGAAGTCGATATTCGCGCCGTCGCCGACAGCGTCTATCGTCCCGATCTCTTCCGCCGCGCCGCCGCCGCACTCGGACAGTCGGCGCCGCTGGTGGACCTGAAGGCCGAGGGCGGGCACGAAGCGCCCTGGGAGCTGGATCTCGCGACGACGGCTATCCCCATGGCGCCGGACGCCTTCCTCGACGGTCGGATCTTCGATCCGCGGCAGCCGGAGCGTTACATCCAGGGCTTCCCGATCTCGCGCCTGGGTCGCTGAGCGCCTGATAATTAAGCGCGGCGCGAGCTAATGGCGCCGCTTCCTTAGTCCGCAGAACGCCGTTCAGCCGGCGAGGGCGGCCCCGCGTTGCGTCGGCCGCTGCGGCGCCACGTGTTGTCGGCGACCACGTGGGGCGACGATGTCCCGCGTACTGGCGCGGGCGACGAAGCCTTGCGCCGCTGGAATCGGACAATGACGTCCGGATGGGGTTCGCACCCCGTCCGGGCGTCATTTTTTTTGGCTCGGAGATCCATGAACAAGACGTTTGCCGCGCTCATCGCCATCGGCGCCTTCAGCGCACCCGCCCTAGCCTTGGCCCAGGCCGCCGGGCATCCGATCCTCGGGGCGCGATTGCGCTACGAAGGCGTCGACCAGGCCAATTTTCCGCGCGACGCTCAGGCTTTGACGCTGCGCACGACGCTAGGCTGGGAGACGACGTCCTGGCGTGGAGTGACAGGCCTGGTCGAGGTCGAAGACGTCCGCGCCCTCGTCGGCCGCTATGCGGTCAACGCCCCGGGCGCGACGACGCCACCGTTGAATGGCGCCGGCAAGGCGCGCTTCCCGGTAGTCAACGATCCGCAAGGGACTGAACTCAATCGCCTGCAGGTGACCTGGACGGCGGGGCCGCCGCTTACCGCCACCCTGGGTCGCCAGCGCATCGCCTTCGACGACCAGCGGTTCATCGGCGCCGTCGCCTGGCGTCAGGACGAGCAGACCTTTGACGCCGCTCGCGCAGACATTGCATTTGGGCCCCTGAAGGCCACCTACGCCTATCTCGACCGCGTCAATCGCGTACTGGGCGAAGCGCGTGACTGGCGCTCGGACAGTCACCTTGTGACGGCCGCGCTGCCCATCTCGCCGCACCTGCGCGTCCAGGCCTTCGTGTATGCGTTGGAATTCGAGAACGCTGCGGCCAACAGTTCTCTGACGCGCGGATTGAAGGCGTCCGGTCAGGCCGGCATCGCCAGATTGAGCCTCGCCTACGAGATGACCTACGCCAGACAGCGCGACTGGCGAAACGCGCCGACCCGGTTCGACCTCGACTTCTGGTCAGGAGCGCTAAGCGCCACCAATGACATCTATACGATGCGGCTCGGCTACGAACACCTGGCGGGCAATGGGACCCGGGGCTTCACCATGCCGCTGTCGACCGCCCACAACTTCAACGGATGGGCCGACGCCTTCATCCAGCCGCTGGGGGCGAACAAGGGGTTCGCCGACGGTCTGGAGGATCTGAACCTCAGCCTTAACGTCCGCCCTCGCCTGCGCCTGCCTCACCTCTCGAAGATCGACCTGATCCTTCGACATCACGACTTCAAGGCGCAACAGACCGGCGCGCGCCTCGGCCGCGAGTGGGACCTCCAGGCCCAGGCCGCCGTCACGCCCCACCTGACCGCGGCGATGAAATTCGCGGACTTCCGGCGGGCCAAGGCGGTCCGGGCCGGCGCTACGCCAGCGCCGGCCTCCCGCGCGAAGCTCTGGCTCACCCTCGAGTATCGCCTCTGACGCTCATAATTCGGGCGCCGGCCGCGAAACCGGCGCCCAAACATCTCGCATGGCGCAGCGTAAGGCGCCGCAGCCGTCCGCCGCACGCGACAGCGCCGACATTACAGATGAGGGTGCGATCAGGCCCAGGACAACGGCGTTCGCGGTTCTAGCGCAGCTCAATGACGAGCCGCAGCACCCAGGCGACGCCGCCAGCTCCATTTTATCCAAGGGTCTTTCCCCATGGTCAGCCGTTCCTTTCTCAAGGCAGGTCACACCCCGACTCTGCTCTCCGCCTTCCTCTATTTCGACCTCTCCTTCATGGTCTGGGTATTGCTGGGCCCACTGGGCGTGGCGATCGCCAAGGACCTGGGGCTCGACCCCGCGCAGAAGGGGCTGATGGTCGCCCTGCCGGTCCTCTCCGGCGCCCTGCTGCGGCTCGTGGCGGGCGTCGCCGTCGATCACATCGGCCCGAAGACCACTGGCGCGATCGGCCAGTTGCTGGTGATTGCGGGCCTTGCCCTGGCCTGGTTCCTGGGCGTCCACGACTACGCCCATGTGCTGGTCCTCGGGGTCCTGCTTGGCGTTGCGGGCGCATCCTTCGCCGTGGCCTTGCCTTTGGCGTCGCGCTGGTATCCGCCGGAGCATCAGGGCCTGGCCCTGGGGATCGCCGGGGCCGGCAACTCCGGCACCGCTCTGGCGGCCCTGTTCGCACCTGGCCTGGCCCAGGTCTTCGGCTGGAACGCCGTGATCGGCCTGGCCGCCCTGCCCCTGAGCGTCGCCTTTGTCATCTACATGGTCTTCGCCAAGGACGCGCCGAACCGCCCGCCGCCCAAGCGCCTCGCCGAATACCTGGACGTGCTGAAGGCCGCGGACGCTTGGTGGCTGATGTGCCTCTACGGGGTGACCTTCGGCGGGTTCGTCGGCCTTTCCTCATCGCTCACCATCTACTTCAATTCGGAGTACGGCCTGAGCGCCGTGACCGCGGGCTTCTTCACCTCGGCCTGCGTTTTCGCCGGATCCTTCGTGCGCCCGGTGGGGGGCGCCCTGGCCGATCGACTCGGCGGGGTTCGCACTCTCAGCGTGGTCTATGTGCTGGCCGCCTTCGGCCTCGCCCTGGCCAGCTTCCACCAGTCCAGCCCTTGGATCGCCCTGGCCGTCATCATGTTCGCCATGATGGCCCTTGGCGCGGGCAACGGCGCGGTCTTCCAGCTGGCGCCTCAGCGGTTCGGCAAGGAGATCGGCGTCGTCACCGGCCTGGTCGGCATGACCGGCGGGATCGGCGGCTTCTACCTGGCCTCCAGTCTCGGATGGGCCAAGCAGGCGACCGGCTCCTACCAGATCGGCTTGCTGGCCTTCGCCGGCCTGGCGTTGCTGGCGCTCGCCGGCCTCACCGGGGTCAAGGCCAGATGGCGCAAGACCTGGCCCAGCGAGGCCCAACGCCTCGGCGCGACCCTGCGGCTCTGAGCGGAACGGACCCATGG
This sequence comes from Phenylobacterium immobile (ATCC 35973), assembly GCF_001375595.1. Taxonomy (NCBI): domain Bacteria; kingdom Pseudomonadati; phylum Pseudomonadota; class Alphaproteobacteria; order Caulobacterales; family Caulobacteraceae; genus Phenylobacterium; species Phenylobacterium immobile. Next base: position 1,201,496 of record NZ_CVJQ01000001.1, on the reverse strand, counting down.
AAAAGCAGAGACTCGTCGTTATCGGCAACGGCATGGCCGGCTGTCGCGCAGTTGAAGAGGTCCTGAAGCGCGAGCCAGGCCGCTTCGCCATCACGATCTTCGGCGCGGAACCCCGGGTGAACTACGACCGGATCATGCTGTCGCCGGTGCTGGCGGGAGAGAAACGGTTCGACGACATCGTCATCAACGACGAGGCCTGGTACCGCGACAACGATATCACCCTGCACGCCGGCGCCGCCGTTGAGGCGATCGATCGCGAGGCCAGGGTCGTGCGAGCTGCCGGCGGGATCACGGCCCCCTACGATCGGCTGATCCTGGCCACCGGCTCCGACCCGATCCGTCTGCCCCTCCCCGGCGCGGACCTCGCGGGCGTCGTCACCTTCCGCGATCTCGACGACGTCCAGGCCATGGTCGCCGCCGCCGACGCGGGCGGCGAGGCGGTGGTGATCGGCGGCGGGCTTCTGGGGCTTGAGGCGGCCTACGGCCTGGCCCGGCGCGGCATGAAGGCGACGGTCGTTCACCTGATGGACGTGCTGATGGAGCGCCAGCTGGACTCCGCCGCCGGCCATCTGCTGAGCGAGGCCCTGAAGGCGCGCGGCGTCGAGACGGTCCTGTCGGCCCACTCCGAGGCGGTGGTCGGCGAGGACGGCCACGTCACCGGCCTCCAGTTGAAGGACGGCCGCCGCCTGCCGTGCTCTCTCCTGGTCATGGCGGTCGGCATCCGTCCGAACCTCACCCTGGCGAAAGCCTGCGGCCTGGAGACCGGTCGCGGCGTGGTCGTCGACGACCAGATGCGGACCTCCGACCCCGCGATCTTCGCCGTGGGTGAGTGCGCCGAACATCGCGGCGTCGCCTATGGCCTGGTGGCGCCGATCTGGGAGATGTGCCGCACCCTGGGGGCGGTGCTGACCGGCGAGGAGACGGCGGCCTACACCGGCTCGCACCTCTCAACCCGCCTTAAAGTCTCAGGCGTCGACGTCTTCTCAGCCGGCCAGTTCTCTGGCGGAGACGGCTGCGAGGACATCGTCTTTCGCGACGCCGGCCGCGGCGTCTACAAGCGCCTGGTCCTGAAGGAGGGCCGCCTGGCCGGGGCGGTCATGTTCGGCGACGCCGTCGACGGCGCCTGGTACTTCGACCTGATCAAGCGCGGCGAGGATGTCGCCGACCTGCGCGAGACGCTCGTTTTCGGCCAGGCGATCACGGAGGGCCTTCGGGGCCTAGACCCTAGCGCGGCCGTGGCGGCGATGGCCGACACGGCGGAAATCTGCGGCTGCAACGGCGTCTGCAAGGGCGCGATCACCACCGCGATCGAGGCTGGCGTTCAGACCCTGGAGGGCGTGCGCGCGGTGACCAAGGCTTCGGCCTCCTGCGGGTCTTGCACGCCGCTCGTCGAACAGTTGCTGAAGTTGACCCTGGGCTCGGCGTTCAAGGCCGAGACCGGCCCGAAGTCGCTCTGCAAGTGTACGGAGCATGGCCACAGCCACGTCCGGACGCGG